>NZ_AKWX02000007.1:323333-646666 GCF_000306115.2 Leptospira wolffii serovar Khorat str. Khorat-H2
CCCATAATACAGATCGTTTATCTATTTTTTGTAATACTCAATTCAATCATGAAAAAGAATGCACGCCCGAGGCCAAGGAAGCGATTCTAAAATTGCTGAAGGCAGGGGTGAGCGTGGGAAACCAATGCGTGATCCTAAAAGGAATCAACGACGATGGAGAATCCATGCTTAGATTGCACCGGAAACTTTTGGAGATGAGGGTTCGAGCTTATTATATGTACGACCCGGAACTCATTCCCGGATCCAGAGGCTTTAGGACTCCTCTTGCCAAAGGGATCGAGATCGTGGAATACATGAGAGGTAAAATTGCAGGAATGGGAATTCCGCAATTTGTGAACGATCTTCCGGGAGGGGGAGGAAAGATTACGCTCGGTCCGAATTGGTATCTGGGCTTTCATAAAGAAACCCGCAACCATGTATTTCGCTCCGCCGTCCGAGGGACCTACCATTTGAGTCCGGAACCTGTAGGTAGTACCTACGACGATTTCTATCCGATTCTTCCCGAATTGGATTGGGAAAGAATTCAGAAGAATGCCTACTCCAGTTCACGGGGGCTTCCTCCCATCCAAAGAGGAGAAGAATGAACACTCATTCCAAAGTCAGCGTGTTCCTCGTGGCCGATATCCATTCCGAAGATCTGAATCCTAGGCTTGTTCAAGAATGGGAAGGAAGACCTTCCGTCCAAAAGATCGCGGAGGTCCTGGAAGAATCCGGGGAGAATGTGGAAATCCTGGAATCTCCGTCGAAGGTACTACAAAAAATCTCCGAGTATTCCGCTCTGGTTCCCGAAGAGAGGCCTGTCCTATTCCATCTAGTGGAAGGATTTCTTTCCCGGAACAGAGAAGCATTATTACCCGCACTCGCGGAATATTTCGGATTTCCTCATACGGGATCCGATGCTTATGCGCAAGCCCTGAGCCTGGACAAACACGCCTCCAAACTCTGGGCCCAATCGATAGGAGTTCCTACCGCCTCCTGGGGAATTTGGGAGAGAGATGTAGTACCTTCTACTCTTCCAAAAGAAAAGCAGGAGATATCTCATTCTCAGGACGGCTTCTTAGGACACCGCTTGCCTATGGAGTCTGAATTCCCGGTTTTCTGGAAGCCTCGCTATGAGGGATCGAGCCTGGGGATAGGAGAGGAGAATCGAATCACGGACTCTTCTTCTCTTGCAACTTTTCTTTCTACAAAAGTAAAATCGCATTCTTCTTGGATTTGGGAATCCTATTTACCCGGAGAAGAATGGACTCTGGCCGGGATCGGTTCTTCCGCGGAGGGTTATGAGACTAGTTCCGTGGCCCGAATCGGGCTCGAGCGTTCGGAAGAATCCGTCTATGGGGAAAAAACCAAAACCAAGGCCTCCATGCCGGAGGTACTACATTTCGATCTGGATCCGGAGAGGGAGAATCGGATACGTAGATTCTCGGAGGAATGTTGCCGTAGTATAGGAACCTCCGGTGCGGTTCGTTTGGACTGGAAGGCGGACGAGAAAGGGAATCCGAATTTCCTGGAGTGGAATCTGACCCCGGGGCTTTCTGCGTATTACAGTACTTATCCGATCTGCTACTCCAGAAGTATAGGGACCTATTCCGAATTAATGAACCGACTCTTGAAAATCGCTCGGGAAGAATTCCGGACCGATCGCTTCGCATATACAAAATTAATGAGAGAGGCTTTTTCGCTTCGAGTATGAAATCGTTTCGACAAGAATTGATCGACCAAGTTTCCGAACATCCCGTTCTCACCTCCAATCGATGGTTGGAGGAAAAAGAGGAACAAATGACTCGGGAAGACCTTCTTCTTTGGCTCCGTCAGGAGTATTTCGTTTCCGTCGCCTTTGTAGAATGGTTTTTGAATACGGCGGCCATCTCCGATTCGGTTTCCTCCAAAATCGTACTCGTCCAGAATATCTGGGAAGAATTAGGAGAAGGTAAAGAAGAAGACGCTCATGTATCGATCCTCAGGAAATTCCTGAAGGATATGGGAGAAACGGTCTCTTCCGAAGATTTACTTCCGGAGACGGGTGCTTATCTTTCCCTTATGCAGAAAATCACCACCACGGATTTCTATTCCGCATTGGGCGCGCTTGGTCCAGCCAACGAATTCCTTCTCAAACTGGAATATTCTAGAATGTATCGTTCCTATTCGGAACTCAAATCCAAGATTCCTCTTCCGGAGGGAAAATTCTTCCAAGTGAATCTGGAAGCGGACGAATCCCATGCGGAGAAAATGTTTCGTTTGATCGAATCTGTGGCCACCGATTCGGATAAGATGGAGCGAGTAAGGGAAGGGAATCGCCTGGCTCTGGACGCTAGACTCGTATTCTACGAGGGCCTACAAAGAATTTCCGGTCCTGTCCCTCTCTGATTTATAGATAGGATTCGAAAATCCGGAAAGAAAGACTTGGAGTTATCTGGTTTTCCAGAATTTCAGAAGACTCATGACTAGGATTCCTAGCAAGGGAACCAAGGGCAGATAGAGTAGGGGGGAAAGATATCTCCAACCTTTTAAGGAATGGGAAAGCTTTCGGACCGCGAAGAACCCCGGAAATCTTTGCTGCTCTAGGATATATTGCACATTGCCTTGGACTAAATTCTTGTCCAAGCTCGGGTGGATCTTTTTTAATTCTTCTTCGGAGAGGTTGCGAAAGCTGCGAAATTCTACTTCCGGATCCAGGCATCGTTTCTTTAGACCTTCCGCGAGTCCGGAGCAAAAACTGCAATCTCCGTCGAAGAAAAAAATATTAAGGCTCATTAGGAAACCGTTTCGATTTCCTTTTTAGATTCCAGATCCACGGGAAGGTTTCTTAAAAAATCGCAGACCAGAGGAATTTCCGAATCCTTAAGACCGATCCAGAAATAGATCCATATCCCTTCCTTCTGTAATCCGCTACATTCCTTGGTGTACCATTTCGAGATTGTATTCTCTGCCCTGGCTCTCCAGAAAAGTTTAGGGGCCTTGGCAAGCATCTCGTCCCAGATATCTCTTCCCACTCCTTCTCCCCTTGCAATTTCGTTCACCGCGAATTTGGAAAGGAAGGTTCCCCAAGGAGTGTCTTGCAGTAGAGCGCATCCTTTGTATTCGGATTCTAGGACGATTCCGGAAAATTTTTGGTTCCAGAATCCTTCCTTTAAATCCCTCCGAAAAGAATCTTCGATGAGATCGTTGAGTCTATTTTTATCGATTCCTTGGAAATCGGAATGGTATTCGATCCTATTCTTTTTGCGGACGAGGGTTCCGCTTCCTTTGATCGTGAATAATTCCTTAAGAAGTCCCGGCGCCGATGTGATTGCGATCTGCAAATTCGGATCTTCTATCGTCTTGAAGATCCCTTTGCATTCTTGGAAAAGTTTTTCGTCCTCTTCTTCCAGGATTTCCGGAGATTCGAAATCCAGAATGGAGATCTTCTTATTCTCCTTAGAATACAATCCTCCTTTTCCGTTCAAAAGGATGAGCTTCTTGGTCTTCAGTTCCTTGCAAAGATTCGCTAGATAAGGATAAATTTCCGAGCCGCTTTGATCTGTTACGAAAACCGGGATTTTATTTTCCTTTAAGGAAGAAAGAACGGAATCCATCGCTTGGCTCGGGTTACGAAACCACTTGGCGGGAAGGTTTCTGGATCCGGGAAGCGTGCTGCCTTCTTCCAAGGAGTCCTTGACCGAGTCCAAGCTGACCTTGGAGGCGGGAGATCGATAGAATAGGTTAGCGTAGGAGACTCCGTCCTTTTCTAAGACCACCACCGGAAATAACTGCAGTCTCTGGAGAAGTTTGAGATTATAAAGAAATGCCTCTGCGGATTCGGTGAGGGTCTCGGATCCCGCATGAATGATTGCAAACTTTTCCGGTTCCAAGGACCGGAAAAGTTTTAGGAACTGGACGCTGTCCTTGGAATTCTCGGTGACTTCGAGTAACTTAAGTAGGATCTCCTGGGGATTCATCTCTTCCCGGAGTCTTAAGTCAGTCGATCCTATAAGCAACCAATTTTCCTTTTAGTTTCGCAATCGTAACGGATTGCTCCTTGTCCGACTTGAGTTTCAAGTATCCCAAAAGGGAAGGATCTCCTGCTACCAGACTTACATATGTGCCGGAGAATTTAGACTTCAGAGCTTCTCCCCAAGCGGAATAGAGTTCGGAGACGGATTCCCTGTCTCCGATTCTGATTCCGTAAGGAGGGTTGGTTACGATTTTACCGGAAGTAAAGGCGAAATCTTCCGGAGGATTTTCCGCAGGAAAGGTTCCGAAACGGATGAGATCGGCGACCCCCGCTTCCTTCGCATTCTTTTTGGCGAGATCCACCGCTTCTTCGGAAACGTCCGAACCGAAAAGAAGGATACCTTCTTTGGATTCGATATCCTTGGCTTTGCAAGGCCCGAAGAGTCGAGTGAAAATGGTGGAACGGGAAAGGCTTTTATAATTGATCCAGCCTCCGTTTCTCATTCTCAACGCTGCCTCGATCAAAAGAGTTCCAGAACCGCAGAACGGGTCGTATAGGGATTCTCCCGGTTTCCATCCGGAAAAGCGAAGTAAGGCCTGGGCTAGAGTTTCACGGAGGGGAGCTTCTCCTCCTTCTCTCTCGTGCCCTCTTCTTTGCAGCGGTTGGGGATGCAATGCCAGGAATAATTTAACCTGGTCCATCCGGGAGCGAATATAGAATAAGATCTCGGGTTCTTCCCTGTCCGCTTCCGGCAACTCCAAACCTTTGGCGCGGAATCTATCGAAGATCGCATCCTTCAGTCTATAAGTCGCATAACGTGAATCGGGGAGATTGTCCTTCGTGGTCGCGTCGATTCTGAATTTCATCCCGGGAGAAAGAAGTTTTTCGAAAGGATACATGGCTGCGACCTCGTAGAGATCGTCCGGTCCTTGGATATCGTTCCAGGAAGAAAGTTCGAAACTGATCCCGGAAGAGATTCCTGAACTCAAGCAGAAATCCCTTACTTTTTTGGCCGGACCTCTGAAGAATACTCCGCCTCTGTTCTCGGAAACGAGTTCCAGGCCCGCGTCCTCCACTTCTTCCTTAAGAAGAAATGCGAGTCCGTCTCCGCAGGAGGCGTGGTAGGTGAGCGCCTCCGGACGATCGAATTCGCTTAACGATAACTTGGCGGATTGCCAACCGGCGCGAATTCCTTCATGATGAGAATCCTCGTCGAATCCGGAACGAAGTCCTCCTCTGCGTCCCTCGTTTTGAGATTGGGAGTGAAAAGGTTTTTGGAAATCGGAGCCTTTATCCTTGGAGAAAGAACCTCTTCCCCCTCTCGGGCCTCTTCCTTCTCCTCGAGAGAAGGAATCTTTTTCTTTACGGAAACCGCCTTCTCCTCTTTGAAAATCGGAAGAAGAGAATGGCTTTCTATCTCCTCTTTCTTTGCGATCTCCGAAAGGCTTTTTACCTTCTCGGTCCGATCTGGGAGAATAGGGTCTACGATTGCCGTCGGAGGAGGATCTTCCTCCTTCTCTCTCGCCCCTGGATGAATAGGGCCTACGATTTCCTTCGGACGAGGATTCGTCTCTGCGTGAGTATGGTTTTCTGTTACCATCGGAGGAAGACTCGTCTCTGCGAGAATAGGGCCTACGATTTCCTTCTGAGGAAGACTCGTCTCTGCGAGAATAGGGCCTACGATTTCCTTCCGAGGAAGACTCGTCTCTGCGAGAATAGGGCCTACGATTTCCTTCCGAGGAAGATTCGTCTCTGCGAGAATAGGGTTTGCGATTTCCTTCGGACGAGGATTCGTCTCTGCGTGAGTATGGTTTTCTGTTACCATCGGAGGAGGATCTTCCACCTTCTCTCTCGCCCCTGGAAGAATACGGTTTACGATTGCCTTCGGAAGGATAAGGGCGTCTATCTCCCTCTTCTCGGAAGGGTCTCTTGGAATTTCCTTCGGAGCGTCCTTGTCTTCTGCCTCCGGATCTTTCGGAGTCTCTGGAATTACCGAAGGGTCTTGGGCCTCTTTCTTCTCCGGAGCGGAACGGCTTTTTGGAAGGGCCTCTATCCGAACTCCTACCTTCCTCTCTTTCTCGTCTAGGTTTGCGATCCCCGTCTCCTTCCTTGGAACGGAAAGGACGATCTGCTCCTTCTTCGGAGCCTTTGGGTCTATGCGGTTTTTTGAATGCCGGGCCGGATTTACCGGGCCCCTTTCTTCCTCTCTCGGAAGAAGGGGACTTTTTTCTATCGGGTTTTTTGGGGTTCAAGTCTTACGAAATCTGTTGGGCCAAATAGTTTTGGACGCCTATGGTTCTGATGATCTCTATCTGGGCCTCGAGCCAGTCGATATGCTCCTCCTCGGAAACGAGGATCTTCTCGAGCAATTCACGGGTGCCGTTGTCTTTATTCTTAGTTGCGATTTCAATTCCTCGGTTTAGACGTTGCACGGCGTCATATTCTACGTCTAAATCGTTTTTAAGGATACTTTCGATATCCTTGCCTACATTGATCTTCATGTATCTTTGAAGATCGGGTACTCCGTCCAGAAAAAGAATGCGCTCTATGATTTGGTCCGCGTGATTCATTTCTTCAATGGATTCTTTCTTCATGTAGCTTGCGAGCTTCTCGTAACCCCAGTTTTTATTCAGCTTTGCATGAATAAAATACTGATTGATTGCGGTGAGCTCGGCGGAGAGCACTTCCGCTAAGATATCGAGGACTTCTTGGTTTCCTTTCACGTTCGTTTCTCCTACCGCAGATCAATATAAACCGAAGCCGCTATTTTGAAAAGCCCGTTTCCAAAATTCGGACCATTAGACTTTTGTTTTTGAGTTTGCCCCAGACAAGGATCGGGAATCCTAGTAGGAAATGAACTCGGTCTTTCTGTTAGATTCGCATTTGAGTAAATTCGGAAGGACTGATTCCGATTATCAATCGCTCTCCTATGAGACTGCGAATCATTTACTTAAGAGAAACCCGGGATTCAAGCCGGAATTCTTAATCTTCGCCTCCATGGCCCCGGAGCGTTATACGGGAGAGATTTTTCTACCCGCAAAGATCAAAGAGGATCTGGGACTTCCTTCTCTCTTCGCAGTTCGCTCGGAAACCGCATCTTCCAGCGGGGCCTCCGCTCTGCATTTGGCGAGATTTCTATTGCTATCCGGAAAATTCGCAAGGGGACTCGTAATCGCGACGGAGGTTATGAGTCGCTTGCCTAGAGAAGAAAACAATCTACTCTTAGGTTCCGTTTTATCCGAACGACAAAAGGCGTTTGCCATGTCCATGGCCCAAGGAGGCGCCTTGAGCGCTACGCGATATCTGAAGGATTTCGGATATACCAGAAAGGAACTATTTCATTTATCAAAAAAATTGCATGATAACGGAAGAGAGAATCCGATCGCACATATTCAAAAAAACTTAAGCGAGGAGGAGTATTTCTCCTCTCCCATGTTCTCCAGTCCTCTTTGTCTTTACGATATTTCTCCTCTCTCCGACGGATCCTGCGCCATTCTTCTGGAAACGGACAAAGGCCGTCTCCCTAAGGATCGGAGAAAAATCTCCGTCTTAGGAACGGGCCACGGGCTCGGACAGGTGAACGGGGTTCCGGGCGGACTCAGTTTTTTCGCTTCTAGGGAGGCTTTCTCCGCAGCTTATAAGGAATCCGGTAAAAACCCGAAGGATATCCAGGTCGCGGAATTACACGACGCGTTTACGATTTTCGAAATCGTAGCCTCCGAGGATGCGGGTCTCTTTCCGGAAGGCAAGGCTCTCGGAGCTGTCTCGGAAGGAATCACGGATAAATTGGGACGTCTTCCTATCAATCCTTCGGGAGGTCTAAAGACAAGAGGCCATCCGGTGGGAGTATCCGGGCTCGCACAAATCGCGGAGCTATTCCATTATTTACAAAAGAATGATAAACATACCGCACTTTCCCTTTCTATAGGAGGATTGGGAGTAAATAATTTTGCGACGATTCTCGGGGCCGAGGACTAAATGAAAGAGAATATTCTTCTCATACAAACCGCATTTTTAGGGGACCTCATTCTCACGACTCCTCTTTTTAGGGAAATCAAGAAGAAGTTCCCGGATTCTAAACTCACTGTGGTAGTGAATAAAGGAACCGAATCCGTTTTGGAAGCGAATCCATGGATAGACGAGATCCTTCCCTTGGACAAGAAAGTGATCAAGGCGTCCTTCTTCGGATTCTGGAACTTCTGCCAAGAATTAAGAAAACGTAAATTTACTCTCTGCATCAGTCCCCATTTTTCTTTTCGTTCCTCCATCATGGCCTGGAGAAGCGGAGCCAAAAGAAGGATCGGATACAAGACTGCAGGATTCTCCTTTCTGTTGAACGAAAGAAAACCTAGGCTTTTACGGGGCCCCCACGAGGTGGAAAAACTCCTCTCTCTTATTTACACGAAAGAAGAATACGAGAAGGCCCCCAAACGTCCGGAGTTGTATTGGAAGCCTGAGTCTGTGGGAGGAATCCGATCGGAACTGGATAGATACGGCTTGCAGAAAGGAAAATACGTCCTAGTTTCCCCATCTTCCGTTTGGGAGACCAAGAGACTGCCGGGAGATAAATTCCGAAAAGTTGCCTCCGCACTCGCGGAGAAGACCGGATACAAGATCGTTCTCACCGGAGGCAAAGGGGATATACAACTTTGCGAAGAGGTTGGAGCCGGATTCGGAATCAATTTGGCGGGCAAGACGAGTCTTCCGGAAATGAGTTACCTGATGAGCGGCGCGGCATTGCTCGTCACAAACGATTCTTCTCCTATCCATTTCGCATCGGCGTTCAATGTTCCTACGCTCGCTGCCTTCGGTGCGACGATCCCGGCATTCGGCTATACCCCACTCGCGGAGAAGGTATTTATCTCGGAAGTGTCCGGACTAGACTGTCGTCCTTGCGGAATCCACGGGGGTAGGGTTTGTCCCCAGGGGCATTTTCGTTGCATGTTGGATCAGGATACGGATCGTATGGTGGAAGAAGGAATTCGTCTAATCAAAGGGTGAGCATGGAACTAAGCATATTTCGAACCAGAATCCGTAATGTCCAAAACCTTCTCAAAGAGTCGGAAGTTCTTCTCGTTTTTGCCGCTCCGCAAAGAATCCGAAACAGGGACGTGGAGTATAAATTTCGCCAGGACTCCGATTATTATTATCTCACCGGAGTGGAAGAAGAGGACGGAATTCTTGTGCTCCGTAGGGATTACTCGGCTCATTTCGCTCTTCCTAAGGATAAAGAAAGGGAGATCTGGACGGGAATCCGTCTCGGAAAATCGGAGATCCAAAATCGGTTAGGTCTGGACGAAAGCTACGATCTGGGAGAATGGGACGCAAAGATTCCAGGGGTTCTCACGAACCAATTCACACTCTATCATTTCTTCGGAAAAGACAGGGAGAGAGATTCCAAACTGCTGGATCTGATCTCGAATCTAAACGCTAGGCTAAGAGAAGGAAAATTCGGACCACAACGTTGGGAGATTCCGAACTTTCTGCATGAGATGAGAATGTTCAAATCTCCGGAAGAGATCCAAAAATTGCAGGAGTCTTCCCGGATCACTGCATTGGGTCACGAAAGACTTTTTAGGGAAACCAGGGTGGGGATGTTCGAATTCGAGTTGGAGTCCATTCTTGAATCCGAATATTTGAAACACGGCGCTTGGGGGGGAGGCTACGGACATATAGTCGCCTCCGGAAAGAACGCGACCATTCTTCATTACACGAGTAACCGTGCCAAAATCGGAGAGAACGAAGCGATCCTGGTGGATAGCGGCGCGGAAAAGGATTATTACACGGCGGACGTTACACGCGTTTTCCCTTCCGGAAAAAAATTCACTTCTGAGCAAAGGACGATCTATCAATTGGTTCTGGATGTTCAGAAAAAGGCGATCGCCGACACCAAGGCGGGAACCGAATTCAACGCCGTACATGAGAAAACCGTAAAGAATCTCACGCAAGGACTTTTGGATCTGGGGTTATTGACCGGAAGCTTGGATTCAGTAATCGAGAAGGGAGAATTCCGCAAATTCTATATGCATCGAACCGGTCACTACCTGGGCATGGACGTTCATGATGTGGGACGATATTTCGAGAATGGAAAAAGTAAACCCATGCAAAACGGACTCGTGGTTACCGTAGAACCGGGGCTTTATTTCGATCCTACGGACGAGACGATTCCTTCCGGATTCCGTGGAATCGGGGTCCGAATCGAAGACGACGTATTGGTCCAAGGTGATACACCTTTGGTTCTCACTTCCATGATTCCTAAGGAAGTGGATGAGATCGAAGCCCAACGCGGTTGATCTGCAAAATACGATTCTTATTTCCTATCTGAATCGGAATTCCGTTTCCAGAACAGTAAAATAGAATTTTTTATATTCTATTTAGATTTCTGAAGCATTCGGATTAAGTCTCCAAACTCTATTTCTTATTTCGAATAACGGAAATAAGGCGAATTATTTGCAAAAAAATGCATATAGTTTTTGATTCCATCTTGCCGCCCATTCGTTCAGTTGGAAATCCCTCTCCATTATCGGAGGTAATATGAAATTAGATCAGGCCATATTGGCCAAAGTTCGAGAAGGAATCATCCAAGTGGATTGGAGAATTCCTTTGGATCTGGAAAGGGCATGGAGGGACGGCATCCTGGAGTTCGGGGATCCCAAGGATCTTGTCCGATATTTGGTAAAGGAATTCAAGGAGAGGAAGAGAAGGGGGAATCTTCCTAACTATGAATTTCCTAAAGTGGGAGGAGGGGATTCCAGAAAAAGAATTAGAGTCTATTATTCCGACTATTGGGAAGCGGAATGTTATGCCAACGGTTTTGAATTGGCGACGAGTCGATTTCTTTCCGCAGTTCTGGATTTCGAATGGAAGTCGGGAAGGTTCCGGTCCCTAGGAGAGAAGGGCGCTCTTTTAAAAGCGAGGAGCTCCAACGAAAAGGTCAAAGACTTCCCCGTGCAAAAGGGAAGTCTTTTGGGAAAGATGGCTTAGTTCTCCGCCAGGTAGGAACGGATCGCCTCTTTCATTACCGCGAGGCCGATGGGAAGGGAGGCCTCGTCCAAATCGAACTTGGAACTGTGGTGAGGATTCACGAATCCTTTTTCCTCGTTCATGGAGCCTATAAAAAAGTAACAACCCGGCACTCTCATAAGGAAGGCGGAGAAATCCTCTCCTCCCATGGTCTTTGCATGTTCTTCCGTCACGGATCCCGGACCGAGTATCGTTTCCGAGGCTCTGCGAACTAAATCGGCCATGCCAGGATGATTGATGGTCGGAGCGTTCGTTCTTTCATATTGAATCACAGCTTTGGCTCCGAAAGCGCTCGCAGTATTTTCCACTACTCTGCGGAAAAGTTCCGGGGCCTTATCGAACATTTCCTTGGTGAAAGTTCGGATCGTACCTTTTAGTTCCGCCGTCTCGGAAATCACGTTAAACGCATGCCCTGCATGGAAGGCTCCTACGGTAACCACGCAGGAATCCAAAGGATCCGTATTTCTGGAGACGATACTTTGCAAGGCCGTGACGATATGAGAGCCGACTAGGATGGGATCCACAGTGTGCTGGGGCATAGCGCCGTGACCGCTCACACCCTGGACGGTGATTTGGAATTCGTCCGCTGCTGCCATCATGGGACCGTCCACCACTCCGATTTTTCCGACGGGAATATGATTCCAGACATGGAGTCCGAGCGCCGCGGATACATCGTATTTCTCTAATATTCCTTCCTCTATCATTTTGTCTGCGCCTTGTCCTCCTTCTTCCGCCGGTTGGAATACCAACAACACTCTTCCTTTGGGGATAATGGAAGCGATATCCTCCTTCAATTCGGAGGCAAGGCCCATAAGTACCGAGGTATGCGCGTCGTGTCCGCAAGCGTGCATGACTCCGGAATGAACGGAAATATAATCGGTAGTGTTTTCTTCCAGGATGGGAAGAGCGTCCATATCGGCTCGGACGAGTAGGGTCTTTCCCGGTTTTCCGGAATCGATCAGGCAAGCGATTCCGGTTTTTGCGATTCCTCCCTGGAATTCGTATCCGAGAGAAGTGAGATGTCGGCTTACATATTCCGCAGTACCGACTTCCTCGTATTTCAGTTCCGGATGTTTATGAATGAATCTGCGGTAGCGTACTAATTCTTCGGTTCTTTGAGGGGATACTGTTTTCATAGGCGGTTATAAGGATGGTCTACCCCCGAATCGGTTTTTAGTCCTCCCTTTTTTATAAGTAAACGGCACTTCTATCGCTCTTTCCTTAGGGTCCTGCTTTTCTATCGTTTTAAAAAATATTTTCCAAACAATAGAGAAGAACGGATGTACGATTTGTTTTTCTATAAGAAGCGGCCGATATATATGAACTCCAAGAGGAAAATTCTAGGATTCGCGACGATATGGATTCTTTCCGTCTTCGTACTTCCTTTCTGCAAGCGAGAGGGGAATTCTGGCATTCTTCCAATTCTTCCTTCCTCCGTTCCTGGGACAACCTGTCTTCCCGGCAGAGTTCCACCCTGCCTTAAACTCACGGAGATCGTTAGCGGATTAAACTCACCCGTATTCGTAGTTTCTCCCACAGGAGATATTCATAGACAATTCGTTGTGGAGCAGAATGGGAAGATCAGGTTGATCTTAGACGGCGTTCTGCAATCCGATCCTTTCTTGGACTTAGGAACGGAAGGCAGTGACCTTGTGTATTTCTCCGGAGAAAGAGGGCTTTTGGGGTTAGCGTTGCACCCGAATTATAATGCAAACGGAAGGTTTTGGGTGAATTACTCTCGCAAATCGGACGGAGCAACGGTCGTCTCTGAATACGCTCGTTCATCGGGAAATCCTAATTTAGCGAATTCTACCTCCGTTGGAATCGTATTCACCGTGGACCAACCTTTCTCTAATCATAACGGAGGCATGTTGGCTTTCGGTCCGGACGGATATTTGTATATAGGTATGGGAGACGGGGGAGGAAGCGGAGATCCGAATAATTACGCTCAGAATTTGGAGTCCGCGTTGGGTAAAATTCTTCGTATCGATGTGGATACTTATCCTAGTCCTGCGCCGGGAAATAGAGCCGTAAGCGGTTTGGAAAATCCGCATGTATGGGACTGGGGATTTCGCAATCCTTGGAGATTCAGTTTCGATAGAAGCACGGGGAATTTATACATAGCGGACGTGGGCCAGGCGGGATACGAAGAGTTGGATATAGAGCTCTCCGGACAAGGATTGAAGAATTACGGATGGAGGATCACCGAAGGCAACCATTGTTATAATCCGAGTTTAGGATGCAATACTACTGGACTCACTCTTCCCAAGTTAGAATACGATCATTCGGTGGGAACCTGTATCACCGGAGGATATGTGTATAGGGGATCCGGTCTTCCCGAATTAACGGGAAGGTATTTTTATGCGGATTTTATAGCGGGTAAGGTCTGGTCCTTAGTATTCTCCGGAGGAAACGTACAGGATATCCTGGAGCATACGGGCGAGATCGGAGGAAGTTTGAATATCTCTTCCTTCGGTGAGGATGCGAACGGGGAGATATACGTTGTGGACTACGGAGGAAAAATCTTTAGGATCGAGGAGCAATAAGATCTCCCGAACCTGGATATAGATTCTGAAATCTTAAAGCGTTCTGTCGTATTCGTCGAGTTCTCTTTTCCAGACCTGGGTTCCGCAATAATGGTCCCCTTCCGGGCAATACGGCTTCACGTCTCCTTGGAGTCGGATCCAGCAAGGAGCCTTGATCCATTTTGCGATTTCAGGATGCACTTTTTGGAGATCCGTGAGTTCGTTTACGGAAGCCTGGAAAATTTCTTCCTGAGCGTTATAGCAGGTTCTCGCCCTCCATTTATGGTGGAGGTTCAATAGATCCCCGCTTTCGTAGAAACGGACCGGGAAAGCGTTCGGAAGAAGGTAGGACGCATATTCCGGACTGCCGCCTTCTTCGATAAAGCGGTTCAGGTGCTTGAATATCCCGTCCATCTTGGTTCTATACGTTTCTTCTAATTGAGAATATTTTAATACTACTTTAGGAACGATATAGTCGGGCATTCCGGTGTATTGGGTCATAAGGACCGGTCGGGAACCGGGGACCATTCTATGCCTTTGGTCTTGGCTGTCCGCGCTATGGGAAATCCTTTTCTTGAAGGAATAATGCACATTGAACATGGATCTTGCGATCGGACTCATAGTCGTTTCGTTCAGGGTGGAGGTGAGATGCTTGTTCTTGGAAGGATCCAGGACGAGACGGATCGCGTCCTCGTCGCTCAAAGAGGACTTAGAGATTCCCAAAACGGAACGAACCGAAGAGGCAAGCACTTCCGAACCGTTGGAAGAATAGGAGACCAGACGAGAATATCGATTGTCCAGGTCTTCGTCGAATTCTCTTACGAAATTTTTGGCAGATTCCGGGCGATATTCCAGGCTTCCGTCTTTATAAAACTCGGTGAAGAATCTGTATTCAGCGGTTTCTTCCAGAGGAATCGGATCGTCCATCTCCTCCACATACAAAGGATCCGCTTCCCGGACCTTTTCGATCATTGCCTCCACGACAATTCTCTGTTCTTCGGGTACGTCGAAGGAATTCATCAAACGATGGTAACGGTGGAGAGTGAGTCCGTTTACGGAATGATACAGATAAGTGTAAGTTCCGAGAGGGAGAAGATATCTTGCGACCTCTAGGCATTTTTTCTTAATCGGTTGCTGCCATTTTTCCGGATAGCTGGCTCTCGCCTTGTACACCAAGAAATACTCATCCTGGATGAAAGGATGCAAAAGCTCCACGAATTCGAAATATGCGTTAGACGCATATTCGACCGCTTCCAGATATGATTCTCTTTGCTTTCCGGAGAGGGAAGAAGGAACGTAATAATTCTCCTTCTTGACCTCCACGTATCTTTGGCTGACCTGCTCCGAGTTATAATAGGGGTGGGAATGCAGAAAAGACCAAACGAATTGTCTGGAAACTTTGTCCAGGGTAAAGATAAAATGAGGGTGTTGTCTAGTGGTGAGGTGGCCCGCTTTCTTGGTGGATTTGGCTACCTTGTCTCGGATCTCCAGGGATTTTTCCGTCTTTACCATATCTTCCGGAAGGAGGATCCCTTTAGAAGAATAGCAGGTCCTGGCCGAAGCGATCGCCAAATTGAAAGGCTCTCTCGTGGCGTCTATAAGTTCGATAATCGGTTTCTGGCTTTCCATGGGACTACAATGCTACTCCGGAGGCACTAGGTTGGAATCGGACCGAAAAGGGAAAAGCGTTTTTCCGACATAATCAGGATCTTATGTCTCATAAGATCCTGACCCTGAGTTCCCAAACGCCCGGAATTTCAATAGAATTCTGACAAGTTTGCAGTTTTTCTTTTGTTTTTAAGAAGAAGGCATTCTAACTTGTCTGCAATTTATTTGCCGACCGCTTTATTCTTTAGTCCCCCTCATCCTACCGGAAATCTTAGGAAAAGGAATTTCGGATCATATTTTGAATTCGCTTGGAGCGGATTCGAAATCGAAAAGTAATTTAAAAAAATAGAATGGATGGATATATGAGCGGATTCGGAAAGAAGAACGGGAAGAGTTCTCGGAGAGGCGGGAGGATTTTGCTATTTCAGATTCTTCTCTCTATATTCTTTCTTTCCTGTTTAATGTTACTGCTAACCGGAGACGATCCTTGCGGGGAACCTTGTCCTACAAAGGGAGTTCCTAGTTTTGCAATCTGGCCGGTTTCCCAGCCGATTTCCGGTTCCTCATGCGTATTAGGGAACGATTGTATCGATTATCTCCAGGCGGAGAATCCCGAAATGCAGAAAGATCTTTGCAGGGTAGCAGGAGGGAATTTCCTGGAAAATTCTCTTTGTGCCACCGGCTCCATGCTTGCAGTCTGTAAGATCGTCGGCACGCAAAGCTATAATTCCGATATCCGTTATTATTTTTCCTCCGGTTGGAATCTAAGCTCTGCCGAATCGAATTGTGAAACGAATTGGAAGGGAAGTTTTACAACTCTATGAATAGAATTCCTTCTAATCTCGGCGGATCTAGAATTTTCGCACCCGGCATCCTATTTATTATTCTTTTCTTATTCGGACTTTGGAGCCGACCTCTAGGAACCTGCGAGTCTTGCGAACTGATTCCGTTTCCGGATGCATTCTTTTTATGGAAAGAAGGCCAGGATGCCTCGGTAAGAAAAACATTCTCCTGCCAAACCGACTCTTCGGCTTCTTGCTACGAAGTATACCGAGGGCTCGTATTCGATCCGGATATCTTTTGTTCGCTGTATTTTGGAGACGGGGTCTTGGTTTCTTCCTGTCCGGAGATTAGAATCGGAGTCTGTAATTTTTCCTCCACCTTGACCCAAAAGATCTACCAAACGTCAGGGAGTATAACCTGGGATTCGAGTAGCGCCCAAGCGGACTGCACTTCCTTAGGGGGATTCTTCCAATAGGGGGAGGAGTTCCTACCCACCAGGAGGGCCTCGGGTCTTGAAGATCGAATTATGTCGCATGAAATAGGATTTCGGAGAAGAATATAGGCTTTCTACTGAGCTCCGGGATTTTTTGCTTGCGTTTAGTTACAAATAATATAAAATGTAAATTGTAACTAAACGGAGGAATCCAGATGAAAATGAGAAGATTAGGAGCCGATGGGCCCACAGTTTCCGAGCTCGCATTGGGTTGTATGGGAATGTCCGATTTCTACGGATCCAAGGAGACCCGAGATAGAGGGGAGGCGATTGCGACCATCCATGCCGCCTTGGACTCAGGCATCAATTTACTGAATACGGGAGATTTTTACGGGATAGGTCATAACGAACTTCTGATTTCCGAAGCCTTGAAGACTCGGAAAGACAAGCCTTTGATCAGCGTGAAATTCGGAGCCCTTAGGACTCCCCAGGGCGGATTTATCGGATACGACGCGAGGCCCGCTTCTGTGAAGAATTTCGCCGCCTATTCTCTTACTAGACTTGGAGCGGATGTGATCGATATATACCAACCTTCTCGCGTGGATCCGTCCGTCCCTATAGAAGAGACGGTCGGCGCCATCAAGGAGCTGATCCAGGAAGGGAAAGTGAGATATTTAGGAATGTCGGAAGCTTCTCCTGAAAATCTAAGACGCGCTCATAAGGTGCATCCGGTTACCGCTTTGGAAATCGAATATTCTTTGGCAACTAGAGTCTTGGAAAGAGAGCTCTTGCAGACCTGTAGGGAATTGGGGATAGGAATCGTTGCCTATGGAGTAGTAGGGAGAGGACTTCTGACCGGAAAGATAGAGAGTATGCTTGGTACTTCCGATTTTAGATCCAATTCTCCCAGGTTCCAAGGAAAAAACCTTGAAGCGAATCTGCAGCGTGTGAGTGTGCTGGAAGAGCTTGCTAAGAAGAAGGGCTGCACTACCGCGCAACTCGCCATAGCTTGGGTTCTGCATCAAGGACAAGATATCGTTCCTCTGATCGGTTCCACAAGAAGGGCTAGTCTGGCGGAAAATTTGGAAGCGCAGTCCGTTCGACTGAGTCCGGAAGAATTAAAAATCTTGAATGAATCCTTCCCCGAAGGAGCCTTTCATGGTGATAGATATCCGGCTCATGGGATGCAGCTCGTAGTAAAATGAGCAATGCCTAAGACCGGTCTAACACCGAAAGAATTACAGCAAAAAGCGCTCGATGCCGCCGAAGAAGAAATTCGTAAAAACGGGGTCGAGCGTCTGAAACTTACCGACGTGGCCAGAGAATTAAATCTAAGCCATGCGGCTCTTTACAAACATTTTTCCGATAAGGAAGCTCTTCTGGATTCCGTATCTAGTCGTTGGCTGGATCGTATCGATACCGCTTTGGAGAATGTGACTTCTCTAGAAGGATCTCCCGAAGCTCGTCTTACTGAATGGTTTTTGACACTCCATAGATTGAAGAGGGAAAAGATTCTCGCGGATCCTAAGATTTATTCCGCATTCAATATGTCCGCGGAAAAGACGAGACCTTTCGTGCAGAAGCATATCCGTACCATGTATTCCCAATTACAAAGGATGGTGGAGGAGGGGATCCGGTCCGGAACATTTTTCTGCAATACTCCCGAAGAAGGAGCGAGGATCTTATTCGAAGGAACCGCGGCGTTCCATCACCCTCGCTTGGTATTCGAAAATATCCAGGAAGAGAGAGAAGGGTTTCTTCTCTCCTTGATTCGTAACCTTCTCTCCGGCTTAAAAGCCAAATAGAGTCTTGCGGACTCGAAGAGTTTTATAAAATTAGAATTTAATAAATCCTATTTTCTGGATTTTTTAGATCCCGATTTTACTTTTTTGGTTTTGGGCGTTTCCTCTTCTTCCGATTCTTCGGAATTCCAGGAGATCTCCTCGGTCTCTTTGTGGGAATCGAAATGGAAAATCGCTCTTTCCTGGGCCCTCGAAGCCTGGAACTCAGCTTCTAATTTCTTTTTACGTAATTGCTTTCTTCTTTCCTGATCTTGGTAGAGATTCAGTAGGTATTCCATCACGATAGGAAGGAGCACCCTAGATAGAACCGTCGCCACTATGACCCCGAAGATCACCACTGTAGCCAAAGGTCTTTGCACTTCCGCTCCCGCCATCGTGGAAATCGCCATCGGAATGAATCCCACCGCCGCTATGATTTCGGTGGTCATTACGGGTCTTAGGGAATGGAGCCCCGCGAGTATTACCGCCTCGGATACTGCCACTCCTTTTTCCAATTCTTCCTTCAGAGTGGAGGCGTAGACCACACCGTTCAATACCGCAATACCGCTCACTGCGATGAATCCTACTCCCGCTGGGATACTGAATGGAAGACCCCGTATGACGAGTCCTATGATTCCTCCTGCCACCGCGAGCGGAACCACGATGAACACTCCCGCTGCGTAATAGATATTTCCGAAGGCGGCTATGAGCATTACGAAGATGATCGCAAGAGCGATCGGAACCACGAGTAGCAGCCTATTTTTGGCTCGTGTGAAGTTCTCGAATTGTCCTCCCCAATCCGTTCTGTATCCTTCCGGGAGATTTTTCTCCAGATCGGCGGTGACTTTTTGGGCCTCATTCACGAATCCCACCAAGTCTCTTCCTCTCACGTTGGTTTCCACCATGATCCTACGCTTTAAGGATTCGCGATATATGGCCGCCGGTCCTTCCACGAATTCTATGGAGGCGACTTGTCCCAGAGGTATGGTGACCCCTCCGGAGGTCATGACGGGTATATTTTCCAATTTATCCAAATCGGATACGTCCAACTGGAGTCGCACTACCAGATCGAATCTCTTGAAACCTTCGAAAACTTTTCCGGCACGTCTACCGATACGTAAGGATTCCACCGTGGTAAGAATCTCTTCGGCTTCTACTCCGTAACGCGCCATCTTCTGTCTATCCGCTTTGATCTCTATGAGAGGAAGTCCTAATACTCTTTGCACTCGTAGATCCGCCGCTCCAGGAACCTTGCGGATCTTATCCGCGAATTGAGCCGCGGTATCCTTGAGCGTTTTTAAATCGTCTCCGTAGATCTTAATCACCACGTCCGCCTTGGATCCCGAAAGTAGTGCGTTCACGCGGTTCTCGATCGGCTGAGAAAGGGAAATCGTACTGGAAGGAACGGATTTTAAGATCGCTTCCTTCATCTTATCCATGAGTTCGTCTCGGGAAGAGGCACTCGTCCATTCTTTGGCGGGAACGAGCTTCACCATGGATTCTCCCTCTTCCGTTCCGATCGGCTCCGCCGCCGATTCTCCCCGTCCCATCTTGCTTACTACGCTTTTGACTTCCGGAAACTTGGAGAGCACCTTTTCGATTTCCGTATTCGTCTCTCTGGAATAATTCACCGACGTGGAAGGAAGTCGCTTTATGTCGATGGCGAATTCTCCCTCGTCGATCCTGGGAAGGAATTCGGACCCTAAAGTGGAACCTAATATTAAAGAAAGTGCAAATACTCCGACGCCCGCTCTTAGGAAAAGTTTCTTGTTCCCCATACCGAACGCCAGGAGTTCCTGGTATTTCTCGGAGGCTATATCCCAGAATTTGCTATGATGAAATACGGGCTGTTGGAAAAGTATGCTCGCCGCTGCGGGGAAGGTGGTGAGGGCGAAAAGAAGAGCCATCGCCAAGGAGATGGTGACCGTGATCGCCATCGGTTTGAACATTCTTCCTTCCACGCCTTCGAGGGACATTAGGGGCAGATATACGAGTAGGATGATCCCAACGGAGAATGCCGCGGCTCTTCCCACTCGAAGGCAGGACTCCGTGATGATTTCCTCCGCCGCGAGCTTCCTATCTTCCTGCGAATTCTGTAATTCGTAGAATGATTTTTTCAGGATGAATCCATGCAAAACGGATTCCAGCATCACGATGGTTCCGTCCACAAGGAGTCCGAAGTCCAAGGCTCCTAAGGACATCAAATTTCCCACGATACCGAACATTCTCATGAAAATGGTCGCCGCAAGCATAGGAATCGGGATGGATAAGCTTACGAGTAACGCTCCCTTAACGGTTCCTAGAGCGAGAATGAGAACGATGATGACTAAGACCGCAGCCTCTGCCAGGTTCGTGAAAATGGTTCCTAACGTTCGTCCGATGAATTCCGAACGATCGTAGAATGTCACGATTTGCATTCCTTCGGGCAGTCGACCTCGTAAGACTTCTATCTTTGCCTTCACGAGCTTTACCACTTCTAGAGAGTTCTGTCCCATGAGCATCATCGCGGTGGCTCCCACGACTTCTCCCTTGGCGTCCTTGGTCATGAGTCCGAATCGGAGAGCCGGTCCGGTTTCCACGGTCGCGATCTGCCCTAAGAGAAGAGGAACTCCGTCTCTCTCCGTCTTTACGGCTACGTTACGTATCTCTTCTACGGTTTTGAATTGGCTTTCTCCCCGGATCACGATCTGTTCGGAGCCTTTGGAGATATATCCTCCACCGGTGTTCTGGTTCGCGGATTCCAATTTTTCGCAAAGTTGGGAAAGCGTAATATTATGAACCGCTAATCTTTGGGGATCGATTTTGATCTGGTATTGTCTGGATTCTCCGCCTATGATGTTTACGTCGATGATCCCTTCCGTAGACTTGATTTCCCTCGCGAGTTCCCACTCTAGATAGGTTCTGAGTTCCTCCGGCGAATGTCTATCGCTCGTGAGCACGAATTCGTAGATATCCCCTAAACCGGTCGCGATAGGGGAGAGCTCCGGAGAACCGTAGCCCTTGGGAATCACGGCTTCAGCGGCTCTCAACCTTTCGTTGATGAGCTGTCTTGCGAAATAAATATCCGTCCCGTCCTTGAAGATGGCGGTCACGCTACTCACTCCCGTACGGGAAATGGAACGGATCTCCGTCACATTCGGAACTCCGGTCAATTCCATCTCTATCGGATAAGTGATGAATTGTTCCACCTCTATGGGAGAGAGTCCCGGAGATTGGGTAACCACCGAAACTTGAACGTTCGTAATATCCGGGATGGCGTCTATGGAAAGTTGATACGCATTATATAGTCCGACGATACTGATCCCCGCGGTGAGGATGAGTACTAAGTATCTATTCTTAATCGAGAGTCGTATCAGTTTATCAATCATGTAACGGTTCCGGGCGGGGATACGTACAAGATCCAAGCTCGTTCGGAGGTGTCGAATGGTTTTTATAAGAAAGAGGTTTGGGAAAATATTCCTAAGTAGGAACCGTATGCCATTAGAAAGGTCTAATCAGGACTTTTCGGCCAGAATATAACGCATTCCTTTCTTCTCTTCTTCCGTTTTTAAGCTAAAGCCGTATCGATCCAAAAGAATTAGGAAACGGTCGAGAGGAAGGTTTAATTTATTATACGAACTCGCCGAAAAAACCCAGGCTCCGTCCTTCCATTCTTGGAAAATATCGGTGACTTCGGTTTTCTCCTCTCCAAAACGAAGAATACAAGAAAAAATCCGATCCCTTTCCGATCTAACATTGAATCCGAGAGTATTTCCCTGTTTTCCGTAGCTCAAATCTCTATAAGCGATCGCTAATAGAGATCCGGGCCTTAGGAAGGAGGACCAGATCGAAACTAAGTTCTCCACCTCCGGGGCGGAATCCAAATGGGGGAGAGTGTCTCCCATGCAGACCAATAATTCCGGGGCCTCTCCCCGGTACAATTCCGGGTTCCTGATATCGATTGTCTTAGTACGAATCTTAGTATCCGGTTTTCGAAGGGAAATTTCGGAGAGAAGCTGATCGCTTAAGTCCAGAGCAAGAACGTCGAAACCTAACCTTTCCAAAGCCAGGGATTGCAGCCCGTTTCCAGCGCCCAGGTCCCATGCGAGCCCCTTGCCTTTCGGCGCAAGGCCCCAGGTCTGGAAGAGGTAGAATTGCTCTTCTTCTTTTTCCTTCCAATCACCTAACATCCAAGCGTATTTTTCGGAGAGAAAGGAGTCGTAATGTTCTTTGGGACTTTTCATGAATGGCGAGAATCCGATATCAAACTAACCGATAGACGAAGACTTCTTTCTCTCTTCCTTTTACTTTTACGGGAGGAAGGGATTCCGCTTCTATCGTATGCTTTACTTCTTCGAATACTGAATCCGTAAGAAGGATCTCCGATCCGAAGTCCTTGTTCAACTGCTCCACTCGGGAGGCAAGATTGACCGTATCTCCGATGATCGTGTATTCCTTTCTCTGGGAAGATCCTACGTTTCCGGTCATCGCCTCTCCGGAATGCAGCCCGATTCCGATCTTGGTTTCGGGAATTTTTCCGGATCGGTTCAACTCTCCGACTTTACGCTGGATCTCGAGCGAGGCCTTTACCGCATTTTGTACGTCTTTTCCTTCATCGGAGAGGGGAGCTCCGAAGACGGCCATGAATCCGTCACCTAAAAACTTATTTATGATTCCGTTATTTTGGTTCACGATCTCTATCATGTCTTCGAAGAGGGTGTTCAGGTATTCTATGACTTCCGTAGGGCTCTTGGACTCGGAGAATTTTGTGAAATTCCGGATGTCCAGGAACATGACGCATACGTTTTTACTTTCGGAGACTGTCTCTGACTTCTGACTCATCAGTTTGTCCACCACCGAAGGGGAAACATATTGGCCGAACATACCCACCACTTCGTTTCTCTCCTCCAGATTTCGGATGGAATTTTTGAGAACCGTCTTCATGCGCATGGACACGAGTCCTGCGACGATTCCGGAGCTGAAGAATAGTGCCGCTCGTATCCACATTTGCAATTTGGCAAAGAAGAACGTGTAGGCCTCGTCGGATCCTTGCGGGATTTCCGGCATGAATTTAAATCCGATCAGAATGAATTCTGTTCCGGCTACGACTCCTGTGAAAACCGAAAGTCCGAATTCCATTCTTAAAACCGATAATATTATGAAAATGAGAAATAGATTGCTTACCGGGGAATTGATGGGGATGACAGGATGAGGATGAAGTTGTACTAAGATCAGTAAAACGATTCCCGGCAAAGAGGTCTCTATGAGCGTGTTTCCGTATCTCGGCAATAAAGGGAGTTTTGCTCCTTTTTTTTGCAGTCGGATGAGAAGTAGTAGAAATAAAGCCTCGTAGAACGCTCCTGCAAATACGGTGGCGATGAGAATTTCGAAAGGAAAATCCATGCCGGTACTCAGGTCGAATTCCTTTTCGGCCAAGAAAAAAAGTCCCGTCCAAAGAACGCCCGCGAAGGCGAAAATCCCCAGAAGAATCTTACTGCGGATCGTTTCGCTTTGTAGGATCTCCTTCTCCAGAGTATTGGCCAGGGTATCAAAGCTTCGAAGTTTCATGTTTTTTGCGCCTTCTTATGAACGGGATGCTTCGGAAATTTCTTCGAAATCTTTGGTTTTAAGGGTCGCCTGGCAAGAGAAAAATTTCCCGATTCTTAACTAGGTTCTATCACTGAGTTTGCAATATCCTCTTTTTTTATACGGGAGTTTCCGGACTTTTTTGCGAAGGTTTCGTAGAGGAAGATTACTAACACGATTAAGTGTTCCGTCCAAAGAGCCCAATTCTTATCGGAGTAGGGAAGTTCCAGATAAGTAGAATAGGATAGGATCCAAACGGAGGATGCGGCTAAAGGCCAAATATGTTTGGAATAAACCGAAGCGGCGAGGATAGGAAGAAAATACCAAGGATGTACCGTACTAGACAACGCGTAGTAGATCCCGGAGACCCCCACCCATAGACCTGCGAGAGAAATCAAATCGTTCGATTCTTTCCGGATAGATTTTAGGTAGGAGTAGAATACGATGAATACGGAAGCCAAAAAGGAAAGCAATAATGCGGCAGAATAAGGATACCAGGTATACTTCATAGGAATCTTTGTCAGATAGTAGATTCCTCCATGATATTCGAAGAGATGGAAATAGACTCCTAAACCCTCCTTCCATTGTTTTTGTAGGATTTCCGTATCGGGATATAGGGACAGAATCCATACGGATAATGAAATGAATATTACGCTACCGGATAGGATGATAAGGATCCGGGTCCGGATCGATCTTTTTCCGATCCATCTAAAAAATAGATAAGGCAATAGCAGCAGAGGAACCAATTTTAAGAAAATCGCGGATAGGAATGAAATCCAAGCGGTTAGAATTCTCCCCTTTTGCCAAAGAAGAGCGGAGTAAAAAAGAAAGAAAACCAAAATCGGTTCCGGATGTCCGTTACCCGTTCCTTCCCATAATACGAGAGGATGTAGCCAATATTTTAAAAAAGAGTAATTTTTATTTTTTTTACGTAAGGATAGGTAAGCGAACCCTAACTCGAATAGAAATACGGTGAGTTTCCAGAAACCGATTCCGATTTTTACGGAAGAGAAAAGCTCCATAAGTGCGGACGGAATTAAGAAAAGGATTTGGAGGATCGGAGGATATACGGAGTAATAGGCACCCGAGTTCATCTTCTCGAGTAATTCTTCTCTCCAGGGGGCTTGGGATTCGAATGCAATTTCTCCCGGCAAAACGGAATAAGGAGAGCTTCCTCTTAAAACCATGCTTCCGTCCCAAAGGAATCGATATACGTCTTCGGAGAGAAATACGGGTGAGAATAGCAAAAGGACTCGGACTAGAATTCCCGCGCCTAATCCAAAACGGAATTCCGAGTCCGAATTCTGGGTCTTTAGAAATAGAAAATAGGAGCTTAGGCTTGCAAAAAAACAAAAGGCCAGAATTCCGAAATCGGCCCTACGGAATAGAAAAGGGAAGAGAATCAGCGGAATCGCCCAGAGCAACAAGAGGGTAGAAGGTACTACAAGTCCTCTGTGTTTAAGATTTTGCCCATTTGTTAAATTATACATATTGTTCAATATAGCGAAAATTTTCTTGCGAAATATGAGACTCTGTCTAAGTTAGAGAAAAGCAATTTTTGAGGAATCATGATTCGTATAGGAAATTTCCCCGACACAGTCAACGAATACGCGGCCAGAAGCGTTGCCGGCCTCGTAGTTCTCTTAAGCCTAAGCGCCTTACTCACCCAATCCGTTTGGTTAACAGCCGCACTTTTATACGGGTTTTTGGCAAGAGTGCTGTATGGTCCGAAATTCTCTCTGTTTGCCAGGCTGGCAATACATGTGATCGTCCCCGGATTGAAATTAGGATCGAGAACGGTTCCGGGGCCCCCTAAGAGATTCGCTCAGCTAGTGGGTCTCGTTTTTAGTTCCTCCGCGTTAGTCCTTCTTCTTTTCGGACAAATATTCTATTTCCAAATCGTTTTGGGCGTATTAGTATTCTTTGCGACCTTAGAGAGCGCCCTGGGCTTTTGTGCGGGATGCTTCGTTTTCGGTTATTTGATGAAATGGGGAATCATCCCGGAAGAAGTCTGCGAAAAATGTAACAATCTGACATTCGCACCGAAAAGTTGAAAGCGGGGCAATGCAAAGCAGGATAATTCGATCGCTACAAGCAATTAATTATTCTAATATTCCAAACTTTTGGTAAAATGGAGAGGGTTCTCCCTTTTGATGCGAAAACGAATCATAAAAACAATCATAGGGAGAAACCGATGTCTCAAAACAACACTTACTATCATCCGGAAGATCTGAAGAAATTCGGAAATATCGGAGAATTCGGACCGGATCTGGCCAAGAAATTTTTCGATTATTACGGATCCGTCTTTGCGGACGGAGCTCTGAGCGCAAAAGAAAAGTCTCTAATCGCTTTAGCCGTCGCACATGTGGTGCAATGTCCTTATTGCATAGACGCATATACCACGGATACTTTGGAAAAAGGCGCCACCGAAGAGCAACTCTGGGAAGCCATTCATGTAGGAGCTGCGATTCGCGGAGGAGCTAGCCTCGTTCATAGCGTCCAAGCCTTGAACAAGGTAAAAGAATTAGGGATCTAAGGATCCAATTTCGGAGTCGAAAAATATGAAGTCCCTTCTTGCACGCGGAAGTGAACTCGCTTCTTCCCCGGAGCAGTTTAGAATTCTTGCGGAATCTTCCGAAAGAAAATCTCTTCCTAGCTTCGGAGAAAAGCTCTCCGAGATCGGTTTGCTTCCTCTGAAACCTACCGGCATAGATATCCTACAAGTAAATGTGGGTAAACTCTGCAATCAAACATGCAAACATTGTCATGTGGATGCCGGGCCGGACCGTAGAGAATCCATGAGCAAGGAAATTATGCAGGAATGTCTAACCGCTCTTGCGACTCCGGGAGTGAATACCTTGGACATCACCGGGGGAGCCCCGGAGATGAACCCTAATTTTAGATGGTTCGTAGAAGAAGCTTCCAAACTCGGCAAAAAGATCATGGTCCGCTGCAATCTGACCATAGTGATGGCGGGAGAAAAATACAGGGACCTTCCCGAGTTTTTCGCGGAGCATAAGGTGGAAGTGGTATCCAGTCTTCCTTATTTCCAGAAGAGAAGGACGGATGCGCAAAGAGGGGACGGGGTATTCGATAAATCCGTTGAAGCATTAAAGAAATTGAATGCGATCGGTTATGGAATTCCCGGCTCCGGATTGGTGCTGAATTTGGTATACAATCCGGGGGGAGCCTTTCTTCCGGGAGGGCAATCCACCTTGGAGGGGGACTTCAAGAGGGAACTTCTGCAGAATTTCGGAGTGCAATTCAACTCTCTTTTTACGATCACGAATATGCCGATCAGTCGCTTTTTGGAGTTCCTACTGGAAAGCGGCAATTTGGACTCTTATCTGGAAAAGCTTGTGACTTCCTTTAATCCTGCGGCAGCTCTGGGAGTGATGTGCCGTAATACCCTAAGCGTGGGTTGGGACGGCAGTCTCTATGATTGCGATTTCAATCAGATGCTGGATATGCAGGTTGCCGGAAACGTAACTAGGATTTCCGATTTCAATAAGGCAAAACTCGAAGAGAGATCCATCCGCTTGGACCAGCATTGCTACGGTTGTACAGCTGGGGCAGGTTCCTCTTGCGGCGGGGCCATAGCGGAATAAAGGCCCATTCTATTCTTCTAAACCGTAAAAACCGGGTATTTTCTTGCCAGAATGTCCCATGGATTCCTTAATGAGATTGAAACTCAGACCTAGTCTTAAAAATAGGCCCTACAGGACCTTGGTTCTTAGGAGAAATCTCATGAAACAAAAAACGCCTTGGTTCTTATCTGTGCTATTGATCTCTGCCCTGTTACTTCCGGGCTGTGAGAAAAAAGAGGATGATAAGACCACGACCACATTAGCCTTATTCGGCATTCTTTTGGGAGGAGGGGGCGACTGCTCCGTAGCTTTTCCTGGAAAGTCCCCCGTATCCATAAACCGTACTAAGACGACTAAGGGAAGCACATCTAACGTTGTATGGGGGAGAATTCCGTTCGTAAATCACCCGATCGCCATCGTGGAAGTCTTGAACGCGACTGCGGGAAATACGGTGACTTTTACGGGAGTGGATTCCATAGATAATCCGAACGAAAGCGGGGATCAAGCTACTATCTACGAGAATACGGATTGTCCTTTGGCGACAAGTGATCTTACGAATTCCAGCCAGTTCAGTACGACCACGAGAGGAAGCGCGGGGCCTTTCGTTTATACGAATGTGACCGGAGGTTCCTATTACTTCCTGCTCTATCTTATAGGAGGAAATCCTCCGGCAGCGACGGTGCAATATTCGCCGTAAAACTAGGTTTCAAATCTCCCTTTCCTTGAAAGAAAGGGGGACGCTAGTTCTTTCCTTTTCCTTGTAGAATAGAGTCCGCCATTCCGGGTAAATCGTCCAAAGCGGAGACTTTTCCGGTGAGCTTCCAGATCTGCAAAACTCCTTCGTAACAGGCGAACACTCTTCTTGCCATAGTTTGGGGATCCGTATCTTTTTTTAGTTTTCCCTTTTGTTGGAGTTCCTTCAGGTAGCTCGTTAAAAAATCAATGGTCTTTAACGCCAATTTCCGTACTTCTTCCGAAATCGGAGCGGAGGTGGAGGCAATTTGTGCGGCAGTATTGGCCATAGGACATCCTGCGAACCCGCTATTCCTTGTCTGCCTCCTTAAGATTTGGGTCCATGCTAGAACGAAATCCTTGGGAGAATCGGAGCGCTTTTTCAATAGTTCCAAAAGCTTTAGCTGTTCTTTTCCGTAAAATTCTATATAAGCCTTTCCTAAATCGTCTTTGGATGGAAAATAATCGTAAAAACTGGCCTTGGCGGTTTTGGATTCCTGGATAATCTGATTGATTCCGGTATTTCCGTATCCTTGGGTCTGGAAGAGACGAACCGCAGTCTCTAAAATCCTGTCCTTTGGACCTTTTTCCGGGCTTGACATTTTGTTCCTTTTAGGATCGAATAGCAGACAGACTTGTCTGTTCGTATCCTATGCGTTTAGGAAATACGAAACGGAATTAAAAGCAAGCCCTATTTACGGAGGTGGGTATGTCGTCCTTATCCTCGGAGACTGAATTCGTCGATATTTCGGGAGTCGCTAAGACTGTGGAGGAGGCCGTGAGAACCAGGCATAGCGTTCGGGATTATCTTTCCAAACCGATCGAGCCGGGTGTTTTGCAGGAACTCTTTTCTAATGCGCTTCGTTCCCCTAGTTGGAAGAATAGCCAACCTTGGAAGGTGCATGTTCTTTCGGGAGAAAAAAAGGATCGTATGGCGAGGCTACTCGTGGAAAGGGCCAAGCAATCCGAGGCTCCGGTGCCGGATACGATTTGGCCGAGCGGTTTTCCTTCCGAAGCCAAAAAGAGAATGTTCGATCTAGGGATGAAAATCTACGGAGTTGCGGGGATAGAAAGGAAGGATAAGGAAGCGAGGGACGCCTTTATGCTCCGCAATTTCGAATTTTTCGGAGCTCCCACGGCGGTCTTTATCACTACGGAATTCGATCTGAATTTCTATATCGCCTTGGATATAGGCTGTTTTTTGAACACCGTCATGCTTCTCGCCAGAGGATACGGATTGGGTTCCGTACCTCAGGCCGCCTTGTCCGCCTTTCCTGATATCGTTCGAGGAGAATTGGGGCTGCCCGAATCGGAAAAAGTGGTCTGCGGTTTGAGTCTGGGTTATCCGAAACGGGACTCCGATCTGAATTCCTTTCATACTCCCAGGGAAAAGGCCTCCGATCTGATTAAATTCTACGAATAAATCCTGTTACCCTGAGAGAAGGATTAGGTTTTTATAAATCTCTTTCTCTTCCAGGGGACGGTTCGAATCTTAACGCCTTTTTAACGCTTTAGACCCGGTTCTTAATTCTCCTAACGATTGACGAATCCCGGAAAACGGGTTAGGTTTTTCCTATTCGATCGGATCTCGAAAGAGATCCGTCGAGGAGGAAACTTGCCTTTTTCATTCTTAGCCTGCTTGGTTTTCGCGATTTGCGGTTATCTTACCTTTGCCATTCTTCGGCCGGAGAAATTTTAGGAATTCTGCATGAACGGAAACGACGCCATTTTTTACTTCCTATTCTTCGCGGCTTTATTTCTCGTTTCCCCTTGGTTGGGTATCTATTTGGCGAGAGTCATGGAAGGGGATATCCCTCGATTTATTCGGCCTATGCGCAGGTTGGAAAATCTGGTCCATAGAATTGCCGGAACGGACGAAAGAAAGGATTCCGATCTTAAGGAATATATAATAGATGTTCTAATCTTCAATCTTCTCTGTCTCGCGATCGTGACCCTCGGCCTACGATTCCAGGGACTCCTTCCCGGAAATCCAGAAGGAAAAGCGGATCTTCCCTGGGATCTGGCATGGAATACCGCAGTCAGCTTCGTAACCAATACGAATTGGCAGGCCTATTCGGGGGAGGTCTCCTTATCCTATACAAGTCAGATGCTTTTATTGGGCGTTCAAAATTTCGTAAGTGCGGGAGTAGGGATCGCGGTTCTCGTCGCGATGGTCCGAGGAATCGCGTCTAGGCCGGGAGAGAATCGCGGCTTAGGAAATTTTTATACCGATCTGACTCGGTCGATTCTTTATATTCTAATACCGCTTTCCGTGATAGCGGCCTTGGTACTTGTGTCCCAAGGAGTGGTCATGGATTTTTCTCCCTATGTAAATTCCGTCGGACTGGATGGAGTTCCTACTAAGATTCCTTTGGGACCTGCCGCTTCGCAAGTAGCGATCAAACAATTAGGAACGAACGGAGGAGGGTTCTTCGGGACCAATTCCGCTCATCCTTTCGAAAATCCGACCTCGTTTTCCAACTGGGTGGAATGTCTGCTGATTCTTCTTTTACCCGCCTCTATGCCTTTCGCCTACGGTAGATGGGTGAGGTCCTGGAAGTCCGGTCTTTCCATCTTTTTGGGAATGACGATACTATTCTTCATAGGCCTGTCATTGGCTTTATATTTTGAAGGCAATTTCTCCGGGCATTGGGAAGGGAAGGAACTTCGATTCGGAACTGCGCAAAGTATCTTATGGGGAATGGCGACGACGGCGGCGTCTAACGGATCGGTGAACGCCATGCATGATAGTTTGTCTCCTCTTGCTGGAGGAGCCGCGCTTTGGAATATACTCTTGGGCGAGGTGGTTTTCGGAGGAGTTGGAGTGGGACTCATCGGAATGTTATTCTATGTGCTTCTCACCGTATTTATTGCAGGACTCATGGTGGGAAGGACCCCCGAATATTTCGGTAAAAAAATAGAGGCAAGGGAGGTTAAGTTTGCCCTTTTGGGAATCCTCGCTCCCGGTCTGAGTATCTTGGTTTTTACCGCGATCGCGCTCGGCTACCAGGAGGCTCTCGCTTCCCGCTCGAATCTGGGCCCTCACGGACTTACGGAAATTTTATACGCGTTCGCTTCCGGTGCGGGAAACAACGGGTCCGCGTTCGGAGGCCTGAACGTGAATACCGTATTTTATAATATTTCGATTTCCGCATGTATGTTAGTCGGAAGATTTGCCGTGATTCTCCCCGCGTTGGGGCTCGGAGCTTCTCTTTCGGGCAAGAAGGTCGCTCCCAAGGGAGAAGGTACATTCTCCACGGAAAGCCCCATGTTCGTGTTTCTACTTCTTTCCATTTTGGTGTTGGTCGGAGCCTTGACTTTTCTCCCCTTTCTATTATTGGGGCCCGGAACGGAGCATATCCTCTTGGAACAAGGAATTCGATTTTAAGGAACTCATTTTATGAAGAAAAATAAGAACGCTTCTTTTTTCCAGGATCCTAAGTTCGTAGGTAAGGCGATTTTGGATTCTATTCGCAAGTTGGATCCACGTTCGCAATGGAAGAATCCTGTAATGTTCATCGTCTACCTGGGCGGGATAGTGAGTATATTCGATTTATTTTATGAATCTAAATTCGACGCTTTTTCTTTACAGATTTGTTTTTGGCTTTGGGTGACCGTTCTTTTCGCGAATTTTGCGGAAGCATTAGCGGAGGGCAGAGGCAAGGCCAGGGCGGAGTCCTTACGTAAGACTAGAAGGGAAGCCCAGGCGAATAAGATGGTCGGAAATTCCATCGTAATAATTCCTTCCGCCGATCTAAGAGCCGGAGACAAAGTAGTTTGCCAGGCGGGAGAATTGATACCAGGGGACGGAGAGGTGATAGAAGGGATAGCGTCCGTGGACGAATCCGCAATTACGGGAGAATCCGCGCCGGTGATCCGGGAGTCGGGAGGGGACCGTTCCGCTGTGACCGGAGGAACGAAGGTCTTGAGCGACCGAATCGTAATTCAGATTACCACGGATCCTGGAAAAACCTTCTTAGATAAAATGATCTCTCTAGTGGAAGGAGCCTCGAGACAAAAAACGCCGAATGAGATCGCTTTGTCCATTTTACTGTCGGCACTTTCTTTGGTTTTTATCGTTGCCGTCGCTTCTTTGGTCCCCGCAGTTCTATATAGCCGTAACGAGGGAGGCGGGAGCCTCGGGCTGGCCGGGTCCTTCTCCGCGTTAGTCGGTCTTTTGGTTTGTCTGATCCCTACAACGATCGGAGGTTTATTGTCCGCGATCGGGATCAGCGGTATGGATAGATTGATGAGAAGGAACGTGATCGCAAAGTCGGGGAGAGCCATCGAGGCGGCGGGAGATATAGACGTTCTTCTTTTGGATAAGACCGGGACCATCACCCTCGGAAACAGGATGGCGACCCGTTTTATTCCCGTATCCGGAGTGACGGAGCAAAAGCTTGCGGATGCGGCTCAGCTTGCCTCTCTCTCCGACGAAACTCCGGAAGGAAGATCGATCGTAGTATTGGCCAAGGAAAGATTCGGTCTGAGAGGTAGGAGCTTATCGGATCTGGGCGGAAAATTCGTACCTTTCACCGCAAAGACTAAAATGAGCGGGGTGGACTTCGAGACCAATAAAGAAGGAGTAGTGCGACTCCCGATCCGAAAAGGAGCCATGGAATCGATTCGGAATTATATCCAAGGTCTAGGTGGGGAATTTCCGGATGAGGTATTGGGAGTCGTAGAAGAAATCGGAAGGGAAGGGGGGACTCCGTTAGTCGTAACTGAAGGACGTGAAATTCTGGGAGTGGTTCATCTAAAGGATATAGTAAAAGGCGGAATCCGTGAGAGATTTGCGAGACTGAGGCAGATGGGAATCCGAACGGTAATGATCACGGGCGATAATCCTTTAACCGCCGCTGCCATCGCTGCCGAAGCGGGAGTGGATGATTTCATCGCGGAGGCCACTCCGGAAACCAAATTGAAACGTATCCGGGAGGAACAGTCGGGAGGAAAGCTCGTCGCGATGATAGGAGACGGAACGAACGATGCTCCCGCACTGGCTCAGGCAGACGTGGGAGTAGCCATGAATACCGGGACGCAAACCGCGAGAGAAGCGGGAAATATGATCGATTTGGATAGTAATCCGACTAAGCTCATCGAGATCGTGGAGATAGGAAAACAACTTCTAATGACCCGAGGGTCTCTCACCACATTCAGTATCGCGAACGACGTCTCCAAATATTTCGTGATTCTTCCCGCTATGTTCGCGGGATTGTATCCTATCTTCGGAAAAGGGGCATTATCGATTTTGAATATACTCGGATTCGGAAGTCCCGAATCCGCCATCTTGAGTGCGGTGATTTTTAACGCGCTCATTTTGGTTCTTCTCGTTCCATTGGCTTTGAAAGGCGTGGAATACAGGCCTATGGGGGCGGATTCAGTTTTGGCGAGAAACGTCTTCATCTACGGTTTCGGAGGACTTATTCTTCCCTTTTTCGGAATCAAGCTGATAGACATTCTATTGAATTTGGCAAAAGGAGTTTTGGTATGATTCGGGGATTACGACATTTGATTCTATGGACTTTTCTTTGCGGGATTTTATATCCGATTTTGGTATTCGGAACCGCGAGGATCGCTTTTGCGAAAGAGAGCTCCGGTTCTCTCCTGCGAAAAGGAGATTCGGTTTTAGGATCCGAGTTGCTCGCCCAGAAATTCGATTCTTCTAAATATTTTCGCTCTCGTCCTTCCGCCTCCGAATACAGGAGTGATTCCGGCTCCGGATCGAATCTGGGACCCTCCAATAAAAGTCTGGAAAAAACCGTCCAGGAAAGAAGGTCGGAGTGGCTCTCAAGAGGCGGAGGGGAAAATGTTCCTACGGAACTTCTCCACTCTTCCGGGAGCGGATTGGATCCTCATCTAAGTCCGGAAGCCGTCCGTTATCAGATACCTATCGTGGCAAAAGCGAGAGAGATAGGGATAGATGAATTGGAAAGAACGGTCCAAGAATCGATAGAAGGGCCGCAGTGGGGAATTTTCGGTCCTAGAAAAATAAACGTTCTCAAGTTGAATCTTAAGCTGGATTTTCGCGGGAGTATTTGAAGAATAGGAAGGGCCGGGTCGTTTAAGCTGTGGGAAGTTCGGAAGAGGATCGTTTGGATCCCGATAAGCTGCTCTCTAGGATCGAAAACGGGAGAAAAAGCAAAGGAAGACTGAAGATCTTTTTCGGGATGGCCGCAGGCGTAGGCAAGACCTTCGAAATGCTCCGAGACGCCCAAAAGGCAAAGACGGACGGAAGAGACGTCGTTATAGGTTATTTAGAAACTCATAATAGAAAAGAAACCGAAGCGCAAGCGGAAGGGATTCCCGCGATTCCTCGTAGGAAGATCCGATACAAGGATCTGGAATTCGAGGAGATGGATTTGGACGCGGTTCTGGAGAGAAGGCCCGATCTGGTTCTTGTGGACGAACTCGCTCATACCAATATTCCCGGTTCCCGCCATCCTAAGCGTTACCAGGACGTACTGGAGATTTTAGAGAACGGGATTCATGTTTATTCCACCTTGAACGTACAGCATTTGGAAAGTCGTGCCGGGATCGTGGAGGAAATCTCCAAGGCGCCGGTACTAGAGAGGGTTCCTGATTCGATATTGGAACTCGCCGACGAAGTGGAACTGGTGGATCTGGTTCCCGACGATCTAGTAAAGAGATTGAAGGAGGGAAAAATCTATCCGGAAGACAAGGTTCCCCAAGCCTTGCACTCTTTCTTTAAGATTTCGAATCTAACCGCTCTTCGCGAGCTTTCCTTAAGTTATACCTCCAAATTAGTGGACCGAGAACTGGACCGTTTGGAACCTACCAAGGATTCCAAACTTGCCGAAAAGATTTTAGTCGCCGTAACCGCCTCTAAAAACGGGGCTGATCTTATACGTTATGCGAAGCGGATCGCCTTCGGATGGAAGACTCCCTGGGTAGTGGTCTATGTGGACGAGGGAAAACAATTATCCGAAGATGAGAGAAAAATCCTGGGAGAGAATCTTCAGTTGGCCCGGGAACTCGGAGGAGAAATCGTAAATATAGTGGAGAGGGATTCCGTCAGAGGAATCCTGAGGGCGGCGGATAGAACCAAGGCGACGCACGTGGTCGTTGGAAAAAGCCGAAGAACTCGATGGAGTTGGTTCCTTCGGGGCGGTTCTATCGTGGATAAGCTCAGTCGGGAATCCGGAGATTTTCAGATCATCCTTGCGCCGGGTATTATCCAAGAAGAGGCTAAGAAAGGAAGGAATCGATTTTGGAACGGACCGCGCTCCGGACCGACACAGTACTTTTTCTCTTTCCTCTCGCTTTTAGCTCTTACTTCCTTTAATCTTTTTCTGGATATTTTTACCGGATACTGGTCCATAGGATTAGTATATTTATTTTTTATCATGTTCTTGTCCTTGTTCGTGGGTAGGGGACCGGTATTGGTCACTTCCTCGTTGAGCGCAATTTTCTGGAATTTTTTGTTCATTCCTCCTAGGTTCACTTTTTATATCGAGAAGTTGGAAGATTGGATGATGTTCGGAACCTATTTCCTTCTCGCGGTCGTATTAGGAGCCTTGACCACTAAACTCAGAGATAGGGAAAGTGCGCTTAGAAAAGGGGAGGAAGCCTTATCCTCCTTATACGGACTTTCCGTCGCACTTTCGAACGCCGGAACATTGGACGAAATTGCTTCCATAGCGATCGACAAGATCGGTCCCGTCTTCGGATCCAAGGTGCTTTTGGTTCTCGTCGACGAAGAGGGATTCTTAGGAAGGAGTCCCCACGCTAAAAGCGAATTCCTTCCGGATCAGAGAGAAATGGCTCTGGCTGGATGGACATTCCAGAATCGTAAACCTTCCGGAAAGTTTACGGATACGGTTCCTCTATCCCAAGGGATTTATCTGCCCCTGATAGCTTCGGGAAGTTGTTTCGGAGTATTCGGCTTGGATCGGGATGGAAAGGAAGCATTCGATTTAGAGGAGGATGCCTTACTCCATTCTATGCTGAATCAAGTCTCCTTGTCTTTGGAAAGAGTGCAGCTCCTGGGGGTTCGGGAATCCGCTCGCATGGCGGAAGAATCGGAAAGATTCTATTCTGCATTATTTAATTCCGTGAGTCATGATTTCAGAACTCCTTTGACGGTGATCCGAGGCTCCCTGGATCTTCTGGAATTTTCTAAAGACGAAGAGAAGAAGGTGACGCTATTCTCCGAGATCAGAACCGCATATAGAAAATTGGATCGATTGGTATCCGATCTACTCGATATGTCCAGACTGGAATCTGGGAGATTGAAATTGGATCTGCAGTGGGAGGATCCGACCGATCTGATAGAGGATGCGATCCGAGAGACGGAAGAGGAGAAAGGAGATCATATTCTTTCTAGGCAAACGGATGAGAATATGCCCTTAGTAAGAATGGATCGAAGGCTTATGACCCAGGTACTTATTCATCTCATCCAAAATTCTTTCCAACATGCGGGCTCGAAAGCGGAAGTTAGAGTGAGGGCCACCGTTCCCAAAGATCATCTCCTACTGGTGGTGGAGGATAACGGTGTGGGAATTCCAAAAGGCCAGGAATCGAAGATCTTCGAGAAGTTCACAAAAGGGGACGCGACCGCTTCCGGGACGGGGCTCGGGCTTTCCATCTGCAAGGGACTCGTGGAATCCCAGGGCGGAAAGATCTGGGCGGAGAATCTGCCGGAAGGAGGAGTGCGTTTTTCCATTCGACTTCCGGTTTTGACCTTCCCTCCTCTGGAGCAGGAAATTGTCTAATCCAGTATTACTGATCATAGACGACGAGGTCCAAATCCGACGCCTTTTGCGCATGGCGTGCGAAGAAGAAGGTTATAAGGTCGAGGAGGCCATATCGGCCGAGGACGCATTAGAAAAAATTTATGTTGTTCGTCCGGACGCGGTTTTATTGGATTTGGGACTACCCGGAAAGGGCGGAGAGGAATTTCTCTCACAGCTCAGGGAATCAGGTTCCAAGATACCGATTCTCGTACTCAGCGTGAAGAATTCGGAAAAGGATAAGATCCGACTTTTGGACGCCGGCGCGGACGATTATCTTTCCAAGCCTTTCGGAGTGGGGGAGTTGCTGGCTAGGATTCGGGTGATGTTACGCCATTCTACTCCGGAAAAGACGGACGTAAGAGTAAGGCTTGGTCCTCTGGAAATGGATTTCTCCACTCGCAAAGTAATTAAGAACGGAGAGGAAATCCGTCTGACTCCTACGGAATATTCTTTTCTGAAATTGTTAGCATCTTATCCCGGAAAGATCGTGACTCAGGCACAGATCCTGAAGGAACTCTGGGGGCCGGATCAGTTCAGTGATCCAGGATATCTAAGAGTATACGTGAATCAGATACGTAAGAAAATAGAAACGAATCCCGCAAAGCCGGAGATTCTGATCACGGAACCGGGTGTGGGTTATTTTTTAAAAGAGGACTAAAGTTCGAATTCACAATCCTTTGGATTCGTCGAAGCGGATGAGAAAAAGTCCGGAACCTTCCGAGAGTTCCCAATTTCTGAGATCCGGTTCCTCTTCCCAGGTTTCCAGATCGCAAAGGATGAGATCCGCCTCCGAGAGTATATGGGGATCCTGGCCTCTTAGAATCGGTATTTTCTCTTTTTTTAATATATTTCTCTCTTTTGAGGAAAGATGCGGCACTCTTCCTCTCGGATCCCATACGGAAATTTTGGCGCCTAGATTTTTAGCCAGGGATTGCGAAAGAGATAATAGTTTTGCGTCCTTGTCGGAATACATTGCGAGGATTATCCGGTCCAATTCTCCCAATTTCTCCGAGACCAGAATTCCTGCGTTGCCGGTGGATTCGGATAATAACGTGCGGATCTTACCTCCCAAGACGTCGTCACTAAAAAGGGATCTCGCGCCGCCCGTCAGAAACATATTATAATTTCCTGACTGGATGGTTTTTAAGATGTCCCGGGTAACGTTATCCGAAGGTTTATATAAAGTTTTCAACTTCAGCCCCAGTTCCCTGGAAAGTTTGAACAAGGGCTCGAAGCTCGTCTTTTCGTATTTCTGTGCGGTCTTTCCGGAAATCCATGAGTCGGGTGTGAGGTGCAAAGCAGTCACGGATTTTTTCTTGGTTCCGTTATGAAAGAGTCCCGATGCCAAACGAAGAAGGTCTATCCCTCTGGAATGAAGTGCAAACGCCAAAAGTATACCTTCTTCCTTTTGGGAATCGTCCGATGCAAAGATCCGATCGATCAGATTGAGAGTGGGGCCGGTCATATAAGTGGTGACGAGCGCCATAAGCACCATCATGGAAAAAACTTGGGAGGAAAGGATTCCTATATCGTAGCCTATATTTAGGACGATCAATTCCATGAGGCCTCTCGTATTCATGAGGGCTCCTAAGGAAAGGGAATCCTTCCAAGACTTGCCGGAGATTTTGGCGGCGAATGCGCTTCCCGCGAATTTACCTATGATGGCGACGGAAAGAACAAAGGCGAATTCGGACCATAGATTTCCTTCGTTTAGGAGTCCGATTTGGGTTCTGATTCCGGTTAACGCGAAGAATAGAGGAAGAAAAATCGCAGTACTCAAATCCTCCACTTTCTCCGCGAGTAATGTCCTGAGTTTGGGTTTATCAGGCATCACCACTCCGGCCAGGAAGGCTCCGAATAAAGCGTGGATTCCTATGGATTCGGTAATCCATGCGGAAGCGACCGGAAAGAGTAGGAAGAATGCCACCGCGGTCTTAGTGAACGCCTCCCTGTTCGTGAAGATTCTTCCCGCCCTATGCATGGCTGGTTGGACCAATTTCCACATTATAAGAACATAAACTAATGCGAGAAGAATGGTGAGTAGTCCAGGAAGAAGTCCTCCGGCATGCACGAGCGCGATCACCACCGCTAAAAGACACCACGCGGTTAGATCGTCAGAAGCGGCGCAGGTAAGGGCGAGGCCTCCTAATTTCGTCTTGGTTAGACCTCGTTCCTGAACGATTCTCGCAAGAACCGGAAATGCGGTGATGCTCATTCCGATACCCATAAACAGGGAAAAGGCGAGAAAGCTGACTCCGGAAGGCGCTAAATTAGGATAGAGTGAAATTGCCAGAACTCCTCCTAATAGAAAAGGAGCTAGGATGCTCGCATGAGAGATCAGAATTGCGGAATCCGCTTGGTTTCTAAGAACCTTTAGATCCAATTCCATTCCCACTACGAACATGAAGAAGACTAGGCCGATCTGGCTCAATAATTGTAAAGAGGAGAGGGAGGCCTTGGGAAATAGGAATTGGTAGGTCTCCGGAAACAAAGTGCCGATTAGGGAGGGCCCGAGCAGAATGCCCGCAAGAATTTCTCCCACAACGAAGGGTTGGCGGATTGTGACCGCAAGTTTTCCGAAGATTCGAGTCGCGACGATCACAATTCCGATCTGTAGAAGCAGCAATGGAAGAGGCTCATGAAATCCGGCCAGTAATTTCTTACCCGCATTTTTCCAAGTTTCCCATCCGTCCCAAGAGGAATCGGAACCGGGAAGAATGGAATCGGAGATTCTAACACCCGGCTTTGCGTTTTCGAGAATTTGGCCTTGTTTGACTACGAGAAAAAAACAGGCGAAGAAGACTAGGATAAGAAGAAGGTAGAAGACAGCGTTTCGTTTCATTCTACTGTTCGAATTCCATAATGTAAAAGATAGACTAAGGAGAAAAGAAGAATCTTCGAAAATTAATCGGAGAAATATTTTTCCCAGAGTCCGTTTTCTCTCAGATAATTCGTTCCGAACTCCGCAGCCTCCAAAGGAGGGAGAGTCTCGGATGCGCTCTCAACCTTAGATAGAAATAGGAAGGTCTTTCTTTCCTTTTTCCAAAGAAACCAATACCAAGAAACGCTTCTTCCCGCTCCGTAACCGGTTCCCGAATCGGAATAGAATTCCTTTGCGTTTCCCCAGGGGCCGCGGATGAAATGGATCCCGCTGGGATTTCGAATTTCTCCCGGATTTCGAGATAAACCTTCCAGTACGGCGCTTCTATTCTTGGGTCGTATCTCCAGATCCTTTGAGAAGAATTTCCATAAGAAGGAGAAGAATTCCTCAGGCGTCCAAACATATCCCCCGTCCATCCAGAAGGCCCGATTCGGATCGGAGGGGAGGTCCGTAGGAAGTCCTACTTTGGAAAGCCAGGTTTTGAGCTTCAAAGCTCCCGTATCGTTCCAGATTTTCTGAAAATACCAAACTACGGAATGATCCAGAGAAGACTTAAGATTTTGGTCCTTCTGCCATCGGATATAAGGATACTTGGTTTTGTCCCAAGGATAGGATCCTTGGGGGTCTTTCCAGGTTCCTGTCTCCAACGCCGCCAAGGCCAAAACAGGCTGGAAAGCATACATTACCGGAGAAGTTTCCCTGCAAGAATTCGAGCCTGCCTTGAAGAGGATTCCCTCTTCCAGATCGGCGAGTAGGATGCAGACTTTTTTGTCGCTTCCGGATATTTCGGAGGTCCGCATACCCGGAGATTCGATTCCCGCTCCGGAAGAACAGGAGATCAGGAAGAGAATATGCAAAAAAATGAAAGTGTTCCTAAGCATACCATGCTGCGATCGTGAGATAGATCAGGAATAGGGAAATAGGAACGTAAAAATACAGATAATAGATCCCCGCCTTTCTCCAATCTATTTTGGTGTGCTCCCGTATAAATTCGGTGAGTGCGGATCTGTCCATGGAGAAAAGCCCGCTTGCGTCGTTCCATCCGAAGATATTTCTCGCGAGTCTTCCTACGATTTCTTCCTTATGATTCTGGATGGTTTCCCAAGAAGAGATCGCAGTCTTTTCGTCTGAGGAAAGCAGACCCAAGAAAATCTTCGGAACCAAAAAGAATCTACCTATGAGAAGACTGGAAGAGCGAGTGAGTAAGCCGTAGAAGAATAGTGCGGAGAGTTGAGGATTCTCCCTTTTAAGGGCGAACACGATATATAAGATAATTGCGTATGCTCCGTATCCTAGGATATAGCCGGCAAGTTCCCATCTTCGATTGGATTTTTTTTCCTTCAAAAATTCTCGGTACAAATCGGTCTCTTGGATCGTCGGATTCATTTTCCTAAGCTTCTCTCTTTTTAGGATCGGAGGATTTACTTCCCGATTCTTTAGCTAAGATTTTCTCCTCTCCTCTCCGGACAAGTCTTTCTGGCCTACTTCCCAGTTCCTCATTTTATGTCCCGCCGCGATTCGGAAATCCTCCAAGGGAAAAAGAGGCAACCAACCGAAAATAAAGAAAAAGCAAACAGGCGGGAAGGATGAGCGGCGCAGTTCGTAAAAAAGAAAGAAAGATACTCACCGGGGAATTTTGGACCTCCAAACAAAGACAGTCTCATCCGTTGCATTATGTGGTAAGTTATCGCGCTTCCTTTAAACCGGAACTTCCTTCCTTTTTCATAGGAAAATATCTGGAAAAGAGAAAGGGAGTAGTGTTCGATCCTTTCGGTGGAAGGGGTACCACAGCGGTCCAGGCCAACCTGGAAGGTTATGCCGCAATCCATAACGATATCAGTCCCATGTCTCTGTATCTGGCAAAGTCCAGACAAACGGTTCCTAGTTTGGAGAAATTGGAAAAATGCCTATCTTCTCTGGACGTCTCCCGGAAAGTCCCGGAGGAAAAGTCCGATGAGGACCTATTGCATTTCTTTCATAAGGATACTCTCAAGGAACTTAAGAACCTGAGAAGAATATTGGCGGAAGAGGATTCTCCGGAGCTTCGCTATATCGGTCTCACAGCATTGTCCAGATTGCACGGGCATAGCAACGGATTCTTTTCCGTGTATAGTTTTCCTCAGATTTCCATTCCTCCCCTAGCTCAGAAGAAGAATAACGAGAGAAAGGGAATCGTTCCGGATTACCGCGAGACCCGTCCCCGCATTTTACAGAAGATGAGAAGGGACTTGAAGGAGGTACTACCTCCATTTTACCACGAATTCTCTTCTCGAAACGTATACACCAATCATTCCTCTATGGATTTATTCGGTTTAGAGGACGACTCGGTGGACCTGGTGGTCACCAGTCCTCCCTTCCTGGACAAGGTCAATTATGAGGAAGACAATTGGCTCCGCTATTGGTTCTTGGATATCCAATTGGAGAAAGATCAGAAGCCCAGCATATTTGCGACCATCGCGGGATGGTGCGAATTCATCCAATCCACTTTGAACGAATTGTCCCGAGTCGTTCGTCCCGGAGGAGTGGTGGTCATGGAAGTCGGAGAGGTTCGCAAGGGAAAGACGGTCTTCAATCTGGACGAATACGTGATTCGATGCGCGGAGAATAGCGGTCTGGTTTGGGAAAACACCTATATCAACGACCAGAAATTCACTAAGCTCGCTAATTGTTGGAATGTTTCCAATAATGAAAAAGGCACGAATTCCAATCGTTGCGTGGTTTTCCGGAATTTGAAATAGGCCGAGAGACCGAAATCGTTCCACCGAAAGCTAAGAAGAAATTACGGAAATCTAATAGTATTCCTCCAGTAATCTTTCGAGATCTTTTTCCATTCGGGACAGATATTTAGGTTCTCTCATGGTGATATAGAGTTGGACCAAGCCTTCGTAGCATGTCAAAAATCGGATCGCAAGATCCTGGGAGTCTCCGGATTTCCAGGATCTTCCTCGGAAGGTCGCCTTAGAAAAATAGTCCGCTAATTCGTTTTTCCAACGATTCATGATCTCGTTCAGACTTTTTCCGAAATGATCCGTTTGGTCCAAGGTTTGGCTCGCGAAATTCGAAAAAGGACATCCTATAAAATTCCTTGCTCTGGAACTTCTGAGTAACATACCGCACCAAGCCTGCGTAAAATCGGAGGCATCGGGGTGCTTTCCCAACATGCTACGCATGTATCCGATATAGGATTTGTCCTGAGCCCGAAGATACTCCATTCCGAGCTCTTCCTTTCCGGAAAAGTGAGTGTAAAAACTCTTTCTGAATACTCCCGCTTCTTCCAGCAACTGGTTGATTCCCGTATTCGAATAGCCCTGGATATAAAATAAACGCAAGGCTTCCTGCACGATCCGTTCCTTGGTTTCCTCGGGAGATGTCCATTTCTTCACGGGTAATAGACTGTAAAGATTAGTTCAAATGTCAAAGTATTAACTTTTCACGGGAAATAAAGTGGACAGATCATTCTACTTTTAAAACTTAAGGTGGAACGATCGTTCTACTTGTGTCGGAGGCGAAGATGAGCGGATTTATAGAAAGGGAATATAGGGGAGGGGTTTTAGTCATTCGGATCAATCGCCCCGAGAGGAACGTATTCAACTGGGAGATGTTGGAGGACCTCTCCGCCGCGTATACGGAGTTGGAAGATTCGGAAGAGGCGAGAGTCGGGCTTTTGGTGGCATCCGGAAAGCATTTCACTCTGGGGTTGGAATTGGATTCCATCGCCGAGAAAGTGAAGGAAAGGGGAGAATGGCCTCTTCCGAAAAACGGAGTGGATCCTTTCGGCATCAATATGAGGGCGAGACCCAGGAAGAAACCGATCGTTGCCGCGGCCCAAGGGTTTTGTTTTACTTTAGGAATCGAGCTTTTGCTCGCGGCGGATATTCGTCTCGCTTCCAACAAGACCATGTTCTCTCAGTTCGAAGTGCGCAGAGGTATTATGCCCTTGGGCGGGGCCTCGATTCGAATGGTGGAAATCGCGGGTTGGGGAAACGCGATGCGCTATCTTCTCACGGGAGAAGAGTTCGGTTCCGATCAGGCGCTTCGGATGGGACTCGTCCAGGAAGTCGTTGAAAAGGATAAATTGTTCGATCGCGCCCATTCCATCGCCCGACTGATCGCGGAACAATGCGCGCCTTTGGCCATCCAGGAAACTTTGGCTTCGGCCAGACTTTCCATCCAAGACAATCGGAGGGCGGCATTCGACTCTCTTATGGAAAACGGTCTGAAATTATTCCATACGGAAGATTCTCAGGAAGGCGTAAGATCCTTCCTCGAAAAGCGTGCTGCGGTCTTTCAAGGGAAGTAGTGGTTCGAAATGAAGGATAAAAATGAGAAAGAATACCCTATCGTCTACGCCGACGCGAATGATCAGACCGGTTGGAGGGATTATCCCATTGATCGAGTCATCTCCGGAGAGCCGAAGTCCAAGGTTAAAATCCTACGATTAGAAGGAGCGCGAACGAAAGTGATGAGATTGGCTTTGGTCTCTTCGGAGCCGTCCAAGTTCTATTATAAATTCGTTTATGATGAATCCTTTCAGTTATGCTCCGGACATATCGTTCTTTCCTTCGATTCGGGCGAAGTTGTGGAAATGTTCCCGGGAGACGTTTTGTCCGTGCCTGCAGGGAGAGAATCCGTATTCGAAATCAAAAAATCCAGCATGAAGTTCGTGGTAGTGACAGGTTATCCATGAACGGAATTCGATACGATATCAATCCTCTCTGGAAATTTCTTTTGGATAGATTCGGGCTCGGGGATGCCTTTAATTTTTTTAGTCCGTTTGCGGGAGCAGGTATAAAAGTAAAAGTGAAGGACCGGCATACAATCGAAAGCTCCATGGACCTTTCTCTTACGAACACCAATTACGTGGAAGGGGCTCATTTTGGCGGCTCTTTGTATTCCATGTGCGATCCGTTCTACATGTTTCTGTTAATGGATCATCTCGGACCGGATTATATAGTATGGGACAAGAGTGCTCAAATAGAATTCCTGAGACCCGGAAGGGGAACCGTCCGGGCCGTTTTCCATATTCCTTCTGAGGAGTTAGATCGCATCAGGAAGACGGTCGCCGATACCCGCAAGATGAATTGGACGGCTTCTTGCGAAATATTGGACGAGGACGGAAAGCAAGTTGCGAGAATACAAAAGATACTATACGTGAGATCGAAAATCAGGACGAAGCACACAGATGAAGCAGCTTAATTTCATAAGAAGAGGAAAACTCAGTTGGTTCGATGTACCCGAACCCGAATTGAAGAGCGGGATCGAGGCGATCGTGAAGCCGATGTATGTAAGCAGATGCGATTTGGATTTCGGGATCATCTACGGAGCGACTCCGCTTCCAGGACCGATCGCTTTGGGACATGAGATGGTGGGGGAAGTGATGGAACTGGGGGAGGACGTGAAAAATTTCCGGGTAGGAGACATCGTCATGGTTCCTTGGCATGTCAATTGCGGTTCCTGCTCTCATTGCAATAAGGGTCTACTAGCCTTTTGCTCCTCCACGGAAGATCGTCCCGGCTACGGATTCGGATACGAATGGGGAGGCGCTCTCCAGGAGCTGGTAAGAGTTCCATACGCGGACAGTATGCTGAAAAGGATTCCGAAAGGAGTCTTGCCGGAGCAAGCCGTTTCGGCGGCGGACAATCTTGCGGACGGTTATAGATGCGTAGCTCCTTATCTGAAGGAAAATCCCTTCCGGTCCGTTCTGGTTTTGGGCGGAGTGGGAAGTTGCGGCCTCTATGCGGTCGAGACCGCCGTCGCGTTGGGAGCCAAACCTGTGTTCACCGATACGGATCTCTCGCGCTTGGAACTCGCAAAACGATTGGGGGCGGAAGCGATAGAAGCTCCTCATTCGGAAAGTCCTGGTTCCTTCGATCTGGTTGTGGATAGTACGAATACTCGAGCCGGATTGGTCACCGCTTTGGAAAGCCTGGAGCCGGGAGGTACATGTGCCTGCGTTAGCGTTCATTTTAAGAACGATATAACGGTTCCTTATTGGAAGATGTACAATACCGGAATCACTTTGAAGGTAGGAAGAGCGAATGTAGGAGCATATACGGAGGAAATTTTCGGTCTGATTTCGGAAGGGAAATTGCATCCCGAAAAAATCACCACTCATACGATCGATTGGGCGGACGCGGCAGAAGCTTACGGGCAGAGAGCTACCAAGCTTCTTGTGAAATTCTAGCCCGGAATTCTCATAGCGGTCCTACCTCTCGCTCGACGGGGGCTTCTTCTTAAAAACCGGTATTTTGTCTCCAAAAAGGCCTAAAACCCCTCCGGAAATTTTAGAAACTACCGATAGGTAAATAGATCGAGGTACAACTCCAATGATGCGTTCTCTCTGGACCGCGGCGACAGGAATGATCGCCCAGCAATTTCATATCGATACTATTTCCAACAACTTGGCCAACGTAAACACCACCGGCTTTAAAAAGAACCGTGCCGATTTCGAGGATTTGGTGTACCAACATATGGTTCTGGCGGGAACTCCCGCCACCTCGGTGAGCGAGATTCCTACGGGAGTCAATGTGGGTCATGGTGTGAGAGCCGCCGCCTCCCAGAAACTTTTCGAGATCGGTTCCTTCCAGGCCACCGGAAATAAACTGGATCTGGCTATCACGAGCGAAATGGGATTCTTCAAGATCCAAATGCCGGACGGTAGTTTCGCTTTTACAAGAGACGGTTCCTACAAAATCGACTCCAACCAACAAGTGGTTACCTCTAACGGTTATCTTTTGGAACCTCCTATCATTCTTCCGGAGGGCGCAATTCTGAATACTCTTATGATCTCCGAACAAGGAGAAGTGACCGTGAAGATCGGAGCGGATATCCGTCCTACAGTCATCGGCCAAGTGGAGTTATACAGATTTGTAAACCCCGCCGGTTTGCAAGCCATCGGTAAAAACTTATTCCAAGAGACGGTCGCTTCCGGTCCGGAAATTCCAGGAACTCCCGGCATGGAAGGATTCGGAAACGTCCTCCAAGGCTTCCTTGAAATGTCTAACGTTAAAATCGTGGAAGAGATGGTGAATATGATCGTGGCTCAAAGAGCTTACGAATCCAATTCCAAGGCCATCCAGACTTCCGATAACATGCTTTCCACAGCGATCGGGTTGAAACGTTAATTAGAATGATACTTCGCTTCCTAACCGTAGCTTCAATATGCGCCGCCTCCTTCGGAGTGCAGCTCGGCGATCTACGCGCTATGGAAGCCGCCTATCTAAGAGGTAAGCTTCTTACCCAAAAGAAGGAAGTACTACTTTCCGAAATCGCGAAACTTCCGGACGGGATAGAGGACAGAGTTATTCTTCGCAATCTGAACGAACCCGTTCTCTTAAGACCCGAAGATCTGAAGGACATTCTTCCCGAGATTTCCGTTTCGGGTAAGGAGACCTTGATTCTTCCCATGAACGGGGAACTGGATCCGGAGGATTTGCAGGAAAGTTTCTCCCAAGAAATCGCCAAGCTTCCCCAGGACAAGGAAGGGGATTTTAGAGTGAAGTATTTGGGAGGAGACAGATCCGTTCCGAATACCGGCGTGGAATTGAAATGGGCAGGACTCCCCCAAGTGTTGCACGCGGGACAGATCGTAGCTTCATTAGATTTTTATTATCAATCTAGAAAGGTCCATACCCAAAGGATCAAATTCAAGGTGGAAAGAAGGACCCAAGCCTTCTTCGCGAAGAAAGAGATCCGAAAGGGGCAGAAACTCCAATACGGAGACATGGAAGAAAGAACCGTATACATGGAAGAATCCTTCACTGACGGTATCGGTAACGAAAGCGTAGGATCCACGGCGCTTAAGGACGTGCAACCGGGAGAACTTCTGAGAAAGAAACAATTCCGTTTTCTATTCGATGTGCAAAGGGGAGGGGACGTGCAAGTCGTCTATACCAAAGGAAATCTCGTGGTAAAAGCCAAGACAAAGGCGCTAAGTTCCGGTAATATCGGAGACTCCATAGAGGTGGCCTCCCACTCCAAGGACGGAAAATTAATCGCAAGAGTTGTGGAGAAGGGGACCGTCCTCTTAGAGAATTAATATGTTACGCAAGGCCTTATTCGTATTCTTTACGACTCTTTCCTTAAGCATGCTAGGGCTTATCGCTCAGGAGCAGTCCCAATGGCAGGATAAGAATCCTTATTCTCGCATGCAGAATCTGAAAGTAGGAACTTCCGTATTCGTTCGTGTTCGAGAAGGATTCACTGCGGAGTTTGAGATAGAGTCCACGGCCGACGAGAATATCACGATCAAAGCCGTTCCGGATAAGAAGATCATTCCGGACAATCCCGCGTACAATACGGATCGCACCATCGTTAGAAAAAATAAAGGCAAGATCAAGTCTCTCGGAAAATTAAAAGGCAACCTTACGGCTACAGTTACCGCAATCGACCCCGCTACCGGACTCTTAACTTTGCAGGGACAGAGAAGCTCCACATTCAACGGAGAGCCTTCTTCCGTGGTCTTAACGGGGAGGGTGTCCCCGGAATCCCTTTCCAGAGATAATTCGGTGGATGCGGACAGAATTGCGGATTTGCAATTGCAATTCACGGGCAGAATCCAACCTAAGAATCTACAGCCTCCGATCGCGTTAAAGACGGTTAATAATCCGGACGGAACAGTGACCGTAAAGGCGGAGTTATCCGAGGAAGAAAAACAGCGTTATATTCTGGAACAATTGAACCGGCTGCTGGGAGAATCTAGATGAGAAGAATATTTTTTATTTTTCTAATATTCTCCTTTTCTGTTTCTGCAGCCGAAGTCCGTCTCAAGGATTTAGCTAAGATAGAAGGAATCCGGGACAACCAAATCACCGGATACGGAATCGTTGTCGGCTTGCCAGGGACAGGAGATACAAAGACTCCCATGACAAGCGAGAGCATGAAGAATTATCTCAAAAACCTGGGAGTGGACGCAAATCTAAAGCCGGAGCAAACCAAGAATATCGCTTCCGTATTGATTACCGCTAATATACCTTCCTATGCCAGAAAAGGGGATCGGCTGGATGTGACCGTCTCTTCCATCGGAGACGCAAAGTCTTTGGAAGGAGGAGTGCTTTTGCAATCTCCTTTGAAGACTGCGAACGATAGAATTTACGCGGTGGCAAGCGGAGTGATTTCCTTCGGAGGAAAGGCGGATAACGGAGGCGGTTTGGGAAGAGCCTCCAAGAAAACCGTGGGTGTCGTTCACGGTGGAGCCATCGTGGAATCCGAGCTTAAAGAGGATTTTTTTTCCAGTCAAAGAGTGGTGATTCGTCTGAACCATCAGGATTTTTCTCTAATGAATAATGTGGTGAATCGGATCCGAGAAACGATTCCCGAGAAATTCGGATTGAAGAACGATTCTATCCAGGCTCTCACACCCTCCGAAATCGTATTAGAAGTGGGTGCCGGATTTTCCGCTAAGTCTCCCGGTCTCTTGGATCTACTTTCCGATCTGGAAAATCTCACCGTGGAGTCCAGTTCCAAGGCGAAAGTGGTCATCAATGAAAGGTCCGGTGTAATCGTGATGGGCGGCAATATCACGATCGACGAAGTAGCTGTAGCTCGTTCCGGACTAAGCCTATCTGTTGCGGATAAGAATAGAAGGCCCACTCGTCTGACTCGGGATAATCCTCCACCAAAGGAGACCTTCGTAATAGAAGAAGCCACTCAAGTCGGAGACGTGGTTGAAGCTTTGAATAAGGTCGGAGCTACCACAAGAGATATCATCGCGATCCTGGAAGCTTTGAAGGCAGCAGGCGCATTGCATGCCGAATTGGAGATACAGTAATGATAGATAAGATCCAGGATTATCAGAATCGATTGAACCTAACCGAAAGACCGGAGGTTCAAAGACTACTGAGAGAAGAGAAGTCTTCCCAAAAAGGACAGACTTTTCCCGAAGTTCTTAGAGAAGAATTCAACGAAAACCTATCCGGTAAAGTCTCCTCTTCCGAAGTTAGAATGCCTCATAATATCAAGGAAGAAATTTCCGCGGATCCTTATCGGAAAAAACTCTATGACGCTTCGGTTGAGTTCGAATCCATCTTCGTGAAAATGATGCTAAAGGAAATGAAGTCCACGGTTCATAAGACGGGATTGATCGAAGGCGGGTATGCGGAGGAGATCTTCGAAGATATGCTCTACGACGAATATTCCAAGAACCTTTCCGCAAATTCCTCTTTGGGGCTTGCCGAGCAGATCTACCAGTCTCTTTCTTCTAATTTGAACCCCATCTCCAAATTGAACGCTAAAGCCTAATATTACAAAAGGGATGAATATTCTTTGTCCCCGGAAAGCCTGCCCATCGGCTCCTTCGCGTTAGCCATTATCATAATAAAACCGAATTGACACCGGTTAATAATTCTATATAAACTTACGTTCGTTCTGCATGGTTCAAATTAGCGAAGCCCTAAACTTGGTTTTCGATTCGATCGGTCTTGTTGTGATTTTAGGACTCTATCGAGCGGGAATTCTTCCTAAATACCTGTATCTCTTTTTAGGATTTGTTTTCGTTTGGTTGAGTAGCGTTTTTACCGTTTTGGAAGGTTTTTTTCTTCCGGATTTCTTGAATTTTCTGGAGCACTTATCCTTTCTCTTCTCGGGATTCTTCTTTTTGATAGGATTCTATATCCACTTCGGAAAGAAGTCGGCGGTATAGGGTGAGTTCGATCGTTCTTCTCAATTCGTTTGCTCTATTATTCTATCTCTCCGCTTTTTTTCTGATTCTCTACTATATTCGGACGGCTAGGATCTATTTCGGCCCGGGGGTATTGGCCGCAGCGGCCTTAAGCACGGCCTTCTTCGTGAGCGCATCCAATATTCTGGAACATTCCGGAACTAGCGACCTGCTCGACGATTACGAGGGCTTCGCAAGGGATCTATTCGTTCTGTTTATTCTGATTTTCTTATATGTAGACTCGATGCATCGGGAGCAAGCCAGACGTGAAAAAGACCAGAAGCAGATCCAAAGCGACTTGAGGGAAAAGGCCCTTCTCTTGACGGAAATTCATCACAGAGTAAATAATAATCTACAGATCGTTTCGGGACTCTTGGCGCTTCAGGGAGAAACGGAAGGAGAACGTCCTTTGTCCGAGGCTCTTAGGATCACCCGGAATCGCATCCAATCCATCGCCAAAGTTCATCAGATCATATACGATTCCAATAATCTGATCCGAATCGGTGCCAGGGCGATTTTGGATTCGGTCATACGCAATCTTCAAAATACTTACGGAGAGGAAAAGGGAGAAGTCCGAGTCGCTCAGAATATGGATCCCGATATTACATTGGATTTGGATAGAGCCATGCCTCTCGGTCTTATCTTGAACGAGCTTTTGACCAATTCCTTTTTGCACGCCTTTCCGAAAGGGGAGCCGGGCAATATTCTCGTCGAGTTGAAGCAAGATGAAAAAAATATAATATTATCCGTTTTTGATTCCGGTAAAGGGTCGGAGGAATCGATTCGGAAGGGGAGAAGAAGCGGGATAGGAATGAGCCTCGTAGAGACTTTGGTCCAACAGATACGAGGCAGTATAGGTTTCGATTATTCTAAAGGCACTTTTGTAAAGATTTCTCTTCCTAAGGAAGCTAATTCTTAAAAAGGGATCAATCGATTAAATCCCTAAAACTCACGGAATCCAGATCCTTTTGCAGGGAATTCTCGGCCTTCTCCATCTTTTCCTTTACCTTGTCCGGATAAACTTTGAAAGAAGGATCCTCTTTAAGAAGAGGCTCTGGAATCCTGCGATAGAAATCCCCTATACTTAGATCCTCACCCGAGACCACGGGAAGCCAGGTGTCTCCTTCGCTCGTTTCCACGATAAGACCCGCCGACGCGAGAGTCTTGGTCAGTCGAGGAATCTCTTCCGCTTGCAGTCCGGAATATTTAGCTAGATCCGAATTTTTCGGGGGAACTTTATTCTCTTTTTGGAATGCATATACGGCTTTCAAAATGCCGATCAGCTTCCTGAATTCGTATCCGAACGCAGTATGCCTTTCCTCGACAAGTTGGAAAGGGGCCAGGTATCTTTCCGGGAATTGCACGCAAGCAGTCATCTCCGCCCCGAATAATACGATGAGAGAAAGAGAATAGATCCCGATTAGGAAAATGGGAATGGAAGCCAAGGCCTTATAGACGAGCATCGTGGTCTCCGAGAAAGAAGTCACATAGACCTTGAATCCGTATAGGAATGCTAAGAATATGATACTGGTAAATGCGGATCCCCAGGCCGACGCCCGGATGGGGACCTTGGTATTCGGAATCAGAGTGAATAAGGCTAAAAAGAATGTCCAGATTCCAATCAAAGGAAAAAAGAAGCTAAGAATATTATAAGGAGAGAATACCGAATCTCCGCCTTGCAATGTCTTGGTTTCGTATTTGACGTCTTTGTATTCCGAAAGGCTGATCTTTTCGTATTCTCCTATATTCAGAATTCTGAATCTTCCGTTTTCGCTCCGATCGAATAATACCGAAGCGAATACTTTTCCTCTTACCGGAACGTAGAATGTATTCCAATGTTCTCCCTGATCGATGGAGACTAGGATATTTCCTAACGCGTCCAGAAGGAATACGTCCACGGATTCTTCGTTTTCGACTGCCCAAACCTTGGTAAATGTATATCGCTTATGGCTGAGATTTTTCCAGGAATTGCCGCCGTCCTCCGTTTTGAAAACGGACCCTCTTTCTCCGGCAACGATCAATTCTCCGGGACGGATTCTATGGATATCCTTTAGGCCTTGTCCGGTGATCTTAGTCGCGGACCAATTATAGCCTCCGTCCTGACTGGACCATACGTTGCCGTCTTCATCCACGAGATAGCCTAGATAAGGTTCCGGGAAATAGACTCGATTGGCTCGTATTTTTAATACGTTCGGAAAAATCGGTTTATAGCTTCTGCCTTGGGAGAAGAAATGCAGAACTTCACCGTTGGAGAAAATGAGATAGAAATTGCCATCGTTAATATATTCAAAATCTCTAAATTGCGAATTATCGAAATAAATTGCGCTCCAAACCGACCCGTCCACGGGCTTGGATAGGAATAAACCTCGAGAGGAGAGAGCGTAGACTTTGCCGTCCCGAATCTGCACGCGGACGAAATTTTCCCGGGAGATTTCCGGCTTTTCGCAGGAATCCGCGCGAACCCCGAAAGAATCCAAGCATCGGATATTCTTGAGATCTATATCCTTCTCATCCAGAAAATAGTCTTTTTTCAATCCCGGGTCCAATCGGAATAGGTTTCCGTTCTCTCCCGCGATCCATATTCTGTTTTCCGGATCTTTGTCCATGCTCAGATAATGGGAAGGGCGGAAAAGGTCCGTCACCTTTTGGGCCAGATTGTCTCCGATCACCAGAAGCAACGGACCTATGGAAAGTACGAAGAAATAAAAGACGAATTCCTGGAGCATGGATCGCTTCTCTTCCAATCTCCAAATGGAATTGAAAGAATTCTCCAAGGCGCGAAGCACCGTGGTCGCCGAGAATACGAGCAATACGAAGCCTATCGCTCCGATTTGCCTTGCGGCATCTATAATATCTCCTAATGTATCCAGATAAGGAGTGATATCCAAATTGATATTGCTTGTGAGAAAGAACGCGTTGATCTTATCGAAGATCTCTTCTTTTCTATTTTCCAGACCCGAGGTTATCGTAAGAAGGGAAAGAGCTACGATTAACATGGGAATCAGGGATACGATCGTAGTATAAGAGATCCCCGAGGCCTTGATAAAACACTCGTCTTTGATGAACCGGTAGGCGGACGCGGCCAATACCCGGATGGTAAAATTTAATTTTCTAAGAAAACCCGCGTCCGGCATATAATCGAAGACGCGACTGTATTTGGTATTCGGATGAGAATTCATTTTTTTAGCGAGTATAGCACCATCGAGGATGTGAGAGGACGTCCCTTACGACTCAGCTTGCTCTTGAAATGATAGATCGCGATGCGAAACCATTTCAGATAATCTTTCCAACCTTTGAATGTTCCTCGGGATTTTAAGAATTTAGCATACAAGGGGAAGTCCACTCCGAGGTAGGTAATTTGTTTCTCAAATCCCCGATTGGCAAGAATTTTACGTAATAATCCGCTAGAATAATAATAAACATGTCCGGGCAGATAATAATGGTAGGAACTCCCCGCTTCCACGGCTTGCCAGCCTTCGAAATTGGCCGTTTGTAATAAGAGGAGTCCTCCGGGGCGTAAAATCCTCGCTAATTTATCGAAGACTCGTTTGGGATCCTCCAAGTGCTCGATCACTTCGACGAGAGTGATCACATCGAAGAAGTTTTCCGGAAGATCCGCATCCAGAAACTGTCCCTGCCAGACTTTAAATCCTCTGGCTTCGGCTTTCCCCGCGGCAAACGGAGATATTTCCACACCATAAGGAACGAAGCCTTTCTCTCGAGCGCATTCTAAAAATCCTCCGAAGGAACATCCTATATCCAGGAAATTACCGGCGGATTTGAATTTCATAATATTCCTAAGTCTCGCGAACCACACGTACCGATCGAACTTCTCCGTGTCTCTTTCGTCTCGGTAGGAAAAATCCTGTTTTCCGGTGTAGTATTCTTCCGTGTAGAGGGACTCGGGTTCGGGTCTGGGAAATTGGGCCTGCAGTCCGCAGGTTTTGCAAATCCGTATGGGAAGTTGGAATCCTCCGAAGGAGGAGGTATATAAGGGTTCCCAGGCGCAGTCCCCGTCGAGGGGACATTCCGAGTAGATTATTTCCCGGCGAGAAAGATCCAATGGCAAATTCTCTCTTCCAGTTTTCCTAATGGAGTTCTTTCCGTATAGCCGATCTCGAAGGAAGTGAAATCGGATAATAGATTTCTAATATCTTTTTCGGAGTAGAACCAGGTTGCTCCGCCCTTTAGATCGGCGGTTCCGATCTTTCCGGACTCCGCTTTTAAATGTGTGTCTCCCTCCGCACGAATGGAGGCAGCAAGGAATCCTCCTTTTTTGAGAATGCGAAACTTATCCTTCAGAATGGATTTTGCAAGTTCGGGAGGATTATAATGCAGAACGCCCCAGCTTACGATAAGATCGAATTCTTGGTCGGCAAACGGATAAGGAGGAGATTGTAATAGATACGTTTTGGCCCAAGGATAGGACTCTTTGATCGCGGCAACGGAATTCTCGCTATAATCTCCCGCGCTCACTTCATAGCCGAAGTCTTTGAGAAGAATACAATGCCTTCCGGAACCGGACCCGAAGTCTAATGCCTTGGGATTCTCCGAACGTTTCTCTATTTTGGAAAGCATGCGAACCAGATTTTCGTCCGGGTATTGCAGCTTGGACTTGGTCCGGGTATAATGAGTTTCCCAGGCCTCTTTGGAAGGATGGCTATCTGACATCGTACTCCGCCCGAAAACGGCTCTGTAGGCTTGCATTCCATTCTTCTTCGGAGGAGGAAGATTTGGATTTGAGAGCGATCACTCTGGATCGGACCTCGTTTCCTTGCGACGTATCCAACTTGGAACCCAAAGATTTCAGATTTTCGCTCCATAAAACGGTTTCCCCCGAGAGGGGACGAAATTCTTCCCAATCTTTCAGAATGGAAACTCCTCTTGGGGGGACGTCGAAACGGACTTGCGATTTTAGTTTTTTAGAAATCTTTAAACTAGACGGCGGAAGATCGATGGACTCTCCGATCAATAGTCGGACGAGATTGTGGAAATAATCGTAACCGCTATAATTCGGTACGAGTATGTCCGCCAAATATTCTCCTCCTACTTCAGGAGCCGCTTCGATCAATACGATCTCTCCGTTCGTATCCAATCTAAATTCCGCTACGAAGGGACAATTTTGCAGACCACTTGCTTTTACGATGGCCCGACAGATCATCTTGATCTCTCCTTCTAATTCTTGGAGAGGGAAGGGGAGGCGATGGGCGGCTTCCAAGAAAGGAGGAAAGGGGCTGGTCTCCTTTAAAGATAAATGCACCAGATGAAAGTCGTCTGAGTCCACGAGTCCCAATACCGTACATTCCAAACCCGGAATATACTCTTCCAACACCCAGGTTTCGGCGGGGGGAATTTTGTTCGGAGTCTTCGTTTTGGACGCGGAAGTCTTTTTTGCGGAATGACCCGGGATTTGTTTTAGGTCGGAATCGGATTCTATGAGTCGTATTCCGGATTTTCCACTGCCTTGGCTGGGCTTGGCGATCCAAGGATAAGGAATCGACTTGTCTTTGGCCTTCCATTCCGTAGGAGGAATTTCCCTTGGTACTCGGATACCTTTCGGTTCCAAGGTCTCTTTTAGAATTTTCTTATCCGAGAATTTCAGGACCGATTCGGTGCTCGCGTATTTGAGCTTTAACTTTTCGGCCAGATAGGCGGTGCTATAAGTCGCCTTGCCGAAGGATCTAGTACCGATCCCTACGATCGGATTGGGTAGCGGATTTTCCGCAACGGCTCGTAGAATGCGTCTGTATTCGTAGATGGACTCTATGATACGAAGAGTTGCCAGGGAGAAGCCTGGGGCCTTGTCGTCTCTATCCACAGCGGCGACTTCCAATCCTAAAGACTTGGCAGCCAGGATCAGAGGCAATTGGTTCTTGCCGGCTCCCAAGGAGAGAAAATACCCTCTTTTCTTTTTCATCTACCGGATAGATAGCCTCTCCAAGGAGGGGATGTCAAAGGTTTTTTGGATATGAGACAAAATACCTGGATTCGAAGGAATAAGATAAAAAAGGGGGAGAACGTTGGAGTTCCTACAGGAACTGCCGCTCTCCCCGGAAGTAAAGGTAATGGTGAAATCCGAATATTAGTTCTTTGTAACCTCGCTCACGGATATTCCCAGCTTCTCTGCGATCTTGGTCCCGTATTCGGGAGCGCATTTATAGAAGTGTCCGATATTCGCGATAGCCAAAGCTTTCGGAATCGTTTTCATGGTGGAGGCTATGGTGGAAGTCAATCTTTCCCTTTCCTCAGGACTCATGAGTCTATACAGATCTCCCGCTTGCGTAAAGTCGTCGTTATCCGTATGGGAATCGTAACGGTTCGCATCTCCGGAAATTCTAAGAGGAGGTTCCGCATAAGATTCTTCCTGATTAGGGCCTTCGAAACCGTTGGGTTCGTAATTATCGTAAGCACCGTCGTTTTGGAATTTCGCGCTTCCATCCCTATGGTAGACGTATACTTGGTTTTTGGGACGATTCACGGGAAGATGTTGGTATTGGACTCCCAAGCGATATCTTTGAGCGTCCGGATAAGCGAATAACCTACCTTGCAACATCTTGTCTGGAGAAGCGCCGATACCCGGAGGCATATTGGAAGGAGAGAAGGCTGCCTGCTCCACTTCTTCGAAATAGTTCCTAGGATTCTCGTTCAATTCTAGGATCCCCGCTTCTACAAGAGGATAGTCCTTATGAGACCATACTTTAGTCAGATCGAACGGATTGAACTTCGTCTTCTCCGCATCCTTTTCCGGCATGATCTGCACGCAAAATCTCCATTTGGGAAATTCTTTTCTTTCTATGGCTTCGAAAAGATCCCGAGTCGCGTAATCCGGATCGGTTCCGGCTAACTCGGCCGCTTTCTGCGCGGTCAAATTCTTGATTCCTTGCATGGACTTGAAATGGAATTTCACCCAGAAGCGCTCTCCTTTTATATTCCAAAGTCCGAATGTATGACTCCCGTATCCGTTCATGAATCTGTAACCGTCGGGGATGCCGCGATCTCCGAATAATATCGTCATTTGATGGAGAGCTTCCGGGGCCTCGGCCCAATAGTCCCACATACGGAAAGGATTCTTATAGCCTGTGACAGGGTCCCTTTTTTGAGAATGGATGAAGTCCGGAAACTTGAGGGGGTCTCTCTCGAAAAAAACCGGAGTGTTGTTGCCCACCAAGTCCCAGATTCCTTCTTCCGTATAGAATTTAATCGCAAATCCTCTCGGATCCCTTTCGGTGTCTGCGGATCCTTTCTCTCCAGCCACCGTAGAGAATCGTAGGAATAAAGGAGTCTTTTTTCCTGCTTTAGAAAAAACGGATGCTCTAGAGTATTCGCTCAAGTCTTTCGTAATGGTAAGAGTTCCGTAGGCTCCCGCTCCCTTGGCGTGAACCACTCTTTCCGGAATTCTTTCCCGGTTGAAATGAGCGAGCTTCTCGATCAGATGAGAGTCCTGAATTAGAATAGGGCCTCTCGGGCCGGCCGTGACCGAATGTTGGTTTTGCGGGACCGGATGACCTCCGGTCGTGGTTAAGATTGTTTTCTTCATCGCCTTCCTCCTTTGAATATGCTCTGAGTGAAATATTGCATCCAGGACCTCAAGATGGAAATCAGGGTCGATTTGCGCCTCGGTTCTTTCGAGGAAAGAAGACTTGCCGCTTCCTCCCGTCCGAACATTTCCGCGAATTGCAGGGCGCGCTGGCCTTTCGGATTTCTGTAGTTCGGGTCGGCCCCGTATTCCAAAAGGAGTTTTATAATATTAGAATATCCTTTAAATGCTACGCCCATCAGAATCGAATTGCCCGCCTCGTCTATCGAGTTGGGATCGGCACCCCGGGAGAGGAGGAATTTTGCCGTGTCCTCGTTTCCGTTGTAGGCGGAAAGCATGAGTAAGCTGTGACCCTTCTCGTTTTTTTGATCTATGTTCAAAAGAGAGTCTAACTTCTCTTTTAGGCCTTCCATATCTCCTTGCCTGGCTAGGTCGAAGCAGCTTTTTTCTCCCGTCATGGTTCTACTGTATTTTTCCCAGGAAGAGCTGGGCTGGGAAGAATCGGGTTGAGAACTCTGCTTTTCCATAAATCTGCTCCAATTTCGGTTATAAATCCGGATATTAATATTTTAAATTTAGTTTTAATTTAGACTTAATCTAAAATTGAAAGAATTTAGCTCAAGTCTTTTTTTAGAATTAGTCTAAATTGTGGACAAAAAAAGGAGGAAACTTAGGTTCAGACTATGAAGGACTCGTACGAGAGAACCAAGAGGATCCTGGAAGAGGCCGGCATCAATGTGACCGTACAAAGGTTACAGATGGCTAATCTGTTATTGTCTCGGCCGCAGCATTTGACTGCGGATCAGGTCTTTCAATTGGTGAACGAGCATCTACCTAACGCATCTCGAGCCACGGTTTTCAATAATCTAAAACTGTTTTCCGAAAAAGGAATCGTGCATCTCTTGGAATTGAAGTCGGGGATCACTCTTTACGATTCCAATATGGGTAACCACCACCACGCCATAGACGAGACGACGGGGGAAATCTTCGATATAGACCTGGACGAGAAATTGGAGCAAAAGATCCTTATGGAACTCCGGAAGGATTTCGAGGAAAAAACGGGCTCTAAACTTGAGAATTGCAATCTACTCATAACCCTGAAAGGAAAGAAAAAGTAATACATCTCTTTCGAAGACGGAGTCTCCGCCAGGGATGAGGCGGATACGCCGAATCCGAAGCAAGCCCGGCCCGCCCAGGGCGGGAGGCGGCCAAAAATCTCCAAAAAAGATTTTTGAAACGTGTAGGAGTTCCTTCTGATTTTTCCAGTTTATGTCCTCAAAATCGTAAGGAGAATTTACAAAACCGCCGATCCTTAAAGGGAGTAGAGGTGCGTAAATGATTAGAGGAATGTATACAGGATCCAACGGGATGATCGTGCAGCAAACCCGGATGGATGTGATCGCCAATAATCTCGCTAACGTGGATAAGACCGCTTATAAGAGAGATACGACCCTATTCAAGACGTTCCCGGAAATGCTGATCCATAGGTTCAATGAGGACGGAGTCGGTAAGGTTCCAATGGGTTCCTTCGATACGGCGCCGGTGGTCGGTAAACTAGGGTTAGGTGCCGAGGTGAACGAGATCTACACTAGATTCGAACAGGGAGCCGTGAAGAAAACGGACAATCCTTTCGATCTCATGCTCCAAGATAGACCCGGTTCGGAGCATCCCGCATTCTTTAGCGTATTGACTAATAGAGGGGAGAGACTTTCTCGCTCCGGCGCATTCGTTCTGGACACCAACGGTTTTCTCGTAACCCCTCAAGGATTTCCTTTGATGGGTGAAAACGGTCCGATTAAAGTCGCCAGAGGAAATTTTCTCATCAAGGAAAACGGAGAGATCTGGATCAATGGAGAGATCGGAAACGATCCTCGCAATTCCGTAGGCGCGGATAAGAATCGATTTGAGACTCCCGTTCTTTTGGATAGAATTAAGGTTCGAACCGTAGAGAATCCTCGCCATCTGGATAAGGAAGGAGACTCCTTCTATAACGATACTCCGGAGTCCGGAGAGCCTAGACCGTTTAACTTGGACGAAGAGCCGAATATTCTCCAAGGTTATTTAGAAGCTTCTAATGTTAGCGTAGTTACCGAAATGGTGGAGATGATCGAAGTCAATCGTTCCTACGAGGCCAACCAAAAGACGGTCCAAACCCAGGACACTATGCTAGGCAAGCTCCTGAACGACGTGCTGCGTTAAAAATAACCTAGCTCCAATCCTCACAGAGCCTTCCTCTTCCTTCTGAACTAAAGCGTCGAGTCCGATGACTTTCGCGTTCTTGAGGAAGGCAAATTCATTCAGATACAGAGTCGAGTATTCTGGTGTTGTATAGCAATATGCACCGAAGGAAGTTTTGAGTAATCTCTGGTTTCCTTCTGCTACTTGAGAATGAACTCCGTGCTTGCTCCATCTATTTCTTGCCCAACGATACCTTCCTTCTTTTGATTTTGCATTATGATTTACTGATCTATGATTTCTATATATTCCCCAGAGCCAACGGTATCCTTGGTCCGTGAATAGCGGAGTTCGAATTGGCAAATGTTCTTTGATGATTGGTCCGAGTGTATTTGCTTTTTGATTTGGAACTGAGTGAAAGAACACAGGTCCACCTTTGATTGCAATTGTATGAACTAAGGTTCCGATCTGTCTTCCACCAAGTTTATCCGAGAGATATATGGACGCAGTAGCTCCACTGTGGCGGAAACGTTTTCTTCCTTTGTTTGCTCTTGCAGATGCAGAATACAAAACGGCAGTATCTGCACATATATAGGAACGCTTTGCCATTTTCTTTGTTATATTCGTATTCTCGTTTGGAGGCAAGTTGAAGTCTTTAAATTCATCCTCCAAGAGTTTGAATGTTATTTGTTTATATTTATCTAATTGTTCTGATGCAAAGACTTGGAATCTTCTTTTGAGTAACAGAGCTGCTTTATATGAAATACCTAATCTCTTGGAGATCTCTGTTGAGGTGAGAACTTTTGGATGTTGGATGAGAGATTCGTAAAATACATATCCGAACATCCAGAGTGGAAGTTTGCATTGATGAAGGGGAGTGTATGCTAGTCTTGAAGTTTGGTAATGGCAAACTCTACAACGAATTAGATCCGGTCGAGTTGAGATTTCTTTGTCCAGTATTTGATTCTCACAGTGAGGACATTTCTTTTTGTAGAAGTCCTGCAAGATCTTCTTTGTGATCTGCTCGAAGAACTCTATTCTGATTCCTGCATGTTTGAATTTGCTAGAGGTATTTACTGCTGACTTGTTTTTCTTACCGTCTTCCGACTTTTCCATCTGCGCGCGCGATTTGTGAGCAATGGTTACAGGGGATCGTTAAAAATCCTTTCCTTTCTTCCGCGCTCTCGGATTGACAGCAAAAGCATCCCTACCTCCACACATCGACTCATCATTAACGAGCACATCCAAGCCGAATACATTCGCATTCTTAATGAAGCTAAACTCATTCAGATAGAGTTGAGAGTATTCTGGCTTTATGTATCCGTAAGAAGCAAAGGCAGTTTTAAGGACCCTTTGATTCCCTTCTGCTACTTGGTTGTGAACTCCATTCTTACTCCAGCGATTACGAGCAAATCTATATCTATTATCTTTTGAACGAGCAGAGTGGTTCACTGATCTGTGGTTCTTGTAAATTCCCCAAAGCCAAGGGTATCCTTGATCTGTAAAAAGTGGGGTGCAAGTAGGTAAGTGATCTTTGATGATTGGTCCTAAGGTATCTGCCTTCTGATTAGATACTGATGTGAAGAATACTGGTCCTTGCTTTATTGCTATAGTCTGGACTAATGTTCCAACTTGTCTTCCTCCCAATTTTTCTGAAAGGTATATAGAAGATGTAGCACCACTATGTCTGTATCGTTTCCTACCTTGGCTTGCTCTCTCACCTGCAGAATACAATACAGCAGTGTCTACGCATACGTAAGGCTTGTTTCTCATCTTAGAGGTGATGTCTTTGTTCTCATTAGGAGGTAATAGGAAGTCCTTGAAGTTATCTTCTAAAGCATTGAATGTAAGTTGCTTATACTTTGGTAACTGATCAGAAGCGAATAGTTGAAACCTTCTCTTGAGTAAGCTGGCCGCATTATATCCTATTCTTAATTTCTTACTTAGTTCTGTTGCTGTTACTACCTTAGGGTATTGGATTATAGATTCATAAAGGACGTATCCGAACATCCATATTGGTAGTTTAAAGTGATGTAGGGGAGTGTAACTTAGTCTTGATGTAAGGTATCTACACTGAGGGCATCTAATTAAGTCGGGCCGAGTTGAGATTTCTTTATCTAAGATTCTGCCATTACACTCAGGAGTTGGGCACTTCTTTGGGCAGAAGTCAGTTAGTATCTTCTTGGTTATCTGGGTGAAGTAGGGTGTGTTGAGAGCAGGATTGTAGTGTTTAGGTAAGGTTGACTTAAATGGGAAAGTTGTTATATTCTTATTTTTTGATACAGGGGGAGCGGTTCGGATTTGAGGGAAAGGAGGTCCTCGGTTTGGATAGCCTAGTCACATAAAATCGGACACCTTTTTTGCTCAAAATGAGGTAAAGGTGAATATGAGTAGGACAGGAAAATACTCTCCAGAGTTTAAAGAACAAGCAGTAAAACGGACATTGTCCGGTTCTTTTACGATAAAAGAAGTAGCAGAGTCGTTAGGAATCAGCTACTTTGTATTGCGTCAATGGAAGGCTGAATACGTGAAGAAGTCAGAAGAACAAAATCCCCCGACAGACAAGCAACTGAAAGAGAACGAAGAATTGAAGAAACTTCGTAAAGAAGTTCACCGCCTCAGGGAGGAGAATGCGATCTTAAAAAAGTATTCAGCCATGCTTTCGAAGGAACAAAATCTCGATTAGAGTTCATGGAGAACAACAGGAGATTGTTCTCTGTTAAAAGCATGGCCAGCTTATTCAATGTATCTCGATCTGGATTTTATGAATTTGTAAAACGAAGAAAGACCGCAATCGAGAAGTATGATCCTAAGTTTTTGAAATTCATCTATGATACTTGGAAAGATAACGATCAGAATTACGGATTTCTTAGATTATTTCGGGAAGTGAAGAAAGTATATCCTAACTATGGAGCCCGTTCAGTTCGAAAAGTAATGAAACTTTGCGGAATAAAGGGAAAGCAAGAGAAAAGATTTAGACCGTTCACGACAGATTCCAGGCACTCTAAAGGTATTGCCCCTGATTTAGTTGTTAGAAACTTTAAGAGAGCTTCGATGAATGAGGTCTGGGTATCGGACGTAACCTATCTTCGTTCTTCTCTGGGTTGGCTTTATCTTTGTGTTGTTTTAGATCTATATTCTCGAAGAGTGGTCGGCTGGTCTTTAGGTCTTCGTAACGACTCGGATTTAGTTAAGTCCGCTCTCTTGAGGGGGATTGAACTTAGAAATCCACCGAAAGGCCTCATCTTTCATTCGGATCGAGGATCAAACTATTGTTCTAAAGAAACCCGACAACTTCTAATGTCGAACAGAATTAGAAGGAGCAATAGTCGAAAAGGAAATTGCTGGGACAATGCAGTCTCAGAATCTTTCTTTAGCACTCTTAAGAGAGAGATGAAGTATAACTATTTCTATAGATTAGAAGAAGCCCAAGCAACAGTTTTTGATTATATAGAAGTTTATTATAATAGACGAAGATTACATTCTTTTTTAGGATACGTGAGTCCCGTTGAATTTGAAGAAAAAGCGGCTTAAAAGGTGTCCACTAAAACGTAACTAGGCTAGGATTACGAGTATTACATATTCCGAATTCGTTCCAAAGTTGAGTAGGAGTGAAGGATTGTTTAGGATGGTCGATTTTTGAGTGTTTTAAAGCAGTTTGCATGGTTTGCGTTTTTGTTATTTTTAAGGAACTAAAACGATAGACATGATTAAAAGAAAAGTAAAAAATGAAAATTTATGCGAGTATTTTTTGTTGTCATTCTTGCGGGATGTTAACAGAAATCTTTAAAAGGTGGAGAAGGTGGCTTGTTAGTCTGACTACAGCTTAAGCCGAGATGGTTGTCCAATTTGAGAGCGGTTCGGTGAAATTCCTAAACTTCTGAATTGACCTATGGAAAAACAGATTAAAAATAGCAACCTGACCGATGGCTCTAAAAAAATCTGAACTTTACTCTTCCATCTGGCAAAGCTGCGATGAATTACGCGGCGGTATGGATGCCAGCCAATACAAAGACTATGTGCTCGTTCTTTTGTTTATAAAATATATCAGCGACAAGTATAGCGGTGGTATGTACGAACCTATAAAAATACCCAAGGGTGCGAGTTTCAGAGATATGATCGCACTAAAAGGTAAGGCAGATATAGGAGATCAAATTAATAAGAAAATTATTGCTCCACTTGCAAAAGCTAACAAGCTTTCCGACATGCCTGATTTTAATTCTGATAAATTAGGTAGCGGCAAAGAAAAAGTAGAAAGACTTGGTAACCTGATTTCGATATTCGAAAACCCTGCATTAGATTTTTCCAAGAACCGCGCGGAAGGTGACGATCTTTTAGGTGATGCGTACGAATATCTCATGCGTCACTTTGCTACCGAAAGCGGAAAGAGTAAGGGACAATTTTATACTCCGGCTGAAGTGAGTCGCGTAATCGCTCAAGTCATCGGAATTCGTTCTGCAAAAACAGGACCTTCTACTAGTGTGTATGATCCAACTTGTGGTTCTGGTTCTCTGCTTTTGAAGGTAGCTGACGAAGCTGAAACTGATGTGACTCTCTATGGGCAAGAAAAAGATAGTGCGACGACCGGACTTGCTCGAATGAATATGATCTTGCATAATAATCCAGGTGCACTGATCGAAAATGGAAATACCCTTTCTGATCCAAAGTTCAAAGAAAGAGATAAACTTAAAACCTTCGATTACGTAATTGCAAATCCACCGTTTAGCGATAAGAGATGGAGCACAGGAATTGATACTGAAAAGGATCCATACGATCGATTTGAGCCGTTTGGTGTGCCGCCAGGTAAGCAAGGTGATTATGCATATTTGCTACATATTGTCCGTTCGTTAAAAAAAAATGGTAAGGGAGCTTGTATTCTTCCTCATGGAGTTCTTTTCCGGGGAAATGCAGAAGCGGAGATTCGAAAAAATTTAGTAAGGAAAGGATATATTAAAGGGATTATCGGTCTCCCTGCAAACTTGTTTTATGGTACTGGAATTCCTGCGTGTATCATAGTAATTGATAAAGAAGATTCTCAAGCAAGAAAGGGAATCTTCATGATGGATGCAAGTTCCGGCTTTATCAAGGATGGAAATAAAAATCGTCTGCGGTCGCGTGATATTCATAAGATTGTGGATGTGTTTATTAAACAAGATGATGTCGCTAAGTATGCTAGAATGGTCCCGCTTGATGAGATTGAAAAGAATGAATTCAATCTGAATTTGCCTCGTTACGTTGATTCCCAGGAAGAAGATGATCTGCAAGACATCAATGGGCATTTGCGAGGTGGTATACCTGTTCGCGACATTGATGCACTTTCTGCTTATTGGAAGATTTGTCCTGGACTCAGGAATACTCTTTTTAAAGAAAATCGTCCGGGATATGTGGATCTTACTGTTTCTAAATCAGAAATCGAAAATGTGATCTTCAACCATACAGAATTTAAATTGTTAGTTGATAAAATGAATGCCCATTTTGGTGCTTGGAAAGAGAAAAAACTTTCTGCTTTGAAAAAATTAAAACCTGGGTTTCTGCCAACGGAATTTATTTCCGAACTTTCAGAAGGGCTACTTTTGCATTACGAGGGTCAGCCGTTGATCGATCGATACTCCGTGTATCAACATCTCATGGATTATTGGGGCGATATTATGCAGGATGATTGTTACTTGATTTCTAAAGGTGGATGGAAAGCAGAAACGTATCGTGTGCTTGTTAAAGATAAGAATGGCAGAGATAAAGATAAAGGTTGGGTATGCGATCTTATTCCGAAAGAGCTGATCGTGAGTCGATTCTTTAGTAGGGAAAAGGTGGCACTCTCTGAATTGCAAAATGAGTTGGAAGAAATTATTGCACAAATGCAGGAATTGGAAGAAGAAAACGGCATCGATGAAGGTGTATTCTCGGGACTGGAAAAAATCAACAAAGCATTAGTGAATGCGCGTCTGAAAGAAATTGCCAATGATTCGGATGCAAAAGAAGAAATTCAAGTGTTGAAAAATTGGCTTAGACTTTCAGATCAAGAAATAGAATTGCGAAGGCAGGAAAAAGTAAAGGAAGCAGAACTCGATGACCTAGCTTATAAGAAATATCCCAAATTAACTGAATCTGAAATCAAGATGCTGGTTGTGGATTACAAATGGCTCACGCAACTCGATATGGCGGTTCATGGGGAAATGGATAGAATTAGCAAGATGCTTAAGCAACGTGTTAAAGAACTTACAGAACGTTATGTAACGCCTCTGTCTGAATTTACGAAAAAAGTAGAGGATCTGGAAGTAAAAGTTGCAGCGCATTTAAAGAAGATGGGATTCCAATGGAACTGAAGTCGGGTTTCAAACAAACCGAAGTCGGTGTGATTCCCGAGGACTGGGAAGTTAGAACTATGGATACTTTTGGTCGTATTATTAGAGGTGCTAGTCCGCGTCCTCAGGGAGATAGGCGATACTTTGGCGGGAATATTCCACGATTGATGGTGGAAGACATCACTCGTGATCATCACTGGGTTACAGCAGAAACAGACTTCCTAACTAACGAAGGTGCTAAAATGAGCCGATATTGCAAGCGCGGTACTCTTGTAGTTGTATGTTCAGGGACCCCAACCGCAGTTGGTTTACCGGCGCGGTTGGCTATAGATGCGTGTATCCATGACGGAATTTTGGCTTTTCAGAATATTGAATACAATGTGGAGCTCGATTTTCTATTTCATGCTCTCGCGGCGAATCAAAGTAAACTTCATTCCGCAGCAACGCATGGAGGCACTTTTGTAAATCTCACGACTACAGGATTTGGTCAATTTCGGATTGCAAAGCCTACGTCCCTACCTGAGCAAAAAGCAATTGCGGAAGCATTAGGCGATGTCGATTCACTTATTGAATCTCTAGAACAGCTCGTCGAAAAGAAAAAAAACATTAAGCAAGGAGCCATGCAGGAATTGCTTACAGGGAAGAGGAGATTACCGGGGTTTAGCGGAGAATGGGTCGAAAGAAAGTTAGGGGACCTCGCTATTTTTGCTAAAGTGGGGATTAATCCTGCAATAACGCCCGATGCAATATTTGTCCACTTTAGTTTGCCAGCCTTTGATTCGGGTGCCGAACCGATTGTAGAATTTGGATCACAGATAGGAAGTAGTAAGCTCCGCGTACCTCAGGGGGCAATTTTAATTTCAAAGCTTAATCCTAGGATTTCTCGTATTTGGGCACCAGCACATGTTCCTGATAATGCCATATGTTCTACAGAATTCTTACCCTTGGTACCCTACTCACATTACCATCGCGATTATTTAACATTTATTTTCAAGTCTGAGCCGTTTCAAGCTCAACTAGTATTAAATGCAGTAGGTACAACAGGAAGTCACACACGAATACAACCTAATCAAGCGCTGCAATGTACCTTTTGGATCACTGTTGACATGAAAGAACAAATTGCCATCGCCGCCATCCTCTCCGAAATGGATTCCGAAATCTCCGCACTTGAAGAAAAACTTTTCAAAACACGCGTGATCAAGCAGGGGATGATGCAAGAATTGCTAACGGGTAGGATTCGTCTAGTTCAGCCAGCTGTAATCTAGAGAGGAATATATGAGCCAGATCTCCGTATCCGAACGAGTTACCCAAAACCGTATCATTCAACTTTTTCAAAAACAACTCGGCTATAAGTATCTCGGTAATTGGGAAGCAAGAGAAGGGAACAGTAATATTGAAGAAGAGTATCTGTCTGCTTGGCTTAAAAAACGAGGAATTCCGGAACAAAAAATAAATTCGGCCATATACGGGTTTAGAACAGAAGCAAATCATTCCAATCGTGATCTCTATCACAATAATATGGCTGTCTTTAGCTTGCTTGTTCACGGAGTTACCATCAAATTAGATGCTGCTGAAAATGCAGAAACTATCCATCTCATTGATTGGGATGATCCAGATCAGAATGAATTTGCGATTGCGGAAGAAGTAACTTTACTTGGTGTTGCTGAAAGAAGGCCGGATCTTGTTCTTTATATTAATGGAATCGCAGTTGCAGTTATAGAACTGAAGCGCGGAAGTGTGAACCTTAGCAACGGGATTGGACAACTAATATCGAATCAAAGTAAGGAATTTAATGCATGGTTCTTTAGTACGGTTCAATTTGTTTTTGCCGGTAATGATTCAGAAGGAATGCGATATGGAACGATAGGAACTGAAGCTAAGAATTTTCTAATCTGGAAAGAAGACGAATTGGACAATGATCTTCTTAAGCTTGATAAATATTTAATAAAGATTTGTAAGAGAAATAGATTCCTCGATTTGATGCAAAACTTTGTATTATTCGACGGAGGCAAAAAGAAAGTTCCTCGTGTTCACCAGTATTTCGCAATCAAAGCCGCTCAGAAAAATGTAAAAGCTCGTGCCGGTGGTATCATTTGGCATACCCAGGGAAGCGGCAAAAGTACAGTAATGGTTTATCTTGCACGTTGGATTTTGACCAATAATCCAAAGGCGAGAGTGGCTGTAATAACCGATAGGGATGAACTCGACAAGCAAATTGAGGGGGTTTTTCGGCAGGTTGGAGAGTCGATCCATAAAGCGAAAAGTGGTAAGGACCTTATGTTGCAGCTTGGCAAACCGAGCCCTCGTCTCCTTTGTTCTTTAATTCACAAGTTCGGGAATAAAGAAACGGAAGATTTTGAACAGCTGATTAGGGATCTTGAATCTGAGCCCGCAAAGACTTACGGCGAAATTTTCGTTTTTGTAGATGAATGTCATAGGACGCAAAGTGGCAAACTCCACAGATTGATGAGGGCGATTATGCCTAATGCTGTATTTATCGGTTTCACCGGTACACCGTTGCTCAAGAAAGATGCTGCTACCACTCTCGAAGTTTTTGGAAAATACATTCACACATATAAATTTAATGAGGCGGTGGAAGATCAGGTTATATTGGATTTAGTCTATGAAGCTCGAGATGTGGATCAACATCTAACATCCAAGGAAAAAACAGATGAATGGTTTGAAGCTTCCTCAAAGGGGTTAAATAAATATCAGCAGGATGAATTGAAGCATAGCTGGGGAACAATGCAAAAACTGCTCAGTTCTAAATCCAGAATGGAACGAATTATTGGAGACATTATGTTAGACTTTAAAACGCGTCCAAGACTTTCCAGTGATCGAGGGAATGCAATTCTCGTAGCCTCGAGTATATACGAAGCGTGCAAATATTACTCTCTCTTGCAAGGAACTCCCTTTAAAAATCAATGTGCGGTGATTACATCTTATAATCCCAAAACTCGCGATATATCAGAAGACGATATGGGAGCGAATACAAAGACAGACAAAGAATTCATCTATGATACCTACGAAAAGATCTTAGACAATATTGTCTCTAAACCAGCCAAAACAAAAGCCGAAACCTATGAAGATATGGCACGCAATATGTTTGTAGATGAACCAGCAAAGATGAAACTTTTAGTCGTTGTTGACAAGCTATTGACCGGATTTGATGCTCCCGCTTGTACATTTTTATATATAGATAAGTCTATGCAGGATCATGGGCTTTTTCAAGCAATCTGTCGAACAAATCGCCTAGATGGGGATGACAAACAATTCGGATATGTAGTCGATTACAAAGACCTATTTAAAAAAGTAGAAAACGCAATTGCTGTCTATACATCTGAACTGGACAATTCTTTTGATGGCACAAGCTCTGCAATCTTACTAAAAGATAGAATTGCAAATGCGAAAGAAAAATTAGAAGAAGCAAGGGAAGCATATGCGCTGCTTTGCGAACCAGTAAGGCCTCCGCGAGCTTACCTTGATTTTCAGCATTATTTCTGTGGTAATACGGAAATTCCATCTGATTTAGAAGAACGAGAACTACAAAGATTTCAATTGTATAAAGCAACGGCGGTTCTGGTCCGGTGTTATTCGAACTTGAGTAATGATCTTGATCGGGCTGGATATACCCCTAAAGAAATTGAGAAAGTTAAAGTAGAAGTGAAAGATGCCGTTGAACTTAGAGATAAAATTCGAATGGCTTCCGGAGAATACTTGGATTTGAAGCCGTACGAAGCTGATATGCGTCATTTAATAGATACATATATTCAAGCGGACGAACCCCGAAATATTTCGCCATTCGGGGAAATTGGATTACTTGATCTAATAATTAAGAGTGGAATAGCAAAGGCAATTTTCGATCAACTTGGCAAATTCAAAGGGGACATGGAGTCCATTGCTGAAACAATTGAGAACAATGTTCGTCGAAAGATCATTAAGGAACATTTGAATGACCCTAATTTTTATGATAAGATGTCCGAGTTGTTGACTGAGATTATTGCCGATCGAAAGGCGAAGGCGATCGATTATGAGCAATATTTAAAGAGAATTGCTGAGTTGATTAAGAATTTAGATTCCGGAAAAACGGCGGACACACCAAAGACATTGAACACAAAGGGAAAATTGGCTTTGTATCATAACTTGAACCAAAATGAATCCCTTGCGCTCCAAATCGACGCAAAGATACTTTCGATCCGACCTGATGATTGGAGAGGTATTTTGCCTCGAGAACAAATCATAAAAAAAGGACTTTTCGAAATTCTCGGCAGTGAAGAAGAAGTTGAAAGGATTTTTCCGATCGTTAAGCAACATTCAGAATACTAATGGATTCCAGTATTAAATTAGGCGAAATAGTAATTCATGTGACCCGAAAGGATGTTAAAAATGTCCATCTGAGCGTTTATCCTCCGAACGGCTCCGTACGTATAGCGGCTCCAAGTCGAATGACTCTCGATACAATTCGCCTTTTTGCCCTAGCCAAACTCTCTTGGATTAAGAAGCAGCAGCGAAAATTTCTCGAGCAAGAGAGAGAAACAAAACGGGAATTTTTGGAAAGAGAGAGCCATTATATCTGGGGGAAGCGAAAACTACTTAAGATCGTTGAAAATGCAGAAAGTGATCTAATAGAAAATCATCCTCGACAAATTGTCATAAATACTCGCCCTACAACAAGTGATCACAAAAAAGAAATTCTTCTGGAAGCCTGGTATCGTGAAGAGCTGCGTCGAGAATCTCTGCCACTGGTCGCAAAATGGGAGCGATTAATTGGGGTAAGTGTAAAGGATATCTATATCCAAAGAATGAAGACGAAATGGGGAAGTTGCAATCATAGAAAACAGTCGATTCGTCTAAATACCGAGCTCGTAAAAAAGCCACGAGAATGTTTGGAATATATCTTAGTCCACGAGATGATTCATATCCTTGAGCCTAGCCATAATAAACACTTTCGAGTGCTAATGGATCAGCATATGCCGCAATGGAAACATTATCGAGTTCTACTGAATAGTTTGCCTGTTCGCCATGAGAACTGGTACTATTGACTCTACTTAGGATGAATAAATTAAGTTTGGGTTTATCTTTGAGATTTCAGAAAATACGTTTTATACTAAGCTATGGACTATACCTTCCTCAGATTACACTTATGACTTTTTTTAAGTTCAATTGAACATAATTAGTTGCTAAAGATATGATTTTTTATCACTTTTCTCTGAATGATTATAAACCAGGCCATGTACTGAAAAATGATTCTCATCACGATATGATGACTTTGCATCATGATTTTGAAACTGAAATGGAAAATTTCAGAAAAGAGAAATTTCCTACTCTACCATCTCGGTTATTGTCTACATATGTAGTTGATAGTATGAAACAAGTTAAGTTACTTAGGGATCGATATGCGAATTGGAAGGATTGTTTTCTTTATGAAATTGAATATAATCATGGCAATTACCATGCTTTTAATATGGACCTAATTAAGCTCATTCAGGTAGTAAAAGGTGATGGGAATTTTGATGATCATATCAAATATGATCTTATGAACTCGTATTTTCTTAAAAAATCCGTTTTTGATGTAGATCTTTCAAGTATCAATATTTGTGCAAAATTATATTCTATGGATCCAACGGATAATAAATACGGTGTCGAAAAATTAATATGGGAATGTTTGCTGCCGAATGATTTGGTTATCAAAAACAAAATTTAAATATTTATATTTTATAATGTTTAGGTCGTTTAGAATTTTAGATGATAAATATCTTAATAATAATCAGGTAATTATTACTCTAATTTCGAATCTTATCCAAGGCTTATATATTCTTAAAATTCGAAGAATTCTTGTACATTAGCTCCAAGTCGAAAGGCAACACGGATCAGAGTGTGAATAGTTGTACAATGTTAGTATTCACCTGACACTTCTTCTGAACGCTTGTTCTAATTTTCTGCTTGGTGGACCTCCGATTCTTCTGTCTTAATGCCCTCAATGAAGACTTGAAAAGGAGTTCTTCCGTTCATGTTTCTACCTTGGTGCGCCCTCTTGTAATTGTATTCTTCAAAGAAGAGATGCAGATCGATCTGCATCTCTTCGATCGACTCATAAAATTTAGTTCTACCGGCGATCCTGAATAACTTCGTATAGCATACATTATACGAAGTTATACGACCTTTAAGACTAAGTTGTTGAGCGACCTTTAGGCATCCATGAGTCGGATGATGTAAAGAATACTCTAAGACTTCATTTTCGATTTCTTCACTGACTCGGTTAGGGTGAGGCCCATTGGCTCCCGGGATTCTATCTAAGAGACCTTCAGCTCCATAGGTTTGGAAGTTCCTTCGTATTTCGTAGAACTGTTGACGGGAATATCCCATGATCTTGCAGGCTTTGCTTACATTTTCTAATTCATTTGCAAGCTCTAATAAATTTAGCTTTCGTCTAGTTGCCTTAACTGTTGCATTGGTGTTGGTGGTCATCGGTTTCTCCTGATGTAAATAATTTTGTCGTTAAAATCATTTTTCTTTCAGAAGAGGCTGGGGCCACCGGTTTTTCGGTGACTGTCAGGTGAATACTAGCTCAGCACATCAGGTGCAAGGAATACTCGAGAGTCTGATTTCTCTTCCGACCGGTTGCCTGCAATCTATCGGCGATTCAATCTGGCGACGAACGGATTGGGGAAACCAGTAAAGCTTCTCCGTTCAAATTCCCGGTCTTGCCACCGACTATATGGATATTCTAAAAAGGATCCGTGGGGGAATCCCTTTTTTCCCACGAATCTTCATTAGTAATCCCGTACGAATTTTCCCATATATAAGTAGTTCTACGTAGCGCTCCTTTTGTTCCGATATGATTTTCGAAAGAGCGGCGGTGTGGCACATTTATTCGCCGATGGAACGGTTTCGATAGATCCGATCTATCCCAGGGAAGGGTGTTCTTTTCTTTCCGAAAAACGACTACATTCTCCTGAGATTCAGCTACACGAATAATCCCTCCAAAAGGAACTTCTCCTGTTCGGAATCGATCCGAATAGGAAATACCGCTTATACAAACATCTCGATTCGAGGAGAATATATAGATGAAGATCATTATTACGGGTTCGCTCGGACATATCAGTAGACCGTTGACGGAAACCTTAGTTCATAAGGGACATTCCGTTACTGTCGTCAGCAGCAAACAAGAAAGGAAAAAGGAAATAGAAGCTCTGGGGGCCATTCCTGCGATCGGTAGAATGGAAGACGCGGAATTCTTAACGAATATCTTCCAAGGCGCGGATATCGTTTACGCTATGGAAGCGGTCGGTTACGAGAATTTCTTCGATCCGAATTTCGATCTTACGGAGGCAGCGATTCGGATTGCGACCAATTACAAAAAAGCGATCCAGAGTTCCGGCGTAAAGAAGCTGATTCATTTGAGTAGCATCGGTGCTCATACGGACTCAGGCAATGGGATTCTTGCCTTCCATTATGAGGCGGAGAAAATTCTGAGCGCCCTGCCCGAGGACGTAAATATCAAATTTATGCGCCCTGTAGGGTTTTACTATAATATGTTCGCGTTCCTGCAAACCATCAAGGCCCAAGGTAAAATCATCTCCAATTACGGGGGAGACGAGAGAGAGCCTTGGGTATCGACCTTGGACATAGCCGAGGCGATCGCGGAAGAGATCGAAAGCCCGTTTCATGGGAGAAGCATCCGCTATATCGCAAGCGACGAGGTCTCGCCGAACGAATTGGCTGAGATTTTGGGAGGGGCCATCGGAAAGCCGGATCTGAAATGGCTGGTCATCTCCGATCAGGAGTCCTTGGATGGTATGGTGCGAGCAGGAATGAATCCTAAAACGGCCAGAGGTTATATGGAAATGAACGCTGCCAGGAGAGGGGGCGCATTATATCGGGATTATTTCCGCAATCGTCCTATACTTGGAAAGACTAAGCTGAAAGACTTTGCCAAAGATTTCGCTTACGCATACAATCGCTTGGATTAGGTTTTTTCGAAAGTGACACAAACTCCGTATAGAATAAAGACCGTCAGCGAATTCCACCAGCTTCGGGGTTTGCCGAAGCCGGAACATCCTTTGATCAGCGTGGTGGATTACGAATTGATTCGGCATTCTCCCGAATTCAATGCAACAAGCTGGACTCTCGATTTCTATTCTATTTCGCTGAAAAGAAACTCCGCTGCAAAAATGAAATACGGACAACAGGAATACGATTTCGACGACGGTATCCTTTTCTTCATGGCTCCGGGGCAGGTATTTCGGGTCGAAATCAACGGCGAACCTAGGCCGGAACATTCGGGTTGGATCCTGCTCATCCATCCGGACTTTATATGGAATACCGGTTTGGCCAAGAATATTAGGAAATATGAATTTTTCGATTATTCCGTGAACGAGGCTCTATTTCTATCCGAAAAGGAAGAGACCGCTTTGAACCAAATCGTAGGGAATATTCGTCAGGAATACCATTCCAATATCGATTCCTTCAGCCAAAATATCATCATCTCTCATATCGAGACCCTCCTCAATTACGCCGAGAGATTCTATCATCGGCAATTCATTACGAGAAAGATCTCGAATCATAAGATCCTGGCCCTATTGGAGGAAGCATTGGCCGGTTATTTTCGAGAAGGTGATTTAAAGCAAAAAGGATTGCCTTCGGTGCAATACGTAGCGGATATTCTGGGCGTTTCTCCGAACTATCTGAGCGGACTCTTGAAAGTTTTGACCGGACAAAGCACTCAACAACATATCCACGACAAGTTGATCGAAAAAGCGAAAGAGAAATTGTCCACGACCGATTTGCCGGTAACCGCGATCGCTTACGAATTGGGCTTCGAGCATTCCCAGTCCTTCAGCAAATTATTCAAGAGTAAAACGAATCTTTCCCCTCAGGAGTTTCGGCGTTCGTTTCATTGAGTTCCGATTCGCGGTTTTTTCGGTCCGGTATTTGCAAGCTGCTCCGGAGGGATTTTATGGATTCTGAAAACACACAAGGAAGAAGCCATGCTTGGGTGCCTGTCTCCGCCGGAACGAAAAAGGCCGACTCAAAAAATGAGCCGGCCTAGATCAATCCTTGGAGAGAAGGAGGATTCGCCTTCCGTTGCAGAAGCTTATCGGTTCTGGATCGTAACGTTTTCCGTTTTCACATAGGAAGTATCATACCACCAGGCTCTCACTTCCATAGGACGATCCGCCTTGTCCGGCGCGATGCTGAAGTCCAAACCGAAGCTGGTATATTGACCTGGCCCTGAAAATTCGCTTCGGTAAATATCCCTTCTTGCGAGAACGTCCTGGCCGTCGAAGACATCCAAGGTAACGATTTTATCGTTTCCCGCATTCGTGACATCGACTAACATCCGAAAGACAGCTTTCTTATTTCCGGTTCCCCAACGACCTCTTTCATACGGCCCGAAAAGGATATGATCCGCCCAATGGTCGTTCGTGGTAACCACCCAGGCATCTCCCTCGGCAAAGCCGGTGCGATGGCCTAAATCTTTCGCCTTGTAGGCAAGAGGTAAGTCTCCGTTCACATTGCGATTTTGGACCGTAACATTTTCCACCTTCACATAGGAACTGTCATGCCACCATGCTCTGAGTTCCATAGGACGATCCGCCTTGTCTGCGGCGATATTGAAGTCCAAAATGAAATTGGTATACTGTCCGGGACCGATGAACTCGTGTCGATAGACGTCCCGTCTCGCTAAGACTTCTTGTCCGTCAGTGACATCTATGGTCAGAACCTTATCGTTATTCGCATTGGTGACGTCCACAAGTGCGCGAAAGATCGCTTGCTTGTTTCCCGTTCCCCAACGGCCTCTATCGTACGGACCGTAGAGCAGATGATCCGCAGAGTATTCCGCAGTCGTTGCGACCCAGGCATCCCCTTCCGCGAAGCCGATACGATGAGAGAGATTCTTGGCCTTGTATACGAGAGGCAATTCTCCGCTTAGGGGAGAAGAACAGCAAAGTAGCGCCGCGGCTCCTCCGTCTCTTTGGGCGACACCCGCCACATATTCGCTGTCCGCGCATTGGCCCTTATAGGAACCCGGAGCCCAGTCTCCTCCTTTTTGAGAGGAACGATTGTCTCCTCGATCAAACCATAGTGTGCGACAGGAATTGGCAAGAGAAACCTTGCTATGTGCGCAGAGGATTCCGCTCGTTCCCCAGGAATGTTTGGTCGCTCCGGCAACATAATAGTCCGTCGGGCATTCGTATTTGGTGAATCCCCCCGCCCAATCTCCGGTTCCGTGATAACGGGTCGGAGTCTCATAGACAGCCTGCACATTGATTGCACGGTCGCTATGCCAGAGTTTTCCGTACTTCGTATCGCTACAGAGTGCCTTCTGGTCCCGGCTTAGACCTAAGAAACGTTCTCCGTCGGGGCAGGTTCCCTTATTCGCCCCTCCGAGCCAATCGTTATCGATCGTGCTTGCGTTATCATCCACGCCGTTAAAGCCGATTCGAGTCAAACGATCCACGCTATTGACGGCACCGGTTTTTCCCGAAAACGCAAGAAGGCGATCCATATGTTCGTCTCGCCAGTTTCCTCTTTTCCTTTGGGACCAATCGGAGGTTACGAGTCCCCATTCGTCTTCTCCGTTCAGAGGCCAGAATGCGAAGTCGATATCCTTTTCGATCATATAATCCACGAGTCTTTTGAACCATTCTCTGTCCGCGGGATTGGTTTCGCCGGGAGAAGCTCCGAATTCGCTCACCCAAACCGGTGCGGTCGTGATGGTATCCGGATCGACTACGTATCCCCATTCGTCCGTAATCGTATTCCGGAAGGTGGTGGCGTCCATGTCCTTGTATTTGATATTACCGCCGGAAGTGCTATCGTCCCCGTTATGCTTCGGGCCGATAAAGCCGTAGTTATGAGCCGCGTAGATGAGCTTGTTCATATTTCGGATATGGACCTGCAGATCCCGAACCGGCTTCAAGTGAGGACGTTCTCCGGATCCGAGAATGGGAATCGCTCCCCACCAGTTGATCCCCTCCACTACGATGACTAGGTCCGGGTTTTCGCGTAGAATATCATTTCCGGCTTCTTGCGCGGCCTTGCGCCAGTCGTCGATATTATTCCAGCCCCAATTCGGGCTATTCGGAAGGTGAGTGTCGTTATAACGCATCGTTCTCACTTCGTTCCGAAGATCCGCTCCCGCAACGAGTTTATTGTATTTATAACGATTCGCTAAGAAGACCCAGTCCGCCTTCCACATTTCCGGTGTCTGGTTGTATGCGAAAGAGGACCCGGTATGATACCATTGCCCGTTATAATCGAAACCGCAGCACCATTCGGAAAAGGTGGTGTGGTTGTTTAGGATCACGACGATTCCGGCCGCTGTTAGGGCCTGGACGGTCGCATCATAGACTTCCAGAGGGGTCTTTCCGAAAAGTTGGGGATTGGCCGCGAGGTATTCGTTCGGGACGATATTCGCCTCATGGAGCATCTTATTTGAAAAAGGCAACCGGACCGAATTGAATCCCCATTCCTGGATGAGGGAAATGATATGCGAGATGGGTTGCTTGTCCAAACCGGAGACAACCTGGCGGGTATCGCTGGCGCCGTACCAGTTCACAGCCTTCAGCTTAAAGCGGTTATTATTCGCATCTACGATATAACGACCGCTCACGCTGAGAGGAGCGACAGGAGGGCTCGAAGCGAGAGCGAAGGACTTAACCGAGCTATAGGCCGATTTCGCCGATTGCGCAAGCGAGAGGGGGAACGGGGTCTGATCCGAGTCGGGAGCACAAGTCGCTAAAATAGCGAAAATCACCGTTACGGAACAGAAAGTTTTCCATTTCTTTCTGATAAACATTTTAAATTCTCTCCAAAGAATTCCCAAATCAATCACGAAGCTTTGTATGTGTTTGGACAATTAAACGGGAGATACTTATATATCGTTTACTTTTTCGCAAGATCTCGCAGAGATTCCTTCTTTTCTTTTTAAAGCGAACGTTATGTTAAAAAAGAGGAAGAGAATTTGTGGGTTCCTTAGAATTAGTTTATTATAATATTTTAATTTAAATTCCGGGGAATATCTCGAGTTTTTTAGAGCTTGTTCGGAATTTCAGTATGCGAAAAAGGATGGGCGCCTCCTTCGTCCCTTCGATCCTTCGACAAGCTCAGGGCTTAAGCCTTGGGATTCGGGACTCAGGACCGGGCTATTCGCTCCATCTGCGCCGCACCACGAGCGTTGCGGCTCAGGATTCCGCTACTATCCCTGGCGCGGTCTCTATCGGGAAAATGTTCGCGAGACAAGCCGATCGCATCGAAGCGGGGATACGCAGAAAAAATTAGCGGATTACCGGAATCATTCAATTCGGATCTCTTAAACCCTGGTATCTTCTAGGACCATGCTAAGAGAAAATTCAACCAATATCAAAAAAATCCTGATCGTCATCGGTGCGGCAATCGGCCTTGGAGGAGGGTTTAGCTCCCTATACTTTACGACATTATCTATCTTTCTGAAGCCGCTCGCAGAAGAATTCCAATGGGGGAGGGCTCAGACTTCCGCTGCAACAATATCTTCCATGGTCGGCGTGACCTTGGGAGCGGTGTTTGTGGGAAGGCTCATTGATAGAATCGGATCGGCTCGAGTGATCGCTATTTCCGTATTCATATTCTCTTCCCTGCTCTTTGCGCTTTCTCGGATGCAGGGAAGTTTTTTGGAAATGACCGCTCTCAGTTTTGGAATCGGTTTTTTCGGAGTAGGAACGAGTGCCCTCGGGTATCTCGCCGTGCTCGCTAGCTGGTTTGAAAAACGCTTAGGACTGGCATTGGGTGCGGGGATGGTCGGCTTGGCACTCGGGGCAGTAGCGTATCCGATTCTTTCCCAAAATTTGATTTCTAATCTCGGCTGGAGAGATGCGTACCGGACACTTTCCATCATTGCGGTAGGCCAAGGATTCTTGGCCTGGTCGTTCTTATTCCTACTCGTAAAGCAAAAATCCTCCGCCGCCAAATCCCTATCCGACGGGAAAGAGAAGGAAGGCCAATCCTTACTGGAGGTCTTGAAACTAGGAAGGTATTGGGCTTTGTTCGCGATTATTTTTATCGTTGCATGCTCCGGTTTGGGTGCGGCGATTCATATGTCTGCGGTAATTACGGACAGAGGAGTCCTACCCGAACTTTCCGCGCGAATCGTCGCCTTAGCGGGAGTCGGCTTGGTTTTAGGGAGGCTTGTTTCCGGTGCATTGATGGACCTTTTTCCGGCGACTAAAGTTGCATCGATCTCCTTTCTTTTAGGAGGTTTCGGAATCGGCTTAATCGGAATCTATCCCGACGCTTGGCTACCCGTACTCGGTGCAGGTGCATTTTTAGGTGGTTTCGCCATCGGAGCAGAAGGGGATTTCATTCCCTTTATCATTCGGAAATATTTTGGAATGAAATCTTTCGGAGCCGTTTACGGAACTCTATATGGAGCGAATTGTTTAGGAGGAGTCATCGGGCCGATCGCATTCGGATATTGTTTCGATTCACTCGGAAGTTACAAACTCGCGCTCGTGGTTGCGGCGCTCGCCTGTTCCACCGCGGGATTCTTGGTTTTATACCTTGGCCCCTATCGGTACGAAGAAGACGAAAGTAAAGTCGAAGAGTATTCCTCCGAATTGGCTTGAAAAATGCGCTTAGCTAAGTGGTGAATACGGAATGCAGATTTATCGGAACGTCTCTACCTGCGCCTCTTTCCGGGGACTCGAATGATAAGGATGGCTTTACCCGTTAGGAAATCGGTTCGTATTCTTGCGATGATTGTTTTCTTCTACTCCTCCTTTCTTTCCTGCGAATTTTCCGGTGTTCGGGAGGAGAGGATGAGGCTTTCTCCTAATTACAAGGATGGGGCATTTCGAAACCGAGACGGTTCAAAAACGATGGCAGAAGAGGGGAGCTTGGTCGGTATCGTTTATGATTATCTAATTAGTCGACAATTCGTAAAGGAACCGAAGGGGCCCATCCCGACCATTCAGACGAATCTAAAGGATCTTCCTATCGGGGAGGATCTTTTCGTTTGGTTCGGTCATTCTTCTCTCTTGATCCAACTGAATGGGATTCGATTTTTGGTGGATCCCGTTTTTAGCGGATATGCATCGCCTGTCTGGTTCAGTAACAGATCCTTTCCGGGGACCGATGTTTTTTCCGAATCCGATTTTCCGGAGATCGACTATCTTATTATCACCCACGATCATTACGATCATTTGGATCTGAATACGATTTCCAAGTTCAGGGAAAAGGTTCGGGAAGTGATCGTCCCTCTCGGTCTCGGCGAATATTTTGAAGATCTCGGATACAAGCAGGAATCTATCCTAGAAAAAGACTGGTTCGAGCAAATACAAGCCAGGAACGGAGATCGTATCACCCTTGTTCCTGCAAAACATTCTTCGGGTAGAAGCCTGATTCAAAACCGAACTCTTTGGACTTCCTATATCATCCAATCCAAATCCGTTCGGATCTTTATTAGCGGGGATGGGGGATATGGGGAGCACTTCGCGGATATTGGACGAAAATACGGCCCGTTTACGATCGCATTTTTAGAAAACGGTCAGTACCGCAAAATTTGGAGAAACGTTCATTCTTTCCCCGAGGAAGTCATACAAACAGGCAAGGACTTGAACGCGGAGTATTTGGTTCCGGTCCATTCCTGCAAATTTACGATGGCCTTGCATGATTGGGACGAGCCTTTGAAATTAGTGACTCGTTTCGGAGAAGAGAGGAACGTAAATGTAATAGCTCCTATGATCGGGGAGTCCGTTTCTCTTGTGAAACCTTCTACTAAATACCCGAAATGGTGGGAAAGAGTAAAATAACGGATTCGTATTCCGTTCGCAAATTAGAGATCCTGCTCCGGCTTTAAGGGTCTTAACTTTCCGAAGCCGGGCCTAAATCGTTTCCTCTTTCCATTTAGAAAATCCTATTTTCCGTTCGTCGAACGATCTCCTTGTGGGAGATCATTCGCAGAGGATCTGGATCTTGCCGTCCGTCATGTGCTGGCTATAATAAGCATACGCTTCCGGTGCTTCCTCCAAATGGAATTGTTTTTGGATTTTGGGACGAAAGAGTCCATTCACATTATTGATTATTTCCCTGGACAATATGAATCTTTTAGGAAGGGAAAGCGAGTTCACAAAGTATTCCGCTTCAAAGAACTGGACTTTCCAGCCGTTGAATAATTTTTGCGGTTGGAACATCACAGGCCCAGCATTGAAATAACCATACATGCATAGGGTGGAGCCCTGGGGCATGCAACGGATTAAGGTGATGGGCATATCTCCTCCTATGCAGTCAAAGCCGTAAGTGCAGTGGACTTCCTTGCACAGATCCGTGAGCTTCTTTTCGAAATCCGGATCGGATTGGTTCAAGACGTAGGAGGCTCCTTCTTCCCTACAAACCTGGGCCTGTTCTTCCCTACGAACGATTGCGATGCTCTTCAACCCGTAGGTATGGGCTACCCGCATAGTCATTCTCGCCACGGCGCCTGCCGCGGCAGTGATAAAGAAATACTTGGAGCCGGAAGCTTTGGCCCATCTCGCCATCCCGACACCGGTTACCGGGTTTGCCACCGAGGACGCTGCTTCTTGGAATCCTACATCCTTAGGCAGTACGATTAATTTCAACGCTTCTGCCAGGACATACTCGGCAAAAAGTCCGTTCTTCGTATAAAAGGCCACTTTCTTTCCCATTCGCAGGGCGCCTGGGAAGCCTCCACCGTTAGCTACAACCGTTCCGGCTCCTTCGAATCCCACGCCGCGAGGATAAGGAAAATTTAAAGTAGCACTATATACTCCCCGGATATGAAAGAGATCGTTCGGGTTCATGGATCCTCGGTTGACTTTGATCAGCACTTGGCCTGGTCCCGGTTTAGGAAGATCCATTTCGGTAAATTGGAGAACTTTTCGTATTTCCTTCGGATCAGAAATCGAGGTTTCGGGCAAGGGACCGATTTGGCGGACCGCCTTCATTTTTTTAGGAAGATTATTTCTCATTCGATCTATTTCCTGTTTTTGATTTTTTCGGGGCCAAAAGGAAAAGATTTCCTTCCGGATCCTGGAGTATTGCGGTATCTCCTTCTTTCTCTTTCACCAAAGTCCCTCCTTCTTGGAGTATTTTTCTTGTTAGAGCATTTACATCGGAAACTCGGAATCCCACAGCGACCCTTCCCGTATCGGAGAATTGCAATGGACCTCTCTTGCTGAAACGGTTGTAGGTGAAGATCTCGAAAGTGGGACCTCCTTCGCTGTATCCGGGGAGAGGAAGATGACGACCCTGGACCCGGATTCCTTTGAGTCCCGTTAGATTTTCTATAAAGTCCCCCTGATAATCCCTTTCAAAGCCTGTGGGGGACGCTTCCAATATCCTGCCGTAAAAGGAGAGAGCCTTGCTCCAATCCTTGGAATTGATGTTCACGTGCAGGAATCGGATCCGATCCGTTTCGGGCGGAGCGAATTTGAATCGAGTTCTCACGAAAGAGTTTAGGCTGCGAAAAATGGTGCTTGGGCTGAGAGGCGTAGGAAACGGGATATGAATCTCGAATACGTTTCCATCCGGATCCTTGCCGTAGATTGCCGGCACTTTCTCCAAATCTTCGAAATTGCTATCGATCTTTCCTCCATTCTTTCGAATAGAGTGGATCAGTCCCGGAACATTGTCCGTTTCAAAACAGATATGGGCGTATCCCAGATCATTCGCGGAAGATTCGAGCGCCGGTTTCTCCGCCTTTAGAATGGTGAGATACGGCCCTTCTCCCAGATAGCCCGGAGTTCTGAGAGTGATAGGAGAAGAGTCGGTCTTTCCGAGGATCCATTCCGGGATCGTTTCCGTCTCCTTTGCCAGGAAAGTGTTCTTGTAGAAATCGGAAAGTCGCTTCGGATCGGAACTCCGAAAGAGTACAGTCTCGAAGGAAATATCCGCATCGGGAGTCTTGGTATAGTCCTGGGGACCGGGGCCAAGGAGCCACCAAAGGGTCAGGGAAAAGATAAATACGCAAAGAATAAGTAGAGTCTTCTTCATAGGCAACCGAACTGGATTTTGGAGTCCCGAGATCTCTTGGAACGTTTTAGAGTGTAGCATAAAGGTTTTTCATTCCGCTTGAACGAATCCGGTATAGGGGAAAAAATCCGATTCCTTCAGCCCCAGGCCAGTTCTCCGCAATGTTTTCGGTAGGGGATTGCCCGCCCACACTCGAAGTCCCGGAAATGCAGGGGCAGGAACCGTATTCAGGCAAATTTCTCCTCGTAATTTCGATGGAATTGGGCGCGTTGGTCGCAACCGGAAGGGATCGCATCCCAAATCCCGATAAACTGATTTACGTGATTTATTCCGATAAAGTATAGGTAGTATATGCGAAATGAATTATGAATTCAAAAGGAATATGATGAAAAAATACCTATTCGCCCCGCTCTTTTGTATTATCTTTTCCGCAAATATAAGCGCCCAATCCGTCAATCACAGCTCCTTCTTTTTTGAATTGAGCTACGGAGAAGGATTTTATTATCCCTATGCCAAGCCTCATAAATACGATTCGAGCGCAATGGACAAGGAGGACGGCCGGAATATAGGCAATTCGATCGGAAACTACGTTTGGAATGTAGGAACGAACGAGGAGAAGGCGCTTAGTCTCTACGCCTTCGAGAATTCCCCTAAACCGAAAGTGAGCGGGCAGAATTATAATTTTCTGATGGAATATGTTTTCAAGAACGGTATCGGATTGGGCTTATCCGCGACGAGTGCCGATTTCCAAGGATCGAATTTGACGTTTTCCCGGGATATAACCCAGGTCGGGGTCATTCTATACGATAGCCTGATCGGCAATCAATCCTTGACCCAGGATGATTTAAAGAACATTCAGATCCTATCTCCTTATTATACGTATCACCAAAACGACTTGTTAAAGATGAGGATCTATTCGCTCCAATTCTCCTACCATTTTTTGGAAAATTCGGTCTTCGATCCTTACCTGCGTATCGGAGTTGGCTATGGAAACGAGGCTTTATCCCATGCGAAGATATTCCAGTCCTCCGTTTCCATGGGAACCCGCTTTTTCTTCGGGCAGAATCTGTATGCTTTAGCCGAGATTGCGGGCAATAATTACGACGGATACTCTAAGGTGGGGAATGTGATCCAACAGTACAATGGAAAAGAAGGTCACGCTTGGACCCTCCAGGAGATCCTCGGAAGGGTCGGAATCGGCTTTAAATTGTAAATACCGAAAATCCGTCCTTCGGGATCGGAGGACGGATCGTTCTCGAGGCGGACTCGGAAGTTTTACTTCAATACTGCCTTCACGTAATTTCGAAGATGGGAACCGGTTCCTCGCATTTCTCTAGCGAGAAGCGAATTCAATTCTACCAACGCTTTCTCTATTTCCGGAGAAGACGATTGTTCCGTCGGACGAACCTCCACTAAATTCGAATCTTCGATCAAACTGTCCAGCTGATCGGAAAGATCGTAGCTTTCCTTGGTCAAAACGTTCACGATATAATTTTGATCGAAGGTTCCGTAGCTCGTATCCTGATCCGTTTGCTTTAGGCTTACCAAGAACGGATGGGTTAGGTCCGCGTTTTTATACGCGTCTCGTAGGTTTCGGAAGTGGAACTTCTCGATTGTTTGGTGGCGACTGGAAATTCGATCGATAGCCTGGTTCTTTGCCGTTTCGAATCCTAAGATCGCCTTAATATTGATCCAAAGCATCGCCAGAGTTCCGTAATTGGGAAGAACTCTGGAATGGTACGGTTGGCTCAGATCGGCGATATAATGCGCGCCCCAACCGAGAAAACGGTATCCCCAATAGGGATGTCCCGTCCGGAAAGCGAAACGGGAGAGCTCGCTAAATTGTTGGATCCTGTATTTAGGATAGGTGCGGACGAGAAAGCTCGCCGCCGAAAAGATGATCGGCGATTCATGGTAATAGCCTATATGGAAGGGGACTTGGGTGCTATAATACACTTTCGGGTCTCCGAAGGATTGTTCGCCGAAGCCATATTCCCGGCCGATCGACTCTCCGTTATCGACGAAAAGGTTTAGGTCGAGGCCGAAGTCGGGTTCGTCCGTTGCCGTGGCAAGAACGTCCACGGCGGATACAGAATCTCCTATTCGAATATCATAATATTCATAGTCTTTATTGAGTTCCGGATCCGATTCTCCGTATATGCTGAACGTATTCGGGTGGGATTTTTTTCCGGGAGGGGGAGAGCCGGGTAAATTTTGCAGAAAATAGCCCAGAGGCGTTCTGGGATTCACTCGTATGGCTTTTAGAAAATTAGCGCGGATGGTTTTCGCATCTCCACCTCGAAAGCGGAGAATTTCCGGCTGGGGGGCCGCTTTCGCCAATTCTAGTTTGGCATCGTTTTCAAACTTTTCCAGCAAAGGAATCAGGCCTTCCTTTTCTTTGAGAAGAAAATCTTCCAGAGATTCCACCTTTACTTTCGGAGAGGATGAAAGTTCCGGCAAGGCTTCGAGGGCCGGTTTGCTAAAAAGGAAATGATTCCACCAGGCGTCTACCGGCCCGGCAAAAAGACTCAGGGAGAGGATACAGATCAGAACGGAATTGTATTTAAGCACGAAAAGAGAATCGGAGACTCGGATTAGAAGTCAACCCAAACTAGGAATTCCTCCAAAAGCGGCACTAAGCCTTTGGATTTAGATCCATCGCCGTATCTTGAGGATTTCATCCTTCGGCCCGGTTACCCGGACCCAATTTCGGATCGGAGCGAGTCTATACTTGTCTCAAATCACATTCGCTTTAGAGAGAAATTTCGAGAATAGGGTCGGGAAGTATTTATGAAAAGCGACCGCGAAAGATTCTTTCGGTCCCGCGATCTGGACTTCCAATCTCTCGTTTTGTATCGCTTTTAAGATTCTTCCGGCGCATTCTTCCGCACTGATCGTCGCCTTTGTTTTCAAGTTCGGAAGTCCGAACGATTTGCCTTGTCCATTCAACGCGTTTTCGGAGATTTTGGTCCGAACGAATCCGGGATATACGAGAGTGACATGAATTCCTTGCGATGAGTTCTCGGCCCGAAGCGCTTCGAAGAAGCCCGTCAGCGCAGCCTTGGCAGAGGAATATCCGGTTCGGTAGGGCACACCGAATTTACCCGCTACGCTGGAAACGGATACGATATGACCGGCTCCTCTCTTCCGGAAATGTGGCAGTACGGCTAGGGTCAGAGCAACGGTGCCGAAAAAATTCACGTCCATAATCCTTCGGTAGGTATCCAAATCGGTCTCGTGAGCCAAGGATCTTTGGCTGACTCCTCCGTTATTGATCAGGATATCGACTCGTCCGAATTTTCCGAATACTAGATCCGGAAACCGATTTAAACTTTCGGAATCCGATAGGTCCAAAGGCAGACAAAGAGAATCGGAGTCGGTCAATCTGCTTTCCCTTTTCACTCTTTCCAATTCTTCTTCTCTTCTTGCGGATAATACGATTTTTGCTCCCGTTCCGGAAAGTTCCTTTACGAGGGCTTCTCCTATTCCCGAAGAAGCACCGGTAATCCATATTACTTTATCTTTATAAAATGAATTCATGATAGTTTCCTCAGGATTCTTGGACTACGTTTAGGATTTGGTCGCCTAAGTCGATCCTTCGGTCGGCGGTTCGGATAGAAGACCGAATCTTATCCTTCGGTTGGAGATATTCCGTCCGCTTGGATTGCCCCTTTACGAAGAGTTCCCATTTCTTTTTTTCCGATAAAAGTCCGCCGATCTTTTGGATCAGTTTCCCGGGGGCCCGCAAGGCGCAACCGGAAGGAGTTCCGGTCAGTAAAACGTCTCCCGGATTCATGTCTGAGAATCGTGAGAGTTCCACGATGGTTTCCGCGGGCTTATATACCAGATTGGAAGCTGTATCGTGCTGTCTGATTTCGTCGTTTACGAGCAATGTGAGTTCCAGATTTTCCAAGAGCTTGAAATCTCCCGGTTCTAGAACGGCAAGTACCGGACCCGAGGGCAAAAACGTTCTATACGATTTTCCTTTGAACCATTGCGATTGGGGAAGTTGCACGTCTCTCGCGGAAATATCGTTGGCCATAAAGAAAGCAGCCACGTACTCGGATGCATTTTCGAGAGTTATATTCGAACCGGAATCGATCCGTTTGCCGAATACTAGACCCAATTCGATTTCGTAATCCAGTAGTTTTACGTGCTTGGGGCGGATCACTTCTCCGATCGGAGAGGTAAGAGAGGCGTCCGATTTCGTAAAAAACATATTATACGTCTTGTCGTCGGGATCCAATCCGGACTCGATCAGATGTTGTCTATAGTTCGCACCCTGGCAGAAGACTTGGCAAGGTGCCGTGATCGGAGAAAATACGGTGATCTCTTCGAAGGTAAGCTTCCTTCCTTTCTCCGGATTCGATTTCGACGAGAGGGATCCCAAGAAATCCTTTGTGCTTGTGTCTCCGAGTCCTAAAGGAGTCACGAAACCGTCCTTATAAAAACCCCAATCGATTTTACCCTTTGTTTGAAATCGGATATAATTCTTAGCCATTTGTTTTCCTTAGTATTTAATCCATTTTCTAGGCGGCAGGGAGGCCATCTTCTTCAATCGTACCAAGGTCTTGATCCGGATTTCTCTCCTTGCAAGAAGCCCCTTGATCAATTCCTTTAAGGTATGCGGATGCAAACCGGTATCCAAAAAATTTTCTGGCATGTCCTGTCCCCATTGGTAGAGACTTTTACGGCTGATTTCATGAAAGCCGACCGGAACCGTATCGTCGAACTTGTCTCCGTCCGTCCAAACGGATTCCTTGAAGATTTATACTGCGGATATGGATCGTTCGATTTGGTTTAAAGGCTACCATACAAAGTATGTGGGCGTTAGTTTTTTTCTAGTTACTGTGGTGTTTGAAAATTATTCGGATCATCCGATTTCCGTAGACTGGAAAGGCGTATATCTTGCCGACGAAAATGAGCAGTTGCTCCAAGGGCCATCTTTAAGTTTCGACGCCACTTCCGGATGGAGTCGTTACCGAGACTCCGCTAATTGGGTTTGGCAAACGCAGAAGGCTTATTCTGAGACGCTTGCTCCGCTTATCTTGGAGCCCGGAGATAGACTCGCGATGAAATACGGATTTCCTTTGAAGAACGAGTATTTACCTGGCAATATTATCGTATTGGATCGACCGGCGGGTGTGGATGAGAACGTCTATGAGAATCTAAAGGACCCGAAAGATTACGGTAAATATTTGATCGGAAAAATCAAACTGGTCCGGGTCGGAACCAAGAAACTGCGATAAATCTCCGAAAAAAACCTTACGAAAAGGACCTCGCCTTTTTAAGGTGAGGCGCCTGCCGACTTCGTCTTTCTTACATTCAATTCGACTCTTGCATAGTTTCTTATATGAGAGCCTACGCTTTTCATATGATTCGCCAGGGTAGAGTCGAGTTCGTTTAACGATTCTTGATGGATGGACGGCAATAACTTGTCTTGGGAAAATCCTACCAAAAGATTGGATTCGTCGATTAGAGTGTCGATTTTATCCGATAGATCGTAACTTTCTTTAGTTAATTTTTCCGTAATGTAAGAGTCGTCGAAGACTCCGTAACTTTCATCCAGGTCCTTGGATTTCACGTTTGTGATAAAAGGATGAGTCAGATTCTTATCTTGATATGCGTTTCGAAGCACCGTAAAATGGTATTTTTCTATGGTGGTATGCCGATTGGAGATGCGATCTATCGCTTCGTTCTTTGCGTTTTCGAATCCGAGTATCGCTTTGATATTAATCCAGAGCATTCCGACGGTTCCGTAATTCGGAAGAACACGGGAGTGGTAGGGTTGGGTCAAGTCGGCGATATAATGCATTCCCCAGCCTAAGAAACGATACCCCCAGTAGTCGAGTCCGGTTCTAAAAGCATAGTCGGCCAATTTGGTAAATTGAAATACCCTATACTTAGGATAGGTTCTCGTCAGAAAATCCGCAGCTAAGAATATGATAGGAGACTCATGGTAATAACCTATGTGAAAAGGAACCTGGGTGCTATAGTAGATCTTAGAATCTCCGAAAGATTGTATTCCAAAACCGTAATATTTTCCGAATTCTTCCCCGTTGTCCTCGAATAGATTCAGATCCAGTCCAAAATCGGGTTCGTCTCCTGCAGTTGCAAGCACTTCCAAAGGACTTACGGAATCTCCGATTCGGATATCGTAAAACTCGTAATCTTGTTTTAGATCCTTTTCTCCGTAGATGCTAACGGTCATCGGATTCGATTTTTTTCCCGGGAGAGCTTGGCCCGGAAGATTCTGTAGGAAATATCCGAGCGGAGTATCCGTATTCAGTCTTAAGGCCCTTAAGAAATGATTTCGGATCGTCTTTCTGTCTCCTCCTTTGAAAGCCAATATCTCCGGACGAGGAGCATATTTGGTGTAACTTAAGTTGGCTTCGTTTTCCATTTGTTCCATGAGGGGAATGAGACCTTCCTTTTCCTTCAGTAGGAAGTCCTCCAGGGATTCGACCTTTACTTTAGGGGAGGAAGCAAGTTCCGGTAGGCTTTCTAAAGCCGGCCGGTTGAAAAGGAAATGATTCCACCACCCGTACGAGGGAGTACTGAAAAGGCTGATCGCGGAAATGAAAATTAGGGTTCGATAATATTTCAACACACCGAACATTTTTATAATCCTCGGAGAAAGTCAAGACAAACGATTCAAGGAACTTAAGAGCTCTTTAGACCGCGGGTCATTTTTTCAGGCTTGGTGCGATCAAATTCTTGTCCTCTTTATTATTGTTTTCCGTCTTTACGTCGATTCCTCCCGCAGGATCGGGCTTTTTAGAACCTTTTGCATCGAAGATGGAGAATGGTTGGATCTGATCGTCCGCGGGTAATTGATCGTATTTCCAGCCTCCTCCCAAGGCTCGAATCAACCGAACCGAGGCTTGGTTCAATTCCGTCTTGATCAGAATGGAATCTATCCTGGCGGTCAGGGTATTGACCTGAGCATAGATCAATTCCAAACTATTACCTAGTCCTCCTTGGTAAAGCTGCATGGTCATATTCTGGACTTGGAGGGCTGCATCCACTGCTGCATTTTGTCGTTCCGATTCCTCCGATATCAAAGTGGTTTCTGTAAGACCGTTTTCTACTTCTCTAAATGCGTTCAATACTGTGGAGCGATATAGGTCTTCCGTTTCTCGGTAGGAAGACCATGCCTTTTGCAATTGTGCACGGCGGTATCCGCCTTGAAAAATCGGCAGGGATACGGTAGAGCCGTAGGACCAGAAACTATTGGATAATTGGGTAAGATTCACTCCGCCTTCGAATCCTCCGCCTGCCTGAAAGGATATGTTCGGAAAGAATGCCGCCCGAGCGATTCCGATATTTCGGTTTGCCATAGCCATTTTTCGTTCCATGGAAGCGATATCGGGCCTGCGCTCTAAAAGGGTAGAAGGTAGAGTTGCGGGAATCTTGAAAGATACTACATGCACGTCATCCACTATAGGTATGCTGAAAGTGGAGGGAGCCCTGTTGACAAGAATCGCGATCGCATTCTCCGTTACTCTCATCTTGGCTCGTATCTCCAAGCGTTTCGCCTCCGTGCTGGAAAGAAGGTATTTGGCCCTTTGCACATCCAGCTCCGGAGCTAATCCGGCCCGGTATCTCTCGTTCACTAGAGCCAAAGATTGTTCGTAGTATTCGATGGACTGACGATAGGTGCTATCTTGCGCATTCAATCCTCGGAATAGAAAATAGTCCGTGGCGATCTCGGATTGTAGACTTAGGCGGGCTAAAGCGAAATCGGCGGCGACGGACTGCGCGTTATATATCTGGGCTCTGGTCGCGTTACGAATGGAAGACCAAAAATCCGGCTCCCAGGATGCGATGCTACCCAAGGACGCAGTGCCTTCATAAGTGGCCTCTCCCGCTCCTCGGAAAAGTCGGTTTTCGGACTGTTTATTATTCGATCCGCCTGCTCCGATTCCTAAATGGGGGATCAATTGGGATCGAACCTTAAGCATCTCGTCGCGAGCTTGCACGAAACGTTCCGCTGCGGCTTGCAGATCCGGATTCGCCTCTACGGCCAATTCTTCCAAACTGTTCAATACCGGATCCTGGAATAGCTTCCACCAATCGGACGGTATTTCCTCTCCTTCGGAAGGACGGGCCTTGACGAAGGGGCCGGATCCGCTCCATGTATCGGGAACGATGAACTCGGGATTCTTATAAATCGGAGCAAGATCGATTGCCGGTCCGCTGATACAGGAAGAGAGTAGAATCGCGAACGTGGTGCCACCGACGTATCTTCGTAGATTGAGGATGATGTTTCTTGGTTCCATTCTTTTTATCTTATATAATCGAAGAATTATTTGGAAGCGACCGGGCTTTGCTTCCGGGACTGTGTCTTCGTAACATTTATGTCCGCATAACCGGTTCGCGGCTCTACGATTTTCACTTCGTCGCCTTCCAATAAGGAAGCGGAAGGATTGTTCACGATTCGGTCGCTTACCGTAACGCCTTCGCCCACTTCTATAACGGAATCTATGATCTTATTCACCGTTATAGGTTTGAAATGGATCCGATTGTTTTCCGTCACGGTCGCTACTTGCGTTCCGTTTTCGTTAAATACTAGAGAGCTGGAAGGTATCGTTAATAAATCCTTTTTTACGGGAGCCGTAAGAGTTACCTGTGCGAAGGATCCGGGCCAAAGCGCTCTGTCCTTATTGTCGATCGTGAATTCGGCGATCACCGTCCTCATATTCAAATCGAAACCTTTGGAAATCGTAAGAAAGTTCGCGACGAATTTCCGATTCGGAAATTGCTGCACCGTGAGTTCCGCATTCAGGCCCGGTTTGAGGAGATACGCGAAGGTACCGGGAACGGATACGAATAATCGCATCTTATGGATGTCGGCTACCGTAAAAAGGTTGGAAGGGGTTTTAGTGTCGTCCACATTTCCTTCCTGGCTCACGAAGTCTCCTACGTTGATATTCCTTTGTATGACCACTCCGTTGAACGGGGCTACGATCGTTTTAAAATTGACTCTTGCCTTGTATTTATCCACATTCTTCTCTGCGGATTTCATTTTAGCTTCTTCCGAATTCTTATCCGCTACGGCGACCGAGATGGATTGTTCGGAGACCGCGTGGGAATTCCGTAACGCCAGATAGCGATCGGCGGTGACCGCAGCGAGTTTATATTTCGCTTTTTGGGAATCCAGATCCGCTTGCGCTTGTGCGAACTCCGCGTCCAGCGCGGGGACTTTGATTCTTGCCAGAACATCTCCTTCTTTCACTTCGGCTCCGTAGTCTTTGTACCACATTTTGACGTAACCCGAAACCTGTGCGTATAGTACCGCTTCGTACCAGGCACGAATATTGCCCGGAAGCGTGATCGTTTCCAGAGGATTCGGCGGTTCCGGATTCACGACGGAGACGTTCGGAATGGAGGCTTCCAATGCGTCGTTACGGAATTTTTCGGCGCTATGTATCTGCTGGTAAAATATATAACAGAGAAACAAGGCTCCGATCGAAATGGAGGAGAAGGTGATCACTTTCTTTTTAGGTAGAGCTGTAATCATGGGAAACTATCCTTTTTTGGTTTTGAACCGATCGTTGTAGATGATCGCATATACGCATGGCACGAAGAATAGGGTGGCAAAGGTGGCGACCGCGAGCCCTCCGATCACCGCACGTCCTAAGGGAGCGTTCTGCGAGTTGCTGATGGACATAGGTACCATTCCTATAATCATCGCGGAAGCTGTCATTAAGACCGGCCGGATCCTAGCGTAGCCCGCTTCGATTGCGGCTCTGACCGCATCTCCGTGTATTTCTCTCCTTTCTCTCGCATAAGAGACCACAAGTATGGAGTTTGCGGTTGCAGTTCCCATACACATAATCGCTCCCGTTAAGGCAGGTACGGAAATATACGTGCGTGTCAAAAAGAGGGACCAGGCGATTCCCGCCAAGGCTCCGGGTAACGCGGTGATGATGATGAAAGGGTCCGTCCAGGATTGGAAATTCACAACGATCAGAAGATAGACGAGCAGAATCGCGACGAACAATCCTCCTAGAAGTTCCAAGTAGGCGCTTCTCATGGTTTCCGCCTGTCCTTGGATCTCGATCGCGGCGCCCCTAGGAAGCATATCCTTCATTGAGTCTATGATCTTTTGAGCGTCGCTTAATACTCCTCCCAGATCCCTTCCTTCGGAGGAAACATATACGTCGATGAGCGGCAAAAGGTTCTGGTGCGTTACGAGTCCTGGAGTTCCTGTCGGAGTGACGGAGGCGACATTACCTAAAAGTTGTATTCCATTTTCAGAATCGTCCTGCAGGTCTCCCTTATTGATCGGTACCGTAAGTAAATCTTCCGTCCTTCTCATCTGAGGTTGGGGCACGTAGATATTGATCTGATAGGAGAGGCCGGTCTTACGATCCATCCAGTATTCTTGGTCGATCTGCTGGCTTCCCGAAGTGGCTAAGAGCATATTCTCCGCTACGGATTTCAAGGGAAGATCCAGGTTGATTCCTAGGCTTCTATTTCCGTTCACTAGTAGAGTGGGAGTATTCATCGTTTGCTGGATAACTACGTCAGCCGCACCCGGGATGGTCCGCAGTTTACCTTGTAATGCTTGAGCGAACTCGAAATTCTTCTCCAGATCCATACCGTTGATTTGGATATCTATGGGAGAAGGTGAGCCGAAATTCAGGATTTTTGCGGTTAGATCCGCCGGCTGGAAGGTGAATACCGTTCCGGGATATAACCGACCCAAACCTTTTCTGAGGGTTTCCCTATAATCCCAAACTGGAGATTCTTCGTCCTTTAGGGAGATCGTTAAATCGCAGTCCTGGGAACCGATCGTAGGTGTGGGAATGAACGCAAGGTTATGGGGACTGACGGGTAAGCCGCAATTGCTGAGTACGCTCTCAACTTTGTTCGGAAGCAATTTTTTGATATCTTCAGAGACGAGAGTGGCGATTCTACCCGCGACCTCTATCCTGGTTCCCAGAGGGGCCCGCATATGCATCTGCAAAGTGCCGGCTTTGATCTCAGGAAAGAAGTCCCTACCGTTTAATAAGAATAGAACCAAGGATCCCGTTACGATTCCTAGAAATACGAGCACGAATCTTTTTCGATTCGCTACGACTCTTTGTAATAGAATATAGTATCTTTCTCTAAATTCGTTGAAATTCTTTTCGAATCCTTTTTGGAAGCGGTTTAGAAAATCGATCCATTGGGAAAGAAATGCAAAACGAGGATTTATATTCTTCATAGGAGCGGAGAGGTTTTGTTTTTCCGCTGCCTTAGAAGAATGTGCCGAATGTTTTCCTTTTTCCGGAATAGGATGGGCCACGAGTAAATATTTCGCCATCGTAGGAACCAAGGTCCTGGAAAGTATGAAGGAAGCGATCATCGCTAACGCCACCGCTTCCGCCATAGGTTTGAATAACCAGCCGGATACTCCGCTCAGTTCGAAAAGAGGTAACCAAACGATCACGATGGCGAGAGTCGCTACGAAAGTAGGGATGACGATTTCGTTGGCCGCGTCTATGATCGCTTGCTCCAAGGGTTTCCCCATCTCTATATGAGTATCTATGTTTTCGATCATCACCGTTGCATCATCCACTAGGATACCTACGGCTAATGCCAGGCCGCCCAAGGTCATTACGTTGATGGATTCTCCGATTAAATGGAGACCGATTAGGGAACTCAAAAGGGAGAGCGGGATAGAAGTGGCGATAATCGTAGTCGCTCTCCAGGAACCTAAAAACAATAGCACTACGAATCCGGTCAGACAGGCCGCGAGCAACATTTCATGGACTACGTTCTCTATCGAATCCTTGACGAATACGGATGCGTCGTTTAATAATTTTATCTCGACGTCGTCGGGGCAGATTTGTTTGATTCGAGGCATGGTTTTTCGGATTCCGTCCACCACATCGAGTGTGGAAGCGTCTCCGCTTTTCATCACTACGATGAGAACGGATTGCTTTCCCTCGACGAGGACTGAGTTCAATTGGGGCGGTCCTCCCAAGGCTACGTTTGCGACGTCCCTCATATAGAAAGTGCTATTTCCGACCCGTTTGATCGGGATTTCGTTGAAATCCTCGACTCTTAAAGGAATCGCGTTAGTCATCACCATCCAATCCGTTTTGTCGATCTTTTGGTCTCCTGCGGGCAATACGGCGCTTTGCTCGTTGAATGCTTTGAACACGTCCATCGGAGAAAGGTTCTTGGACAATAGCTTTTGTTTATCCAAGGAGACGAGTAGTTGCATAGGAGTTCCGCCGTAGGGTTGGGGAATAATCGCGCCAGGGATGGTTACGAGTAGGGAACGTATTCTCATGTAAGCGAGATTATAGAGTTCCGCAGGAGTCATCTTTTCGGAAGTGACCTGTACCATTGCAACCGGAACTGAAGAAGCCTCCAGTCGCATGATCATCGGAGGCGAAATGTCCGGCGGCAACGAGGTCACCACCGTTTGGGAAATCGCCGCCACCTCCGCTTCGGCGCCCGCAAGATCCGTGTGAGGTTGCAGTTCTATATTGATGATACTGCTTCCGTAATAGGAACGGCTGTTGATGCTTTTGATACCTTCTACGGTGCTTGTCAAGGCGCGCTCGAAGAAGTAGGTGATTCTTCCGGCGACATCCGAGGGCAACATTCCTTGGTAACTCCAAACCACGGATATCACCGGTATTTTGATATTGGGGAATACGTCCGTCGGAGCCTTGAAAATGGATTGTATACCGAAGAATAGTATGAGTATCGCAAGTACTACGAATGTGTAAGGTCTTTTGAGAGCTATGAGTACGATTTGATTCATTTGATAAGGCTCCGAAGTGTTGGATTGGAATCTTTATATGAGATGGGATTTTCACATTCGATCTCCGCCGGTTTAGAATTTTTCGATTCGGAAAAAGTTCTATCTTCCTTTTTTGTTGGTATATTTTCAAAAAACATAATGTATTATTCCTTCAGAAACCTTCAGAGAGAATGAAACAATATCTCTACGGTGTTCCGATAGATGACTTTGCGACGTACTACGGAAAAACCTTCTCGGATTCCTTTAGAGTATGATCAGGAAAATTCCGAATAGACATCCGCCGTATTCGAGAGGAGAGTGTATGCCTGATCGGAGACGCCATAGAAAGGAAATGGCGGTTTCGAATCCTCTTCCGATAGGTCTCGCTCAGAACCTGACAGAAACGCGGGGAAACAGGACAATCGAAATAGGAGGTAGGCGGTGTTTTTTCTTTCATGTAATTTTCCATATATATTAGTAGCCTGGAAATACCGGAAAATCGTCCCGGTTTATAATCCTGGACCAAAAACAAGGCTGGCTAAACTGAGGGGTATGAGGGAAATTCTTGTTCTAATCCTTGCTCTTCTGGCCTTTTCTCCTGCCAATGCGCAGAACAACAAGCGGACTGAGGTGGGTCATTTACGCATACTCGGTTCGGAGAGCGCACATTGGAGGCAAATCGATGATTACTCCGTTTTGCTGGATTGGGGATTTTATCCGGAACCTATCGATCTGAAACTTCGGATAGGCAATTTACCGGAAGAATCCAAGACCGAATTCCTGATATTTCCCTGGAGTCACTTGGATTCCGTGGAGGTCTGTGACCTTGAGGACAAATGCCTACAAGCCGGTTTTGCTCATCCGGTAAACGAATGGCTGATACCGGGCATATTTCCCGTCTTTCCCCTCCGAAAATTTCTGGAAGAAAGTCCGGAGATCCGAGTAAAGATCCAATCCAGAAACTACATATTCGCCGAAGTCCGCTTGGTGAGTGCCGAAGAATTGTATTCCATCACGACACTGTATTCCGGAATCGTATTCGCTCTTTTGGCATTGGTTATCATCCAGATCGCGTATCTCATCCATGCTTACCTGCGCCTCCGGTCCAGATGGATCTTTTTCCAAATCCTTTTCTCGATAGGGATGGGGTTGGCGTTTCTATTTGTAACCGGGATAGGTTCCAGATATCTGTTTCCTAGTTTCGGATTCCCTCTCTCCCTAGGTAAAAAGATCATGATAGGCTATCTGATTCTCACGGGTACTTTATGGGTTTCGTATTTCCTGAAGCTGAAACAGAATTTCAAACCTGTCTGGTATTTTTATAATGCGATCAATTTTATCACCGCCATAATGATTGGCCTGAGTTTCACGAAATTTCCTAGGCAATTCGTTTCCCTTTCGTTCACGATCTTTTATTTGGCCGTGACCGGCACGGCCATCGTTTTGAGCCTCGTAGCGATGAAGAGAAGGACGATCCGGACCCGTTGGTTCGTATTGAGTATGGTCTCTTTGCTCGTAATAGAAATTCTGAATATCATCTCCTACAGGACCTTTTTCTCCTTCGATGGAAGGAGTTTCCTTTTCTTTATCTCATTTTTCGTACCTATAAATATTTTTCTGACCAGTAGATCTGTACAGACTCGCATCCGGGAATTGGAATATGAAATCGATCTAAGAAGGAAGGAATTGCAGAATTTTCAAAGAGACCGGATGGAAGGCCTTAACGATCCGGCGAACGAAAAGAAGAAATCGACCATCATCGGAGTGGATGTGGAAGAAGTTCTCACTCGCCTGAATCGTCTATTGGACGAGGACAGAGTCTATTTGGAGGAAGAATTAAGGATCGGAGATCTTGCGGCCCTTCTCGGCTTATCGGTTCACCAGGTTTCGGAGCTTCTGAACCAAGTGTTGAATATTTCCTTCCCGGATCTGCTAAAAAAATATAGGATAGAAGAAGCCAAGCGAATGATCGCGAACGATCCGTCTCTGAATATTCTGAATATGGCATTCTCCGTAGGTTTTCAGTCCAAATCTTCCTTTTACGATTCTTTTAAGAAGTATACCGGGATGACTCCTCAAGAATTTAAGAAATCTCTAATGGATGGAACCGTCGACAAATAGCCGCTTAAGGCGGACTATTCGAATGAAAAAGAAAGAACGTCTTCGTAGGCTTGAATGCAAGTCGATCCATTCTGCTATCGTATACGGACTTAAGAAAAGGCTAAGTGTTTCGGAGATTCGACTACAGGAATAATTTTCCTAAATCGAACTTTTCCTATTCCCAAAGAATCGAAATGAGACATCGGTTCTGAAACGAATTTAGGAAAAAGAGGTATTCTCATGAAAATTATCGTTACAGGTTCTCTCGGGCATATAAGCAAGCCTTTGACCAGGGAATTATTAGCAAAAGGACATAGAGTTTCCGTGATCAGTAGTCAAGAGGCCAGAAAAGAAGAAATAGAAGCATTAGGCGCAATTCCTTGCATCGGTTCTCTGGAGGATCTCGGATTTCTGGAAAAGACTTTCTTGGAAGCGGATGCGGCGTATTGTATGATACCTCCCAATTTTTCGGAAAGAGACCAGGTGGCTTATTATCGCAGACTGACTTTGAATTATGCGGAGGCTGTTCGTAAGTCCCAAATCAAAAACGTGGTGGAGTTGAGTAGTTACGGAGCCCATCTGGAAAAGGGGACTGGATTCATTGTGGGTTCCCATCATGTGGAAAGAATTTGGGACGGATTATCCGGAATTTCAGTAGCTCATATCCGAGCCGGCTACTTCTATTATAATTTACTCAACTTTATCCCGATGATCCGGTCTATCGGATCCATCGGAGCGAATTACGGAGGCCCGGATAAACTGGCCTTAGTCTCTCCGGAGGATATCGCATTGGCGATCACCGAAGAATTGGATTCCGGAGTTTCGAAGAATAGGATAAGATATGTGGTTAGCGACGATCGTTCCTGCGACGAGGTTGCATCCGTCCTAGGAAATTCCATCGGTCTACCGGATCTAAGATGGACGACTTTGACAAGCGAGCAAATGCGAAGCGGACTAGAGGCGGGCGGAGTACCTTCCTATATCGCATCTTATTTGGTGGAGTTGGGTGAAGCCACCCATAGCGGCGCTCTTCGCGAAGAATACGAGAAAACGAAAACAAAATCCGGAAGAATTAAATTGGAGGATTTCGCCCAAGAATTCCTGGAAGCCTTTCGAAAGGCGGGGTAGGGTTTGGAAATGTCGAACGCAGTGCCGCTAAGAATCAGAACGATCGGCGAATTTCACCAATTGAGGGAATTACCTAAGCCCGCGCATCCATTGATTAGCGTGATCGATTACGGAAGCATCCGGCGTTCGCCTGCGGATAAATCCCAAAGCTTGGTTTTGGATTTTTATTCGATAGCGCTGAAGGGAAATATCAACGGTAAAATCAAATACGGACAACAGGAATACGATTTCGATGAAGGCATGATGTTCTTTATCTCTCCCGGCCAGGTTTTCCGAGCGGAAGTCGAAGTGAAGGAAGGCTTGGAACCGTCCGGATGGATCCTGCTTATCCATCCGGATTTTCTCTGGAATACGAGCCTGGCAAAATCCATAAAGAAATACGAATATTTCGGTTATTCCGTGCATGAGGCCTTATTCCTCTCCGAAAAAGAAGAGGCGGTGATAGACGGTTTGATCGGGAACTTGGAGCAGGAGTATCTGGCAAATATTGATCAATTTAGTCAGGATATCATTATCTCCCAGCTCGAATTACTGCTCAAATACGCGGATCGGTTCTATCATAGACAATTCATTACTAGAAAAATATCGAACCATCGGATGCTGGATCGTCTGGAGGATCTTCTTTTAGTGTATTTCCAAAACGAGAATCTGAAGGAAAAGGGGATCCCTTCCGTCCAAGAAATTTCGGATAGATTGGAAGTCTCACCGAATTATCTGAGCGGCTTACTCAAGGTCTTAACCGGGCAAAGTACCCAGCAGCATATTCACGATAAATTGATCGAGAAAGCTAAGGAGAAATTATCCACGACGGATTTACCCGTGACCGCAATCGCTTACGAATTGGGATTCGAGCATTCCCAATCCTTCAGTAAACTATTCAAGAGCAAGACGAAACTTTCTCCCCAAGAATTCAGGCGTTCCTTTCATTGAGTTGCGAACATAAATAGGAGCCCGGGAAAAAACGGATTTCTTTAAAAGAGTTCCTTCTCCATGATTGGCATCGGATGGAAAGCATACTTATAGAATACGTTTATCTTGTTCTTATCATTCTCGGGTTGATCGTAATCGCCAACCGACTCGGTCTGGCCTATCCGATCGTTTTAGTGATCGGGGGACTAGGGATCAGTCTGATTCCTTATTTCCGCAATATCACCGTGACTCCCGAACTTATCTTTCTAATCTTTTTACCTCCCTTGCTTTACGAGGCTGCCTGGCAAGTCTCTTGGAAGGAGTTTTGGAAATGGAGAAGGATCATCGCTAGTTTTGCTTTTCTGATCGTGATCGCTACTTCCAGCGTGATCGCATTCGTTTCGGTCGCCTTGATTCCCGGCTTTACTCTGGCTTTGGGATTTCTACTGGGAGGGATTATTTCCCCGCCGGATTCCATTTCTTCGACTACGATTATGCGTCAGGTAAAGGCCCCCAAATCCATCATGAGCATCGCGGAAGGCGAAAGTCTGCTAAACGACGCATCTTCTTTGATCGTATTTCGCTTCGCATTGGCCGCGGTAATTACCGGACAATTCCATATGCAAGACGCGGCCTTCGATTTCTTTATGGTGGTTTTTGCGGGATCCCTCATCGGGCTTATCGTAGGATTGTTGTTCTACGCGGCCCATCGTTGGTTACCCTTGACGCCGAGTGTGGAGATCGTTTTAACATTCATCACTCCTTACTGTATGTATTATGCGGCGGAACATTATCATTTTTCGGGAGTCCTTTCCGTAGTCTGTGGAGGGCTGTTTCTTTCCAGTAGACGCCAAAGTTTTTTAAGTTACGTGAGCCGCATCCAAGGTGTTAACGTTTGGAATAGCATCGTTTTCATTCTCAACGGACTCATCTTTCTGTTGATCGGCTTACAATTGCCTTCCATCATCCATCAACTGGGAGATACAAGTCTTACGACCGCCGTTCTCTATGGATTGACTATCTCTTTCGTATTGATTCTTACGCGCATCTTATTTACTCTGGGCGCCTCCGGATTTACCCGGGTGATGAGTCATTTTATCCAGGTAGCCCAGCAAAATCCCGGTTGGAAATTGCCGGTCATACTCGGTTGGTCCGGAATCAGAGGAGTCGTATCCCTAGCGGCGGCGCTTTCGATCCCGGTATACATGTCGGAGAATGAAGCATTCCCTTATAGAAATCTTATCCTATTCATTACATTCATCGTAATCTTAACTACGATGATATTGAACGGACTTACCTTGCCTTGGTTGATTCGGAAGTTGAACGTTTCCGATTTCGAAATTGTTCCTTCCGATCATGAACAGGAATCGAGGATCCAAGGAAGATTATTACACGGATCCATTGCGTTCCTGCAGGAAGGAAAAAAGGGAGAGATCGCTCGGAATCGTCATCTGAAGAATCTTACGGATCGGTTAAAAAACGAATTATTATATTTCGATAAGGAAATAAAGGGCGGGGGAGAATCGCACCGCCTGGAAAGGGGAGAATACCAAAGGGTATATTTAGAATTACTGCAATACCAGAGAGGCGTACTGAAAGATATCAATCGCAGTTCCGAATTCGACGAGGAATTGATCCGAAAATTCCATACCTTAATCGATATGGAAGAATTTCGTATGCGAGAACAGGATTGATTTCCGATTCCTCTTATGGTGAGCAATTTCTCTTTATGGAGAAGCCGTCATTGAAGACTTCGCCGTACATTCCTTTCACACAAGAAGGAACTAGTTTATACTCTATCTTCTTTTTCTTTCCCTTTTTTTCCTCCGAAACGAGGGAAATATTCAGAGTATCCCCTTTTCTGACGATTTTTCCCGAACTCTTTAATTTTCCTAGTGGAGAGATGATTTTGATTCCGTCCTCGGAGACCACATAGGCGTCAAAATCTCCGTCGAGGATAAGCACTTGATCGCCGATTACCGCTACCGGAGATTCTTCGGTTTTATTTGCGTCCGATTCGTTTTGCCAGGTCCCCATATATTCCGCTTGGCTTCCGTGAAAAACCCTATTTCGGAATTCTATATGAGATTTTTCCTCCGCTAAAAGCTTTTCATCCAAGATAGAGATCGGCGCTACATTCTTAAAATCCGATTCCTGCATTGCGGGCAACCAATTCGGTAAACCTTCGAAGCGTTCGGCTCCGTATACTTCCTTATATAAGGAATCGTTCGCATAAAATTTTTGTTTGAATATTACGTAATGAGCGTTCTCCGCTCTACCGATAAATTCTATAACTCTAATGAACTTATCGTATTTAATCTTTACTTCCCTGATTCTATCGCTTGAGTCATAGCAGTATTCTTCTTTTTGATAATATGCATTTTTCAGATACATGGTGAACGTATCGCAATCTTTTCCGGAATGAATGGACAAGCGCACCGGATCCAAATACGCGTGATTCAGATTGAGAATTTTTCCGTCATACACCTTTCTGGTAACGTATTCGTCCAGGGGAAGAACGGGTTCTCGCATTAGGAATCGGGAGACGTACTTCGTTTCCTTTTCCAATTCTTCGGAGGTTTTCGAGTGGATTAGATTTGGATCGATAAAAAGTAAAAGTAGAATAAAGGAAAGAAAAGGTTTTTTCATTATTTTTCGGAGATTCATCAGTTTGTTTGAGAATAAGACCTAGCCCCGGATTCTATCAACTATTAAAAGACTTTTTTCTAAAAATCCATTTTAACTTGGAACCGTTCCTGTCCGATCAGCAATGAATACAGGAAGGAGTCTCTCGATCGAAACTACAGTCACATCCGCAATTTTGCCGTACTTGCAAAAGCTTTTCTTTTATATCCGAAAGTCTCCTCAATTCCTCATCGATCCGATCTGAAGTCTTATCCACCGAGCCGATCCATGCTTTGTATTCCGAACTTTTCCAGGATTCTTTTTGCGGGGCTCGGACTTTCCGCTTTCGGATGGATTTTATCCGCATCGGAATGGACCGGAATCCTAGAGCTTTTGCTTTCGGTGGGGCTCTTCGGGATCTATCGGTTCCGGATGCGTCCGAATTCCAAGAAGAATATTCGCGACTTATGCTTAAGGCTGAGGCCCGGAGGAAATAAATACCATATAGGGTATTGGGTATATTGAAATTTTGGATGCATTTTCGTAGTCTAATGGAATGATTGGACAAGAATAGAAGGGGAATCTTATGAAATACATTGTGGATACCGAAAAAAGCGTGGAGGAAGCTTCCGCAGATCTACAGAAAAACGTACTCGAGGCAAAATATGGAGTCTTACACGTTCATGATCTTAAGGAAACGATGAAAAAGAAAGGAGTGGAGTTTCCGGAAGAGTGCAGAATTTTCGAAGTTTGTAATCCCATAAAGGCTAAGGCCGTATTGAGCGAAGATATGGAGATGAATTTCGCACTTCCATGTAGGATATCCGTTTATACCCAAAACGGAAAAACTAGAATCGGAATGCTCAGGCCCGAGTCTCTCTTGGCCTCTCTCTCTTCTTCCGAAGTATTGGCAAAAGAGGCGAGGGATGTGGAAGCGGATTTGATCCGAGTGATCCAGGCCTCCAAATAATCCCGAGCGACGGACCATCACTCGTTCGAGGGATTTAGGTTTACGGTGGTTTGGAAATAAATTGATATACAATGGGAATTGATCCCGTTAATCTGAAAATCGGATGTCGGGATCTCTCTTTTTATCTAAAAATATTAAATATTTATTATATTTAAGCGTACTTGTTTTTGTGGCAAATTGTGGTGCGATCTCCAAGGAGAATCCTTGCGATTCTTCCAGCGACGCTTTCTTAAAAAACCAACTGTTAAAGTTTCTTCTAAACGATACTAGCTCGTCCTGTGCCGTTTCCGTTTCCGAGTGCGGAGCATTGAAGATGGGCGAGTCGGCTAAGGTCGTTTTAGGCCAACCCGATTTCGTCAGTAATACTTCGGGTTCTGCCATCAATCAGGTTGCGGCCGGAGGCCTTTCGATGGATCCTCAAGGAGGTCTATGGGCCTCCGATACGAACAACCAGCGAGTATTCCATTTTACGTCTCCGTTTTCAACGTTTCAGGACGCTGATATTATTCTTACCGGCTTCAATACGCCTCGGGGAGTTGCGACTGATCCGAATGGAGGTCTCTGGGTTGCCTCTACGATGGAGGATTTGGTTTATCATTTTCCTTCCGGAGTGATTTCCGGAGGGGTTGCCGACATTACGTTAGGAACTTTTAATTCCAATAATCAAACGCAAAGTACATTCAATAATCCATGGGATCTGGCTGCGGATTCGAGCGGTAGCGTATGGGTTGCGGATTATTTCAACAGTAGAGTTTTACGTTTTTCTCCTCCCTTTACCTCGGGTATGAATGCGGATCTTGTGTTAGGGAAAAGTTCCTTTACTAGCGGAGCGTCGGGCGCTTCCGCGAATCAGATGGCGTCTCCCAACGATGTCGAGGTGGATTCTTCGGGAAAGGTTTGGGTTGCGGATACGGGAAATCACAGGGTACTTCGATTCTCGCCTCCCTTTTCTAACGGAATGGGGGCCGATTTAGTATTGGGACAACCGGATTTTGTGAGTTCCTCGTATGCGTTAGATGCGGATTCCTTATCGAGTCCGAACGGGGTGAGCATCGCTTCTAACGGCGCGATTTGGGTGGCGGACAGCGGTAATATGAGAGCCGTTCGTTTCTCTCCTCCGTTTACGAACGGAAAGGCCGCAGATAATGTTTTGGGAGAACCGGATTTAGTAAGCACGAATTCGAGCTTTATCGTTTCCGATAAGACTATCGGAAGCACCTCGTCCGTGGCTGTGTCGCCTTGCGGGCTATGGGTTTCTGATACGACGAATAATCGAGTCTTGTTTTTCCCTTAATCGAAATCGAATCACCGAGCTTTATCGATATCCCGTTGGATCGCTTGGGTTTGTTCCGGTTTTAAGGCCTTGAAGCCGTGGCCTAAGGCGACGGTCATGTATTTATCCAAGATCTTTAGTTTTTCCGGATTGAAATTTACCACCGATACGTGCGCTTTTAGAACGGATTTATCGGGTCTTTGCACAACTGCCCAATAATTATCGGATCTTACGGACAACGCTCCGACTTGCACGTTTATATTATAATATAATACTTTGTTTTCGGACGTATCCAGGAATTTGCGATCTTGGAGAGTGAACTTCTTGCCGATATTGTCCGCAAGGGCGTTCAGGTATGGTTCTTGCTGGAAAGTGTCGGCTCCGGGACTTTCCAATACGGACGCGTTCATCCCGAAGGTTCCCGAAGTGATAAAGAAGGACTCGTTCGGATTTTCCTTTACGGTCCAATCTTCCGCATAGGGAAGCATCAGAAAGAATCCGAGTTTGTTTCCGGAAAGAGAAACGAAGCCCTTTTCCTTTTGGCCCATGATTAGGATGTCTCCGTCGGTGGCACTCTTGCCGAAATATCCGTCCACCTTTGGTATTCTCTTCAGTCCGTCCGTACTGCAAAAGGGAAGAGAGGACATGGCAAGTAAGCCCAGTCCGAAAAGAAATAAAACCTTTTTCATTTGGATCTCCTATTCCGAAATTTCAGAGCGACCGAAAGGGAACTAATATAGAGAAGAATATACTCGATCGCATTTTCAATCTAAAAATCTTCCCTAATTTAGATCCCAAAGAAACGAATAAAGGATCGAAATAATTTTCGCCTCGCTCCGAGTCCTTATTTGTATTCCGGATTTTCCAGGACGATCGCGATTCCTTGGCCTCCTCCTATGCAAAGGGAAGCGACACCATAACGTAGATTTCGCCGCCTCAATTCGTAAGAGAGAGTGAGTGCGACTCTTGTCCCGCTCGCACCCAAGGGATGTCCGATCGCGATTGCTCCGCCGTTCACATTCGTCTTGTCCGGATTCAGCTTTAATTCCTTGATTACGGCTAATGTCTGAGATGCGTATGCTTCGTTGATTTCAAAAAGATCTACGTCCTGGAGAGTTAATCCGGCGTTCTTCAGGGCTTTCGGAATCGCGAAGACCGGACCTAATCCCATCATTTTGGGATCGCAACCTACATTCGCATACCCTAATATACTTGCGAGAGGTCGGATTCCGCGCTTCTTCGCCCAGTCGGAGGAAGAGAGTAGAACGGATGCGGCTCCGTCATTGATACCGGATGCGTTTCCTGCGGTTACGGTTCCTTCTTTCAGGAATGCAGCGGGCAATTTAGCAAGCTGGGGAAGACATTCTTCTCCACGTATTTGTTCGTCCTTGGAGAGAAGAAAGGATTTCTTTCCCCCCGTTTGGACCGGAATGATTTCCTCCGACAAGAGTCCTGAGTTTGTCGCATTCTCCGCTCTGATCTGAGAGATCCCCGCCCAATCGTCCTGTTCGGATCGGGAAATTCCGAAATGCCGGGAGATATTTTCCGCTGTCATTCCCATGGTAAGGTCCACTAAACAATCCGTGAGGCTCTGCGAGAGTCTATCTTCTGCGATCGCGTCCCCGTATTTATTTCCCCATCTTGCTCCTTTCAGAACGAAGGGGGCGTTGCTCATGGACTCCGTCCCGCCGGCGAGAATGAGTTCGTTTTCTCCAGAAGAAATCTTGCGAGCTCCCGTAAGAATACTTTCCAACCCGGAACCGCAGAGACGGTTCAAAGTTAATGCGCTGGACTCGATGGATAATCCCGAGCGTAGCGCAATATGCCTTGCGAGATACGCGGAATCCTTATCGTCTTGGATTACGTTTCCGTAAATCGCTTCCTCTATTTCTTGGGGATCGATTCCTGTCTTGCGTAGGACTTCCCGAGCGGTGATGACCCCCAAATCCGAAGAGCTATATTCTTTCAATCCTCCGCCGAACTTTCCGAAAGGGGTCCTTGTGCCTTCTAAAATACTTACCATGCTATAATCCTTATGTTGTATATACACTATTATGATTCAAAAAAGCTCTTTAGTCTGTTAGACATCGCCGCCATGCTCTAAAACTGGAATTTTTCGGACTTCAGAGAGTACTCTCAAAGTCTCCAGAAATTTGGGCTTGCCTAAGGATTTCGTCAGAGAATTTTGAGCTTCCTCCCAAAGAAGAACCGCTTCTTCCAACTTCGCTTCTCCCTTTTTGGTTAAGAATAGGTTTCTCACGTTTCCGGATTCCTTTTTTTCAATTCGAATGAGACCGTCTCGTTTCAGAATTTCCAAACTTCTCTGCAGGGTGGTTCTATCTATGTCCGTGAGTCTCGACAGATCCGTGATGCTACATTCTTCTTCGTGGGCTATACTTACAAGAATGGTAAATTGGGTGATTCGTAGACCCGAAGGCTTCAAGACGGAGTCGTAATAGGAAGTTACAAGACGGGTCGTCCTTCTTAAACTTACGTTTAAGCAGGATAACCCGATTTTTTTGAGTTCGGAGGAGGTAAGCCCGCTTTTCATGACCGTAATTTATATCGTGCGTATGCACTATATAAAGGTCAATCGGAAAACAGGATCGGATTCCTTTTTAATGCGGTCATAAGAATCAGTAAGAGCGACTTCCTTCGTATTCTACCGGGTTTTTGATTTCATGCAGAATCTTATAGCAAGAATTCTTTTCTTCGATCGATCCTTCTTCCAAAAGGGAACGAAAAGCGCGGCTAACGGATTCGGGCGTGGTTCCTAGGAGGGAAGCCAATTGGTTTTTCGTGATCGGGAGATTGATATGTTTTTCTACCGCTCCGCATTCCTGTAGAAAACTGAAGATCCTGTCCTTTACGGAAAGATATAGATTATCCATCATTTTTTTGCGAAAATAAACCAAATGTTGGATATTGGCCGAGGAAAATAGGAACATGGCCTTGGTGTTTCCGTTTAAAAAGTTCAGGAATTCCTTTTTAGGATAAAACAGCAATTCTCCTTCTTTCAAGGATTCACAGAATGCCGGATAAGAACTGGATTCCGTAGGTTGGAATACGGGATAAGAAGCGATTAGCTCTCCCGGATAAAATACCTTAAGGATCGCTTCTTTTCCCTCTGGAGATAAAGAGTATACTTTAAAGATTCCTGTAACTACCTCGAAAAATCCTTCATAAGGATCCGTTTCCAAGAAAACGATTTCGTTCTTTGCGATTTTTTTGGGAATTCCTAAAGAAAGAAGTTCGTTAGAGAATTCTTTTCGGATTTCCGCCCAATAGTCCCTTTTTTTTTCCGTCATCATCAAGTTCATAACAATTGTTTTTATATCCGGCGAATGCCATTGTAGAAGATTTCCGGAATTTTTACACAATTCTTGATACAGATCAAGGAATTTTTACTGGAGAAATGGCAGACTTTCCCCCGATTCTTTCATCGGAATTTCGCACGTTCTTAGCAAATTTTAATAATTAGGGAGAAGCAATGCTTACTAAGTTTCAGGCAAAATTGTTTTTCTTATTAGGTACGTTTCTATTCTCCGCTGTATTTCTGGCTCTTACTTACGATTCTCTGAAATACGTATACTCTGCTCCTTCCGCCTCTACTTTAAGCGAGGAAGTGATTCGAGGAAAAGAGATCTGGGAAAAGAACAATTGTATGGGCTGCCACACGATTTTGGGAGAAGGGGCGTATTACGCACCCGAGTTGACCAAGGTATACGAAAGGAGAGGAGCCGAATGGATCCGGGTTTTCTTGAGAGATCCTCAAGCGATGTATCCCGGAGAACGAAAAATGGTGAAATACAATTTTTCGGAAGCCGAGATCTCGGATGTGATCGCTTTCTTAAAATGGAACGGAGAGCTGGATCTGAAAGGTTTCCCTCCTAAGGCCGAATTTCAATCTTCTACGCAATTGGTGAGTGCGGCTAACGCTGCGATCGCCCAGCCGGAAAAATTCAAACAGATCTGCGTAGCCTGCCATTCGGTAGGGGGAGCGGGGGGCAATGTGGGGCCTGCTCTGGATTCAGTCGGTAAAAAATACGACGTCGCGTATTTGGAGAATTGGCTCAGAGATCCCCAAAAAATCAAGCCCGGGACGGCGATGCCGAAGCTTCCTCTTAGCGATAAGGAAATCACCGATTTGTCTTCTTATCTCTCACAACTAAAATGACATTCCAAAGGAATAAAATGGTCTAAATATGAAATATAAATCTCAAAAGATCGCCTATTGGTTTTTTGCATCCTGTATGCTGCTTTTATCCCTGCAGATAGTTTACGGTTTTTTGATGGGATTCGCCAGGATGGGATTCGACGGCTTGCACGATTGGATTCCTTTTAACGCCGCTAGAGCGACTCACACGAACTTACTCGTGGTATGGCTTTTGACAGGATTTATGGGAGCCGCTCATTATATCATCCCGGACGAATCCGATCGGGAAATCTATTCCGAAAAACTGGCTTATCTGCAGTTAATCTCCCTTCTTGTAGTAGGGGTTATCTCCATTTTAGGCTTCCATCTCAATTTCTGGGAAGGAAGAAAGTTTTTGGAGATTCCGAGACCTCTGGACTATCTGGTCGTCGTAAACGTATTATTATTCCTCTTTAATATAGGAATGACCGTTTGGAAAGGAAGACGTTATACCACCACGTCTCTCGTTCTATACTTCGGGCTATTCTCCGCGGCATTATTATATTTGCCGGGAATGATCCAATTCAATAGCCAAACCGTGGATTCCTATTTCCGCTGGTGGGTAGTTCACCTTTGGGTGGAAGGAGTTTGGGAACTGATCATGGGAGGTATTCTTTCCTTCTTATTGATCAAATTGACGGGAGTGGACCGGGAAGTTATTGAAAAATGGCTGTATGTGATCGTGGGATTGACCTTCTTATCCGGAATCCTGGGAACGGGACACCATTACTACTATATCGGGGTTCCCGAATATTGGAAATGGGTCGGAGGATTCTTCTCCATGTTGGAGCCTTTGGCATTCCTTGCGATGGCGATGTTCGCGATCAGTATGTATAGAAAGAGCGGACGAAATCACCCGAATACGATCTCCTTATTCTGGACGATCGGAAGCGCAGTGATGTCCTTTGTGGGTGCGGGATTCTTGGGATTTGCGCATACTCTTCCTCAAGTGAACTTGTATACCCACGGAACCTTGATCACGGCGATGCACGGGCACCTGGCATTTTGGGGAGCCTATGCGATGATCGTTCTTGCGATTATCACTTATTCCATGCCTCTGATCACGGGTAGAAAGCTTTGGAATAATCCTCTGGGACTCTTTGCCTTTTGGGCTTCCAATATAGGAATGCTCGGAATGACCGGAGCCTTTGCGGTAGCCGGAATCGCTCAGGTGTATTTGGAGAGAAAATTCGGATTGGACTTCTTGGTAGTCCAAAAAGAAATCCAAGTGCATTTTCTGGGACTAGTGCTCGCCGCTTCGGTATTCACTGCCGGAATTATCGCTTTCATCTGGAATTTTATCCGCTTCGGAACGCCTAACGATGAGGCTATCGGTGCGGAGCAGGCTTCCGGAGATATTTCTCTTGCTGGCCGGTCCTAATTCTTCCGAGAAAGGCGAAGGACTTCTCTCCGAAAAGGAGAGAGGTCTTCCTTATTATAAAGAGACCGGCAACGAAATACAAATATTCGAACACGCCTATAAAAACAAACTTCCGATCCTTCTGAAAGGTCCCACGGGTTGCGGTAAGACTCGCTTTGTGGAATTCATGGCGGCGAGACTCGGGCTTCCCTTGGTTTCCGTATCCTGTCACGAGGAAACTTCCGCAGTCGATCTTTTAGGAAGATTTCTCATCCAAGGAGCGGAAACGGTTTGGCAAGACGGTCCATTGACTCGTTGTGTTCGTGCCGGAGGAATTCTATATATAGACGAGATTGCGGAAGCGAGGCCGGATACGATCGTTTCCATTCATCCTTTGACGGACCATAGAAGAGAGATGTATCTGGACCGCAGGAACGAAAATCTAAAGGCCCCCGATTCTTTCATGCTAGTCGCCTCTTATAATCCGGGATACCAAAAGGGTTGGAAAGAATTAAAGCCTTCCACCAGACAAAGATTCATATCCTTACAATTCGATTATCCGGATCCAAAGAGAGAAGAGGAAATTCTGGAAAAGGAAACGGGAGTTTCTTCCTCCGTATCTTCGAAACTCGTGAAACTTGCAGGGAAGATCCGTAATCTTACCGAGCTCGGACTTTTGGAATCCTGCTCCACTCGTCTCTTGGTGGACGCCGCGAAATTGATTTCCACTGGGCTGCCGCCTAGGATGTCCTGCGAGGTCGCAATCGTGCAGCCTTTATCCGACGATCCGGATACGATACGTTCCCTGAAGGATTTGGTCTCCTTGTTGATTTGACCCATGGGTTGGGACGAATTCCTATTCAAACGGATTTATAGGATCTCCCGGGATCTTTTTTCCGATCCTAAAGATTCCGATTCGGAATCCAAAGCGGTTCGGCTATCCGAGATCCGATCCAGACTTTCCGTTTTGGCCAAATCATTGACCGGCGAAAATATAGAAATCTTCCCCGCGGAAAGAGAGGGAGGCTTCCAGGGATCGATCTATTTTTTGCCCGCATCCTATTCCAAGGGGAGGGATTCCGATTCTAATTTAGAATATTATATTTTCAGAATTCTGTATCTGAGCGAGCAAAGAAGGCTCGGGTTGAATTGGAGGGAAGGGGAAAATCGGAGTAGGGCGGAGTCCTTACGAAAATCTTACGAGTACCATCCCGAAGTTATGCGATCCTTGGAAGATCGTTATCCCGAATCTAAATGGCTTCTGGAATCCGTGGAAAAGACGGAGAAGGAATTTCGTGAAAAAGAAAGTAAGACGGTCACTTCGGAGGAGGAATTCTCCTTTTTGCACGGCATTTGGATGTCCGCTCCCCATTCTACTCCGAAAAACGAATCCCAAACTCCGGAAAGAATCCAAACAGAAAAACCGGAAGACGCCAAAATAGAAACGGAATTGGAAGCGAAGCCCAGAGAGAGAGTAGAAAGCATAGAGGCGGATAAAAAGGCCCAGGAAGATTACACTCTAATGCACCAATTCGAAAAGGTGGAAACCGCCGAGGAGTTCGAGGGAAATTGGAGGGATTTCGACGGATCGGACCAATTGTCCGAACAGGAAGAAGCGCTTAACGAACTGGATCTCAGAAAGACAGTACGTTCGAACGAACCGACTCATTCCGTTTACAGGACGGATTTATTCTCCGGCGCGTTTTCCTTGGAAGTGGGGGATTTCAAGGGAGAGGAAAAAGCGATTTCCTACGACGAATGGGATTACAAAAAAAGAAAGTATCGAAAGGAATACTGCAAGGTGTTCCCTAAGAGAATACCGGACGCCGAAATCGGGTATTCCGAGGAAATCTTTCGGGAAAATTTTTCCACGTTGAACTCTCTTCGCTCCCGGATGAATCGATTCTTTCATAGAAAGATGCAGATAAAAAGGCAGGCCTACGGAGAGGACCTGGATTTGGACGCGAGTTTGCAGTATTATTCGGATTTGTATTCCGGCCAGACTCCATCCGAGAATCTGTACGTTTCCCAGAGAAAAAGACTAAGGGAGGTCTCCGTTCTGATCTTAGCGGATATGAGCCTCTCCACGGATTCTTATGTGGACAACCATAGGGTCTTGGATGTGGAAAAAAAATCCCTGCTGCTTTTCGGACAGATTTGCTCCGAATTCGGAGATAGATTCCGGATCGATTCCTTCTATTCAAATACTAGAAACCATTGCGATTATTTGAATATAAAAAACTTCGAAGAGTCCTGGGAAAAATCCAGGGAAAGGATCGGACTCATGGAAGCGAAGGGTTACACAAGGATCGGCCCCGCAATCCGGCACGCATTCTCGGAGATCCGAAAAGAGAGTAGCTCTAGGCGATGGATCCTACTTTTGACGGACGGAAAACCCAACGATTACGATCGATACGAGGGAAGATACGGAATAGAGGACGTAAAGCGAGCGATAAAGGAGTGTGAAAAAGAGGATGTGGGAGTATATGCCCTGGCTGTGGATAGACAGGCCAAGGATTATCTACCCGCGATGCTCGGAAAGGATTCTTTCCGGATTCTACCCAACCCGAACCAATTACCGGACGCTCTTACGGATTTTTTCATCAGAATGATCGGTTAAATAAAAAATTATATTTTAAATTAAGAAAATTTTATGGTTTAGGAAAATTCTCCGTCGAGCCCTTGATTCGCATTCTTCACTCCTTGCGCAGGAGCCGAAAAACGAATTTCGGTCCAGGCAAAGAATAACAAGAAGACTAAAAAGTTTTCGCTAAGGCCACTAGCTGGTCCAAGGCGGCGTTCCAGCCGTCCATAAAACCCATATCCTCGTGTTTTTTTCTGTCTTCTTCGTGTTTGTGTCGGGCGAGAACATGATATTTGGTTCCGTTGCCGTGCTTCTCCAGTGTGAGAATTGCGGTGAAAAAACCCCCGTTCTGAGCCGGTTTGAAACCCGGTTCGAAAATGTCCGTGAATACCAATCTTTCGTTTTCCACTACTTCCAGATAAGATCCCATGTTCGGGAATTCCTGGCCTTCCGGAGATTTCATTGTGGTGCGAAAGATTCCGCCTGCACGAAGGTCTAACTCGCAATCGATTGTGGTCCAAGGAGCGGGAGTAAACCATTTCAGGATATGTGCTGGAGTGGTCCAGGCCTTCCAAACCAATTCTCTCGGAACGTCCACAATTCTCTCCAAGACTAAATCCGTCTTAGGATCCACATTATAATATTTAGGTGTCGTCATTTTCCTTCTCCTTTAAATCCAAGAGATAAGAGTCTAGTTGTCCCAGTCTTCTTTCCCAGACCGTTCTTTGTTTCACGAACCATTCTTCTCCGAGATCCAGAGTAGAATGGGTAAGGGAATAGGTCCGGACCCGTCCCGATTTAACGGAACTCACGAGAGAAGATTCTTCCAATACGCCCAAATGTTGCATGAAAGAAGGTAGAGCCATGGAAAATGGCTCGGCCAATTCTCCCACTGTCGCGGGACCTAGGCTCAGACGTTCCAGGATGGAACGCCGGGTTGGGTCGCCGAGAGCGTGGAAAAGATTATCTAAACTCACTCCTTGGTTAGGCATTTACCTAACTATATCATGGATTAAAACTTAGGTAAATACCTAAGTTTGGAAAAATTGCGATTTTGAGGAAAAAAAGGGCGCCTCCTTCGACCCTTCGGCAGGCTCAGGGCTCGAGGACCGGGCTATCCGCTTGGATCTGCGAAGCACCATAAACGGTGCATCGCAGTATCTCGCTCCTATCCCTGGCGCATCTCGGGGAGAAAATCTGTAGAAGGTACTACAAAATCCTTTCCTAGACACGCTATAGGTCCCAATCTTCGGGAAAATTCGCAAAATAGAAGGAACTCCTCACAAAAAAATCCGGGTCCATTGTCCAATTTCGCTCCTCTCGATCCTTATTGGATCGGAACCGAGGATCTCGATTCCAAGGAGAACAAAAATGAAGAAGGTACTACAAACCACCGCCGGAGAAATCACCGGATCGGAATTGGAAAAGAAAGAGAAATGGATCCGGACCGCTCGATGGATTTATTGGACCCTGACACTGCTCATTACGAGTACCATGATTCTTGCCGGAATTCTTTTGCTTACGGGAGCGAGCGCCAATTTGGAAGGAATCGCCCGTTTAGGATACCCGATCTATCTGGCTAAGATTTTAGGGGTGGCGAAGGTTTTAGGAGGGATTGCGATTTTACAGAATCGATTCGCTACTTTGAAGGAATGGGCGTATGCGGGATACACATTCAATCTGATCGGAGCCTCGGCTTCCCATGCATTTGTGGGAGAAGGGATTGGTTCGATTCTAACACCGCTTGTCATTCTTCTGTTGCTTTTAGTTTCTTGCCGCCAATGGAAGACCGGATGGATGTAGGAAAAAAACAGGAAAGAAGAAGTGAAATCGAGTTATATTATTATAATATTTAAAAATTGAATATTCTATTTAGAAAGGAGAAAGAAGAATGAAGGAATTCATGTTATTATTCAGACAACCCAGTTACGATTATAGCAAGGCGGATCCCAAAGACATGGAGGCTCTTGCCAAGAAATGGAAGGATTGGGTGGGAGGAATCGCCGCCCAGGGAAAATTAGCGAGTAACGGTCCTAGACTCGGCCAAGAAGGAAAGGTACTCAAGGCGGGAGGAGTTATCACGGACGGCCCCTTCGTGGAAATCAGGGAAAGACTCGGGAGCTTCATTATCGTGAACGCGGAAAGCCTGGAAGAAGCGACCACTCTCGCTCACGGTTGTCCTGCGGTGGATGCGGACGGTAGCGTGGAAATCCGACCGATATACGGGTAAAAATCTCCGGCCCGCTTTCCACCCGGGCGGGCCTATTCTCTTTTTATGGAAGATCAGGATTCTCTAAAGCATTTATTCCAATCGGAATTTTCCAAAATGGTCGCGGTGATCGCTAAACTCTTCGGATTGCAGCACTTGGAGATCGCGGAGGATATCGTAAGCGACACGTTCTTGCAGGCTGCGGAGACCTGGGGCCAAAAAGGAATACCGGAAAATCCCACCGCTTGGTTGTATGTAGTCGCTAAGAGAAAGACCCTCCATTATTTTAAGAGAAACAAAATCTTCAGCCGAAAGATCGCTCCGGAGCTCGTATCGGAACGGGAGCAGAAGGAAGAACTACCGGATTTGGATTTTTCCAAGAAGAATATCAAGGATAGCCAATTGCAGATGCTTTTCGCAGTCTGCAATCCTCTGATAGCGAGCGAGGCGCAGATAGGACTCGCTCTCCGAATACTCTGCGGTTTCGGAATCGAAGAAATTTCGGAGGCCTTTCTCACGAATAAGGAAACCATCAATAAGAGACTATTCCGTGCTAAGGAAAAATTAAGATCGGAAAACATAAGGATGGAACTTCCGGAAGAAGAGGAGATAGAAAAGCGCTTGGTCAACGTTCTGCATATCGTATACCTTCTCTTTACGGAAGGATACTACTCCAAAACCCAAGATAAGATTCTTAGACAAGAATTATGCTTCGAAGCCGTACGATTGGGTGTGAGTCTTACGGAATACGAAAGAACGAACCTTCCCAAAACGAACGCTCTTCTTGCACTTATGTGTTTTCACGCGTCCCGATTTCCTGCCAGGCAAACGGAAGGTGAGTCCTTTATTCTATACGAGAATCAAAACGAGGAGCTATGGGACCGGGAATTGATCGACCAAGGAAAGAAATTCTTGGCATTATCCGCCTCGGGAACGGAAATCAGTTCCTACCATATAGAGGCTAGGATCGCCTTCTGGCATTGCCAAAAGGAAGACAGTCCGGAAAAATGGGGGGAGATTTTGGATCTTTACGATCGTCTACTTGTGCTGAATTATTCTCCGAGCGTGGCATTGAATCGGGTCTTCGCATTGTATAAACTCAAAGGTTGGGAGTTCGCGCTGCCCGAAGCGGAGAAATTGAAATTGGAATCCAATCATTTCTATTTTCTACTCCTAGGCGAACTTTATACTCATAGCGACAAAGAAAGAGCCAGGGAGAATTTCTTAAAGGCGCATTCGTTAGCAAAAACCAATACCGAGAAAAAGGGAATCGAAGAGAGGATTCGGACTCTGGTTTGAGTCGGATCAAGATCTATCTTATTCTTATTATATTCCGCTCCTGGAATATTCTTCTCTTCGCCTAAGGTTTGATAATTGTCAAATCCGTCGCTTAGGCCTCGGTCTAGAACCTTGGATATATAGACAATGGCTGAAAGTCTGGAGCCGGGACCGAACCGATGTGAAATTCCATAATTCTCAAAAACATTTCCTAAAAATAGTTTCCGAATCTTATAGAGACATTATTATCCGAAATGGAATAGTGTAAAAGGATTAGAATGGGTCAGGAAAATATAGACTTTGCGATTTCGGCTCGCACCCTCGCAATAGGGCGTTCTGCGGAAATTCTGGATTTCGAAAATAATCGAATCATGAAACTTTACTTCGGTCATGTTCCCGATCGGGAGATCGAAACGGAATACGAAAATTCCAAAGTAGCGTTTTCTTCCGGAGCTACTTCCATGAAATGCTACGAAAAAATCCGGTATGGAGAAAGGGTAGGGATCGTCTTTGATAAGATAGAAGGCATTTCCTTAACCAAGCTTCCGGATAAAAAGCCCGCCGCTTTCTTTAGTCTTTCCAGGATACTTGCCGATCTGCATTTGGGTTTGCATAATAAAAAGGCGGAGAAGCTAAAAGACGTGAAGACGATCGCCGCCGAGATGTTGGATCTGGAACCTCTTTCTTATTTAAACAGAGAGGAAAAAGATAAGGCGCGGAAAATAATCCTGGATTTACCCGACGGCAATTCCTTACTCCATATGGATTTTCATCCTGAGAATATTATAGTCGCCGAGGATTCCTTCGTGGTGATCGATTGGATGACCGCTCTGAAGGGACATCCGGCTGCGGACGTAGCTTCCACTCAGTTCCTGTTCCAGGATGCGGAATTGTGGCCGGGGACTCCTTGGCTCAAAATCGTATTCTATAATTTGGTTCGAAAATTTCTTCTAAAAGGATATTTGAAGCATTATTATTCGGTTTCTTCGATCACCCCGGAAGAGGTAAAATCCTGGAGACTTCCGATACTTCTTCTTAGATTAGGACTTTGGAATATAGATAGCGAAAGGCAGTCGCTGCAAAAAGAAATTCGAGAGCTGATCTCCCTTTCGGATCGCTATTGATGCGACCGATCGTAATGCATAGGTTCGTGGAAGAAGCGGACCGTCAGAATCGATTCGATGTTGTGATCGTAGGCGGGGGAATTACCGGAGCCGCAGCCGCGTACGAAGCGGCGAGTAGGGGGTATTCCGTAGCATTGCTAGAAAAAGGCGATTTCGGAGGAGCCACTTCGTCCGCAACTGGCAAACTGATCCACGGGGGTTTGCGATATTTAAAGCGATTCGATCTTTCTTTGGTAAGAGAGGCGCTCAAGGAGAGAAGGATTCTTTCCAATATAGCTCCGAATCTAGTATATCCGTTTCCGATGGTCCTTTCGAATCCGGGACTTCTGGAAAGAATAGGACTCTTCGTTTACGATCTTCTCTCTTTCGATAGAAATCGGACCTGGGATAAATCCAAAAGGATTCCTTCTCATAAACTCTTAAGTAAGGATGAGATTCGAAATAAGAATCTGGGCAATATGGAAAAGGCGATCTATTTCTACGATTGCATCATGCTGAGCCCGGAGAGATTGACTCTTCATTTTCTAAAATCCGCCGTTCGTTTCGGAGCCAAATTGTCCAATTATACCAAGGTGGATGAATTTCTCTGGAAAGGCAATCGAGTGGTCGGTGTCGCCGCTACGGATACTCTGAACGGAAATCGGATGGAATTGAGGTCGGACGTGGTCGTCAACGCTTCCGGGCCCTGGATCCAGGACCTTTTGAATCGAGATAAGAGGACGGAGACTCCTTTGCCCAAAGAAAGATCGGAAGGGATCTATCTCATCACAAAAAAGTATTTCGACGTAATGACTCTCCAAGTGGGAAAAAAAGGACATTTCAGTTTTGCTCCTTGGAGAAATCATAATATGATCGGTCCTACGGAAAAAGCGTATTACGGTTCCGTGGAAGATTGGAAATTATCCCGCGAAAGCATTCTGGAATTTTTGGATGCGATCAATTCTTCCGGACTGCTTCCTCAAAAACTAGGAATCGATGACGTTCAATTCGCTTACGGTGGACTCAGGCCTCTCGCCGAAACTTCGGGAAAGGGAGGCACTTATTCTGCCTCCAGAAAATCCGAATTGCAGGATCACGGTAAGGCGGGAATCCAAGGGCTTATTACCGCAGGTGGGGGAAAATACACCACGAGTCGGGACTTTGCGGAGAAGATATTCTCTCTTATACGTAAGAAGATTCAAAAAAAGCCCGGTCCTAAAATCTCCTCGCGAAAGCATCTAGAAGGATGCGAAATTTCTGATATAGAATCCTATCTTTCCGAATCCAAGAGAAAAAACTCCGATTTCTCCGAAAATACGGTCGATTATCTAGTAAGGCATTACGGGACCGAATCGGAAACGATTTTGGATGCCGCCAGATCTTCCGGAGATCTCGCAAGAGTTCTGGACGAGGACGGAGAAATTCTCGCACAAGTATTCTACGCATTGCGCTACGAGATGGCGAAAAACTTGGAAGATATTTTCTTACGAAGGACCGGACTAGGAACTCTGGGTTGTCCAGAGGATTCCGTTCTGGAATCTGCGGCCGTTCTCGCCGCCTCCGAATTGGGATGGTCCGAAGAAAAAAAACGGCAAGAACTGGATTCTATCCGAAGGAGATTGAAACTTTATTCGGTGTCGTCGAACGTGCCTTCTCAAAAACGAACGCAATAAATTCCTCGGGCAGTGTCGCAGGTCAAAGTCGCACTTGAGTCCACGTAATTCGGACTTCCGGTTTCTCCTATTTCACCTAGTTTAGTATTCGTTCCTACGGTCCAGTTATTGCATGTGGCGTTCGTTTTAGGAATCCAAGTGGAACCGCTTGCGTTGATTCCTGTATATACTTGGCTTCCTGAAGCTGGAAATAGATTCGCTTCCGGAAGGGATAGTATCCCGCTCGAATTCGAAGCGGAGATAATGAGTCCGGTAGAAGGATTGATATAATTCGTATTCGGGTGGATGACCCAGTCGTGATTCAAATCCCGTGTTCCCGATTCGTCCATAATAAGAGCCTTATATTCGCTCGAATCTCCTGCACCGCTGGGAAGGTAAAGGCCGGCTGCCGTAGAACAAAATGAATCCGCCCCGGAGATTCCTCCGAAAGCTCCGCTATGACTGAGAGAAACTTCTCCCCCTGTTTCGAAAATATAGCAAGGACCGTTGGTTCTGCAATCGACACTCGGGCTCGTGGGAAAACCGCCCCCAGAGGAAGATCCGCCGCCCATTTCCTGTAAGAGTAGTGTCTCCAAACCAGCCGGTTTGGAAAGATCCAGGCTGATTGCCTTGGCGGAATTGCAGGAAAAAAATAGAGCAATCGGTAAGAACATTTGTATCAGGATTCTCGGGTAGATTTCCGGCGTACTATCGAATATCGTACCTAGTGATCTTTCTTGCATGCTTTTTCTTCTTTGTGGAGAATTTGGAATCGAACCGATCGAAAAACACGAGGCCCGGGCGGTTTCATAAATAAACTACAATCGCTTCTTCTCACTTTGCATGAAAAAAATTCGAAGACCGAAAGATATCGTCTAACGGGAACATGTGATACAATTTGGGGAATGAACAGAGGGCCCCGACTTCGGTCTGAAAGTTGGGACGGAAAAATGGAAAAGGCGCATAACGCTATAGGCTTTTTTAAACCGAAAATTTTTCTTTCCGTTTTTCCAGCCGAGGAGAATTTCCGATCTCCTTCCTTCCGGATTAGCCGAATTTAGGCCGGCTCCGTCCCGAAAATACATCCCTTGAATGCGGGATACCGCATCCTAAAAATCTTAGAATCCCGTTCTGTAAATGTGAAACGAGTTGTAAAACGGAGTCTCTTTGAATGTAGATAATTCTTAGATGCGATTATTGTTAATTGCGAAAATTTTCGACTGGAAACGCCGAATTTCATTCGGCCTATTCTTACCGGTTTTATGTTTTCTGGAGGCATGTTCTTTCCAGTCGATGAGTCTGGCTTTCGAGGCGTTGCTGGAGGCTCGGATGGCCTGTTTACTCGCGGGAAACAGTTGCGTGGACGCGGTCGTTACTCCTCCTCCCGGAGATACAACACCACCAACGGTTGCCATACTCAATCTTCCCATTACGGGAAAGCCTTCCGTCCAGACCGGTTTCCTTTACGGAACGGCAACGGACGATACCGCATTGAGCTCTGTGGAAATTAGCATCGACGGTGGGACCTATTCCGCCGCCACAGGTACGGCTAGTTGGAGTTTTGCCTTACCTAGCGGTTCCTCCACTTGGAAGCTCGGGACCTCGCATACTGTCGATATTCGTAGTCTGGACTCTAGCGGGAACTATTCTACAGTCATCAGTTTGAATCTGAGAAAGGGAAAGAATCGGGATCTGAATGGAGACGGCTATGCGGATGTGGTGATTCTGGCTTCCGGAGCATCTTCCGGGGCGGGAGCGGCGTTCGTATTCTGGGGCGGTCCTTCGGGAATTTCGGCCACGGATACGACCGGAGCAAACCAGGTTATTCTCGGGGAGCAAGCCATGGGATATGCGGCTGCCATGGGAGATGTGAATGGGGACGGATACGGAGACCTGGCTATCGGGGCTTCCGATTATAATGCACAGCAAGGAAGAACTTACATATTTCACGGAAGTTCTACGGGTTTTACAGTAAGTTCCGCCGCATCCGCCAATCTAATTCTGATCTACCCGGGTTCGAACGAATTCGGATATACGGTCGCGATAGGCGATGTGAATGGAGACGGATACGACGACCTGGCCACAAGCGCTTATCATGTGGGCGGATACGCAGGCCTGGCATTTGTTTATTATAGTGCCGGTAGTACCGGAATTTCCTCTACGGCAGGTACCAGTGTAGCCGGCCCGTCCGGAAGTAATTTTAGCGCCGGGATCGGACTAGGCGATATTAACGGAGACGGATATGACGATCTTATCGCCGGAGCAAACGGATATTCGGGAAATTTCGGAGGAGTTTGGGTTTTTCATAGTAGTGGAACAACTGGAGTTACGGCAACTTCTTACACCGCCGCAAACACTTCGATTATAGGAGAAATGGGGCCGAGCGATTTCGGGATTCGGATCCAGACGGGAGATGTGAACGGAGATGGACGTTATGACTTGATTGTCGCGTCTCCTCAATATACGGGCTTTTTCGGAGCAGTGTACGTTTTCAATAGCCCGGGAGCGACTGGGATCACCGTGAATGCCGCCGCTTCGGCAACTACGATCATACATGCGAGCGTATTCAGCGGCTTTGGAGCTGCCATAGCCGTGGGAGATGTGGATGGGGACGGATACGACGATATGGTTTCCGGTGCCCCCACTTATAATTCCGGCCAAGGTCGAGTTTCCTTGTACAAGAGTACTGGAACCGTAATATCTTCGACGCCTACGAACACTGTCCTAGGTGAGGCAATCAATCAATACTTTGGAACGGCTGTTTCCGCTTCCGATATTAATGGAGACGGATTTGTAGATCTGATTGTGGGAGCTCATACTTATCCGGATAATGTAACTATGAACGGAAAGGCTTATATATTCCAGAGCGCTGGGGCCTCCGGATTTCCGGCTACAGCAAACACGGCAATAGTCGGAGTTGCCGGCAGTCATCTCGGTGTATTCTTAACAAAGTTAGAGGAGCCGAGGTATACGCATCCGAAATTTTTCGAATCGAGCCGATTCTTTTTGCTCGAACCGTATCGATTCGATATATAAGAATTATATTAATTTCGGTCTTCGTTTTTCTTTTAAGGCGGTCATAGCTTCCAGTAGATTCGCTACCACTCTAGGATCCTCGAAGCTATCCTTGGTGAATTGCAATTGAGAATCGAACTTTTCTAATATATCCTTATGGATCGCTAATTTCGTTCTTGAATAGGCACTAGGTGCGATAGCGGCCAATTCCTCTAACTTTTTTAAAACGATCTTACGCAAGTCTTCTCGATTTTCCGCCACTTCGTCTATGAGCGCGATCTCTTTCGCTTCGGAGGCCTTGTACATGGTTCCGAGTAGGCAGATTTCAGTTAGATTTCTGGGATTCACCACGATTTTTAACTTATCTATAAAACTGATCGGAAGAGGGAGTCCTACGAGGATCTCGGTGAATGCGATTCTTCCCTTGCCTTCCAGCATGAATTTGAAATCGCAGGCGAGGGTGATAACGGCTCCGCCTCCCATGGCGTATCCAGTGACTTCGGCCACAAGAGGCTTGGAGAAGCGCAGAAGTCTTCCGAATAGGATTACGATTTGCCCCATCTCTTCGGTGAGTCTTTCTCTAGGGGTACTTAATATGTTTTCCGCATCGATTCCGTTGGAAAAGAATTTAGGATTGTCGGAACTTAAAAGAACGACACGGACGCTATCGTCCTTTTCCAGCTCGTCTAGGATTTTCTCCAATTCGATCATGTTTTCCCTGGTTAAGGAATTTTGATCGTTGGTTTGTATCTTGATGCACTCCGCTTTTCCGTTCTTTAACGGAACGGCTTCCCGTAAATAGTTCATAGGCGCTCAAATTAAAAACGCAGGGCTTACGCATCCACTCTAATTTTAAGGTTTCGAAGACAAACTAAATGAGGAGAGTAGGGCTCGCTTGTTTAACTTTTTCTTTTAGCCATCCAACGCAGAGGTCCGCTTCCATATCTTCCCAGTTTGTCCTGGGGATTGGCCAATTTGCATGTGGTAAGAGAAAGACATCCGCAACCGATGCATACGGAGAGACCGTTATGCAATCTTTGTAACTCCTCTATTCTTTCTTCGATTCTGGATTTCCAAGTCTTGGAGAGTTTGGACCAGTCCTGTCCGTTAGGAGTATGGTCCTCGGGAAGTTTCGCGATTTCGGCGGAGATTTCGTCCAGAGTGAGGCCTACTTTTTGGGCGAATACAATGAATGCGATCCGTCTGAGTACATGTCTTCTGTATTGTCTATGACCGGAGCCGGCCCTCTGAGACGAAATCAAACCTCTTTCTTCGTAGAATCTTAAGGCGGAGGATGCGACTCCGCTACGTTTCGCAACCTGGCTGATACTTAGAAATTCGTCCTTGTCCATAGGATTTATGCCTTATACTTAAATCTAAAGCTTACTTTAGCTTAAATTATAAGATATTTCTGAGAAACGATTTACGCAATTTTTTTCGCAAACATGCGAAAAAAACTGATACTGGGGCTTTACTTAAAGTTCACTTCAACTTGTAGAATATTGTCAATACGATAGGAGAGGGAGAGGCATGAGATTGGAGTCCGAGCCTATAAATCCGAAGTTGAGATTAGGAGTGATACTGGGTAGTACGCGGGAAGGAAGATTCGGTGAAACCGTTTCCCGTTGGTTTGTAGAACAAGCGGATCGCGACGATAGATTCGAAGTGGATCATATCGATCTAAGGGATTTTTCCCTTCCCTGGGATATGTCTCGAAGCGTAAATTCCGATCTTTTTGCTTTGAGTAGGAAGGTGGATCAAGCGGACGCTTTCGTCGTAGTCACCCCGGAATACAACCACGGATACCCCGCGTATTTAAAGTTGGCAATCGACTGTCTTAGGGAAGAATGGAACGGAAAACCGGTCGGATTCGTTTCGTATGGAGGGAGTTCTGGCGGACTTCGGTCGGTGGAGCAGCTTAGGCTCGTATTCGCGGAATTGAGGATGACTACGATAAGGGATTCCGTCAGTTTCCATTGGGCAAAGGCCAGATTTCATAACGGAAGACCTACCGAGGAATACCGATATAATTCGGCGGCCGAAAGATTATTGAGCGAACTCGCCTGGTGGGGCCTGGCGTTAAAAACTGCAAGAAACGGCCTCGTGGTCGGGGCACTTTAATCCCGAATATTAAGGAAATAAAATGAGTTCTTTGTTTAGCAGATACCAAATATTTATAATAGGGCTTTTGGCCTTCATCCAGTTCACAGTCATTCTGGATTTTATGATACTTTCTCCTCTGGGAGTGTTCGTAATGCCCGCATTGAAAATACTGCCTCACCAATTCAGTGCGGTAGTATCCGTCTATGCGGTGAGTGCGGGAATCTCAGGAATACTTTCGGCCGGTTTTGCGGATAAATTCGACAGGAAGAAGTTTCTATTATTCTTCTATACCGGTTTCGTGATCGGAACCGTTCTTTGCGCCTTGGCGACTTCCTATGAGTTTCTACTTTTTGCAAGAGTGATCACCGGGATCTTCGGTGGGGTTATTTCAGGTACCAGTTTTGCGATCGTCGCGGATCTTTTTCCGATGGAGACTCGAGGTAGAGTCATCGGGTTTATCATGACCGCCTTTGCAGTGAGTCAAGTCGCCGGTCTTCCGTTGGGAGTATTCATCGCCAAGCATATCGGTTGGCAATATTCCTTTTGGCTAATCGCTGCTGTAAGTTTAGCGGTGGGACTCGTGATTGTGATCAAACTAAAGCCGTTGACGACTCATTTGGTCGGAAGACACGAGACCCGTCCCTTTCCCCACTTGGCTAAAACTCTTTCCAATCCCGTATATCTTGTAGGATTCGCTGCGACGATGTTGCTTGCAACGGGCGGGTTCATGCTCATGCCTTTTGGGAGTGCGTTTACCGTTCATAATTTGGGAATTTCTCCCGACGATCTTCCTTGGGTTTATTTGATTACGGGATTAGTGAGTTTGGGAGCGGGACCTTTGGCGGGACGCATAGCGGACGCTTTCGGAAAATATACAGTATTCTTCGCAGCTTCCGTTATTGCCGTCGTTGTCCTTTTGTTCTATACGCAGATGGGAATCAGCTCTTTTTGGTTGGTCGTAGCCATCAATAGCGCTTTATTCGTAGCGATTACGGGAAGAATGATCTCCGCGAATGCATTGACTTCGGCGGTTCCGGCCTTGAAAGATAGGGGAGCTTATATGGCGATCAGTAGCGCTTTGCAGCAAGAGTCGGGAGCCTTAGCTTCTTTTTGCGCGGGTCAGATCGTTTCTCAAGAGGGTGGAGGATATTTGAAAGGATACGATATCCTGGGTTATGTGGTTGCTGCGGCGATATTTGTAACCGTTTTTCTGATGTATTTCGTAAATCGGATGGTGTCTGCGAAAACAGGCCCGGCGGAAAGCGGTTTAGGTTCGGCAAACTCTTTGGAAAGAGCTTCCGAGGTCTGATCTTTTCCGAAATTGTCTTTATTCCGCTCTTGTAAAAGGGCGGGATTCCTTCCGATTCTCAATTTAAAGAATTGCTTCTTCGCAGGGGAAGAGAATCCTTTTGGCCATGAGCGATGTAGAAGTCAACGTACTGAGTACAAACGAGAATTTCAAGACCCTCCTAAAAACTTCCAAGCACGAGTTGATCGCGGACGAACCCCCCGAAAACGGAGGAGCCGATTTAGGACCTTCTCCCCATGAATATCTACTCCTGGCTCTCGGGGCCTGTACGGATATCACGATACGCATCTATGCGGAACGCAAAAAAATGGATCTTAAAAATGTTTCCGTCAAACTGAATCTCACAAAGGGAACCGACCATACGGATATAGAGCGGGTTGTGATTTTGGAAGGGAATCTAACGGAACAGGAAAGAACCAGACTCCTCCAGGTGGCCAATGCCTGTCCTGTTCATAAGGTATTGAGTAACCCGATCCATATAGATACGAAATTGGGCTAAAGTAGATCTCATGTCCGAGGTTGTAAAAAAATACACGAACGGGGAGATCACGGTTATTTGGAAGCCGGACGTATGTATACACTCTGCGATTTGTTTCCGCGGTTTACCTGCCGTTTTTCATCCGAAGAAAATTCCATGGGTCCGATTGGGAGAAACTCCGAGCGAAAGAATCATGGATCAGATCGATCGCTGTCCTTCCGGCGCTTTGAGTTATATTAAGAATTCGGAAATAAAGGATTGAATATTTAGGCGAGAAAGGTTTAAATCCGTCGGCCTCGGATCCGAGACCGACCGAATCGAAAACGGCGCCTTTTAGGAGGCGCCGTTCTTTAGATTATGGGGTAAATTTGAACTTCTCGTTATCCGTCCAAGCGCAAGGCCATTGGATGAGGAGCCCGCCGTCTCCGGCTGCCGCACCTGCGATATCCAGACACTGGCTACTATGCTTGGCTTGCAGTGCGAAGTATCCGTCTCCATAGGATAGAAGTTGGAATCTTTGGTTGGATCCGCTTCCGCAGGAATACTGGACCACATTGGTCCCGCCTGCATTAGACGCACCCTTCACATCCATACACTTACCGCTATGTTTGGCGCTGATTTTGAAATAACCGTCTCCGGTAGATTCCAAGGACCATTTTTGGTTGTCCGCATTTAGATTCGCCCATTGCCAGATATTCACGCTGTCAGAAGTGCTTGCGCCTCCGACATCCAGAACCCTGCCGCTATGCTTGGCCCAAATCGTGGAGAAATCGGAACCAGTAGGATCGTTTACGAAAGGAATATTTCCACCCACGGAAGATTTGCCGCATCCGTCGGATCCGCAACCCGCACGGGAGCGCCAGTCTCCTCTTTCCATCGGGTGACCGATACCGTCAAAGCATGCGTCTCCTTGGCAATTCATCCAATCCGGAGCATCGCTACCTCTTTTCAAACGAACTAAGTTGTTCCAAGAATCCATGTGGTAATCGTTGCCGCCCGGATTTCTATAATCTTCGAAGTAAAGGCATCCGCCGGATCCGCCGTCGTCATGGAAAGTTCCGTGAGCATTCTTACCTACGTAACCGACAGGGTGGGTTCCATCTACTACTTGGAAATTACCGATTTCTTTGGAATACCAACCGGAATGCTGGGAGAAAGCGACTCTCTTCATTTGGCCGTTCACGACTAAGACAGAAATTCCTTCCCAGTCTGCTGCATGGCTTCCGAAGCTTAGGAAACAGGTACTTTGCCATGCATAAAAGAACCAATACCGAATCAGAACCGCATTCGTACCAACCTGAGCCGTGTCATAATAGATAGGCACTTGGTTATTGCTAATGGAAGAATAGTCTTTATTGCAAAGGGATTGAGGAGAAGCTCCCGCGGCTCTCTGCGTGAAATAACTTCCCGCATCGCTTGGGAAACATTTGCCGGAATCGCCGGAACCTGTCGTGGTCTCCTGATCGAATCTCAAACGAGGGGCGAATTGCTGAGCCAACGCGTCGTGATCGATATTGGGTCCGCCGTTATCCGCTTGGCAAAGGTAGAGAGCCATACTATCGCAATATCTGCCGTTACAACTAGCGCCCGCAATATACATGGATTCAGGAGCTACGAATTTACCGCCGTCCTCTTCCGAGATCGGTCCGGTCCAGTAGCATCCTGTCCTTACGTTATTATTATTCAATTGCGAACATTTCAAGGAAACGTTATCGCAATAGCTTCCGGAGCATTTGATTCCAGTCACGAATCCGTTGTTGTCGCAAATACGATAATTGGTTCCTTCTTCGGAAAACCAATCCGTCCACCAGCTATTGGTCTGCGTGTATCCGGATTCGCTTGCGAGAAGGTTCACATCGTCGCAATAACGGCCGCTACATTTTAAACCGCGAGTGAGGAAGGCAGTTCCGGTTTCGATCGGATTCGCTCCATCCGTGGTCCAATTCAACCAATGGGGCGGGAAGATTTCGGTGTGGAAATAGCTGCTCGCGCTTACCAGTCCTCCTCCGTTTTCCGCTTTTTGGGGGGTAAGTCCGTTAACAAGAGCGGATAATAATTCCGACCCGGACCCGGAACTCTTCTCGCTGCATGCGAACGACATGCCGCAGAGAAGGCTAACACAAGCCAGCACCGAAAGGTGCCGAACGATTTTTCTCTTCATCTTACATCCTCTTTCATTTGGGGAGGTTTCTTTAATTTAACGGGAAGAATAGCATACGGGACTTAATCCTTACTTATATTCAGAATAGCTTTGGGAGAATTTCTTAGGAAAAGGTTCGGAAAGGAGAGAAAAAGCGATCGCTCACCGTAGAATCGAGAGTTTCCGTTTGATTTAATTTTTATATAACATTTGTTTTATTTAGTGGGTTGTGCAAGGATTCGGGAATTCCAGTCGAAATACATTCTTCTTTTATAATATATTTTTATATAGTTCGTCGTTTTGTGCCGGCTTCTTGGAACGCGATCTCGTCCCGAGACAGCTCTATTCTAAGGATTTCACTCTTGGGGGATCATTGTGCGGAAAGTCAAATTGATCCGAGGTATGAGTATTTTCTTGGCCTTGGGTAAGGAATGCAGCCATTTGTCCTGAGTTTCTTCTCTCATCAGTAGCAGGCTGCCGCTTTCTAGAAGAATGGAAACTTGTTCCTTCGTCTTTTTATGCCTGAATAGAAATCTTCTCTCGGCTCCTAGGCTCAAAGAGGCTATGGCGGAATTCTTTCCCAGGGCCTTCTCGTCGTCGCTATGCCAGGCCATTCCTTCCTCTCCGGAATGATACAGATTGAGGAGACAAGAATTGAATTTGCTATTCGATAAGGATTCTACGATTCTCTTTAGTTCCGACAAATCCCTGGTCCAGGAAAGTGCCGTTTTAATCGTATTCGAATAGGCATACTTGTAATCCGAATCTCCGAACCAAGCGACCTTCCTTTTGGTAACGATATGCTTGCCGAAGATAATCGCCTCGTCGTTTTTCCAAGGGATTTCCCGTAGTAATCGAAAAAAATACGAGTCGGCAGTATTCTTATCCAACACGGATCCGTAATATTCCGATACGCCTTCATAAGGTAGAAGATTCAAGGGAAGAATAGGGGAGAATAAATCCATTCGATTCTTCCCGGATCAGATTGCGTTTTCGGAGAAAGACTCGTTCGCAAGATTCTTGTCCAATCTGGCCGCTTCCCATCCGATCATCGCAGCCTTACGGGAATCTCCCCAGTGGTATTCCCCGAATTCTCCGTTGGATCGAATCACCCTATGGCAGGGAATGAGGAAGGCGACCGGATTGTCTCCGACCGCGCTCCCTACGGCTCTGGAGGCATTGGGGTTGCCGATGCTTTTTGCGAGATCTCCGTAAGTTGTAAGACTCCCCGGAGGAATTCTTAAAAGAGATTCCCAAACCTTAATTTGAAAATCCGTGCCTTTCAAATGCAGTTTGACCCGCTTCCATTCCTTCCAATCCCTATTTAAAAAATCCAAAAGATCGTCTTGGATCGTATCCGTTTTCTCCTGGAAATTCGCGTTAGGGAAAATGGATTTAAGCTCCGAGAAAGTCTTCTTTTGATCGTCGCAGAATGCGAGATAGCAGATTCCTTTGTGGGTGGAAGCGATGATGATTCTACCGAAAGAACTTTCGGAGAAACGGTAATTTATGGAGAGACTTTCCCCACCGTTTTTATATTCGCCGGGAGTCATTCCTTCTATATTTACGAAAAGATCATGTAGTCTTCCCGTTCCGGAGAGTCCGGATTCGAAGGCCGCATCGAGTAACGTGGACCTGCCTTGTCTCAGCAGTTTTTTCGCGTATTCTAAAGTGGTATATTGAAGGAATTTTTTAGGACTTACTCCGGCCCAATCGCTGAACATTCTCTGGAAATGATAGGGACTGAGATGCAGTTTCTCCGCGATCTTTTCGAGATCCGGCTGTTTCTGAAAATTCTTACGAATGTAATCGATCGCTTCCGCGATTCGATTGAAATCGGTGAGGTCTTGCTCTTTCATCCTTCTGATTCTAAGGCCATATTCCTATCGGGAAAACCCGATACTTGCTTTTTTTTCGAATCGGGGAGGATTCCCGGGACGAATTTTGCAACCGGAAGAGACTTTAGGTATCGTATTCTATAATGCATTCCAAAAATCATCCAAGTAAAAACAAGAATCGCGAAAAGAAGACCCACCCGGGAAGTTCAAAATGGGCGAGAAAGGCTTTGCGTTGGTTCGGGAGAATCTACGGGAGCCTTTTTTATAAGACCGAGGCTCACGGTCTGGAAAATGTTCCTACGGAAGGAACCGTGCTCGTTCTTTGCAAGCACCAGAGGAACGACGATATTCCTTTGGGTCTGGCAAAGGCGCTCTACCATAGAAGAATGGACATTTGGGCGATCATGAAGGATTCTTTGGCTTCTCCTATGTTCTTTAACTTCTTCCTGAAATGCGGGGGGATTCCTCTGAACCGTACGGAACCTAGAAAAAGTAAGGACGATCTTCTGTTCGCTCAAAAGGTTCTTTTTCAAGGAAACATGTTGGTTATTTTTCCGGAGCAGACTACCGTTCCTTACAAAATGGGAAAAGGAAGACCTGGAGGTTTTCGTTTCATCGTGGGTAAGTTGGAATCGCCTCTGCCCATTTTATGTCTGGGATTGGATTACAAGCCTAGAGGTTTCTTGCGCAGAACCAGCTTAGTCGTTAGAGCGGGAGAATTGAAGTATCTGCAACCGGATCAGGATCCGGAAGAATTCATGCACGAATGTATGCATGAAATCGCGAGATTAACGAATATGGAATATCCTTTCGAATACAAGAAAAAGGCTTCCGATTCCGAATCCGATATTTTGGAAGCGGTCACCTGAGAATCGCTCGATTGTAGTCCGGGAAATCGATCCCGGACTAGGCTTATTCTTTCCATTTGGATTGACATTCTATAAATAATTTCCCATCGTTTCCGAATATTTAGGAGAATAGAATGTCGGCGAAATTCGAAGTTTATAAAGACAATTCAGGCAAATTCAGATTTAGGCTCAAAGCAGGAAACGGAGAGATCATCGCTCAAGGCGAGGCTTACGAATCCAAGCAGGCTTGTTTGAACGGTATCGAATCCATAAAAAAGAACGCGCCTAACGCGAATATCGTAGAGGTCTGATCCTTATCTCCGGCGCGGATCCGTCCGGATTCGCCCGGTAAAGTTTATAGAACTTCCACCGCTAACAAAGTGACGTCGTCCTGGAGCCCTTTCGGTCCCACAAATATCTTTAATTCCGATATCAGTCCTTCTGCAACTTCTCTCAGTTCCACTTCCCGACTCAATAGGGATAATACCCGACTCTCTCCGAATTCCCTTCTTTCTTGGTCGAATTCTTCGAATATGCCGTCCGAAAAAAAGAAGATGCGATTTCCGGATTCCAGGGGAATAGGCAAATTCTTATAAACCGCGTTCTTTTTCAGACCGATGATGGGCCCCCTGGAGTATATATAATCCGCCTCGTCCTCTTTACGTTTCATTATTTGGGCCGGGTGACCTGCGGAAGAATAATACAGCATATTGGCGTTCAGATCTATATCTGCAAGCACAGCGGAAAATATGATATTGATGCTCTGGTATTTCTGGATGCATTCCGCATTCAGAAGTTCTAATATACGAGACGGCTCCGCCTTGATCGTTTTCAATCTTTCGAATTCCGCCTTGATCGTCATGGTTAAGAGCGCCGCCTGGACTCCGTGTCCCGTCGCATCCACGAGGAATAATCGGAAATATCCGGGCTCCACTTCGAAGATATCGTAATAATCCCCGCCGATCTCCGACATGGGAAGATATAGGGGATGAATGGATAGGCTCTTACCGTTCAGATTCAACTTAGGTAGGGTTTTCTGTTGTAATTTCTTGGCCAGGGAGAGGTCCGCTCGGAGTAGCTTCAAGGATTCGTTCAGATTCTCCGTTCTCTCCACCACGATTCTTTCCAAATTTACGTTCAGCTCCTTCAATTCTTCCCCTAGATTTTCGGCCATCACGAATCCTTTGGAGAAGCGGGAGGCGAGTAGAACGCATTGGGAGAGAACCAGGGCGAGAACTCCGTAAGGAACCAAGTAGACCGAATCGATGATCTTGTTTAAATAAAGTACGTCGTTTGTAACCGTGGAAAGATTCACGAGTAGGCTGAATAGACAGATTCTCGCTCCGTCTACTTTTCGAAAAGCCATCGCGCTTAATTTGACAAACAGATAGACCAGTAGTCCTATCATCAGAAATTCCAAAGAATTGATAAAAAAGGACCGGGTGAAGAATTCGGTAGGAGCGATCGCGGGGACGATCACGAGTGGGATGCTTAGATAAAAAATCGTCCTAAATACGATGTCCCTTTCGAACTCGTTTCGAAAGACCGACTTAACGTATAAAACGGTCCCTGGCAAAAGTAAGAACAAGAATAGGATCTCTCCTCTAACTACGAAATCGTAGTCTTGATAGAAAGGAATCAGGTTCCAGAAGATCCTTTCTCCGTAGAACGTGACTCGAAACGCGATGCAAAGGCAGAGCAAGGCGAAAAAGATCGCGGAAGAGTCCCTTCTTCTCATTAAATAAAACGTAAAGTGATAGATCGCCATCGCGAAAAGCGTTCCGAATGTGATGGAATCCAGAACGGAGGAGACCTGGGAAATTTTCTGGATCTCTTCCATCGGGCCTAATTGAATTTGATTCCATAAACCGGAGCCGTTCGAGTATTTGAAATTGGATACTTGGATGAGTATTTCCGTCTCCGGCTTGTCCGAAAGGAAGCTGAAAATTCCCGGTCTATAACCGGGTTTGTAATGTTCCGGATTTTCTCCCGGACTTCCTCCTTGGACGATTTCCTTTCCGTTTATATAAAGTCGAAACGAAGAACTCACGGACGCAAATTTCAGACAAAGATAGGGTTCTCTATCGGAAGGCAAAAGGATACGCAGCCTATAACTCGCATAACCGAAGCCTGAGTTTTTCTCTTTTCCGTAACCGGATTTTTCCCATTTTCCGGGAACTTGTATAAAGCTCGCTCTCGCATCGCCTCGGTCGCTTTCTTTCGGATCTAAGAACTTTTTCCAATAAAATTCCCACTCGCCGTCCAGATCGACGGGACCCGAACTTCGGAAATTCCAAGAAGAAAGATCCAAAACTCCTTGGACCACTTTGGGAGAATTATGGCTATTTAGACAACCGAGTAGGAAGGGAAGGATTAGCAAGCCTAGATAACGATGCAAGAATGTTTCCTTTCTTTCCGAGTGCAGTTCTTTCGAACGCTTTTCGATTCGAAGCCGGGCCTTGGATTTGCATGAAGTTATTTAAAAACCTGAATCCGAATAGTCAAAAATACTTCCGACTGCTTTTTTTCGAATTCTTCCTACAAAGGGATCCGATGAACAAGCGTTTGTCCCGAATGCAGCGGGGTTCATAAATAGGTCCCTATTTTTCGTTTACGGAATCTCGGATTCTATCCAATTTTGCTGTTATGCAAACGCGCCCGGGAACCTATTACGTTCTGCTATTCGCGTGCATTCTAGTCTTCGCTTGCGGATGCTCCTCTCCAAAGTCCATTTCCGCAAAAAAGGGAAGCTTGGATCTTTCCGCTTTGGATTTCGATTCTCATCAGACGATTCGTTTGGACGGAGAATGGGAATATTACCCGAATCGGTTCCTTGTTCCGGATGCAGAAAAGAAGGAAAAAGACCTCGGTGATACCCGTTACATTTCCGTGCCTTCCGTTTGGGATCTGGAAACGGACGGAAAAACGGGTCACGGATTTGCTTCGTATAGATTGCAAATCCGGGGCAAAAAAAAAGAAAGGCTGGCCTTATATCTTCCGGATATCGGAACCTCTTACGTCCTTTACGTAAACGGGAGTCGTATCGCGGGAGCAGGCAAAGTGGGTGAAACCGCAGAATCCTCTTCCGCTTCGTATAATCCTCAGATAGCGATTTTGCCGAACGATACGGATCTGGATATAATATTACATGTTTCTAATTTTTCAAACCGATGGGGAGGCCTTTGGAATTTCATCGTTTTGGGCGATGTATCCGATATTATCCAGTATTCCAGCCGTAAGTTCGGAGTGGATCTGATACTTTTTGCCGTGTCGAGTTGTATGTTCGTATACCACCTTTTCCTATTCTTCTTTCGGAGACAAGAAAAGGCCCCTCTCTATTTTTCCGTGTATTGCTTCTGGATCCTGTTGCGAGTAATGAGCACCGGAGAAAGGATTCTTTATAGTATGTTCTCCTTTCTCCCTTGGGATTTTTTGAATCGAATCGAGTATTTGAGTATTTATCTGGCAGGCGTTGCGTTATACTCCTTTTTGCATCGACTTTGTCCTACCGAGTTTTGGAGAAGGTTCGGTTTCTATCTGAACCTTCCTCTTTTCGTTTCTTCCGCTGCGGTAGTAATTCTTCCAAACGAATATTATACTTTGACTCTAATGCCTCTTTCCTATTATGTATTCGCCACTACCGCTCCGATTTGGGCGATTCTTCTCGGCTACGGTGTCTGGAAGAGGAATGAAGGGGCTTTATTCTTATTCATAGCCTATATCATAGATATGGTGCTAACTTATAACGACATATTCTTGGTTCTGGGATTTCTGGATACGACCTATCTCATACCTTATGCGTTGGTGTTTCTCGTAGTATCTTATTCTCTCCTGATCTCCAAATTATTTTCCGCCTCCTTCGAGCGTTCCCGTATTCTCTCCCTTAGGATGAAATCCTTGGTTTCTTCCACTCGGGAAATCATGCTTTCCACCTCTCATTCGGAGGCAGCGGGTTCCACCTTGGGAATTCTGCATCAAAATTTCGGAATAGATAATAACGCTTACATATACATCGCCGAGGGAGAAGGAGCGGTTTGGACGCGTTATACGATTTCTAAGTTCGGAAATCCGATCGAATCGGAAAATATATCCGGAGAGGATTTGGAAAGAAGTTACGGAGTCCCGTGGGAAAGGATTTCGGAACCGTTTTGGAAAGAAGGGAGGATGATTCTTCCCATTTTGAGCGATTCCCATCGACTTTTACTCAGTTTGCCTTCGTCTAGCCGTCTTGAGGAAGAATCGCAGATGGATTGGCTGCAGGGGATCGCTTACGCTCTCTTTCTCTCCATCCAGAACGTATCCAGACAGGATAGGGAAAAGCTCGCGATTTTGGGGGAACTTTCCGCGGAAATCGTCCATGATATCGGACATCATATTATGTTAATACAGCAGAATCTTAAAACGATGGAAAACGGAACTTCTGAGGAGATGGTTGCCGCACTCCAGCGGACCAAAAAAGAAACGGACGCTCTGACGAATTTGTCCTACGATATTTTGGATTTTTCCAAGAATAGAATCATATTGGATCTTCGCTCCGTGGATATCCGGAAATTCTTTCAGGAAATTGAAAGGGATTTGTATCTCTACTTCCGATCCATGCGGGGAGATTTCGAATTGCGATGCAAGGTCTCCGCTTCCGGAGAGTTCAGGTTGGATCCCTTGAGGATCCGTAGGCTCATCTTCAATTTGGCTAAAAATTCCATCGAGGCGATCGAAGGGGAAGTCGATTTTTCTGTACTCATAGAAAAGGAATCCGAAGTATTGTACATGATTTTCCAAGACAATGGCCCGGGACTTAGCGAGGAGGCGAAGTCTATGCTGTTTCATTCTTCTTTGGATAGTAAGAAACCCCACGGGGCGGGGCTCGGATTATCCATAGTGCGTAAAATCGCGGTAGCTCACGGAGGAGAAGTAATAGTGGATTCCGAACCCGGAAAGGGGAGTCGGTTTACCGTGCTTCTGCCGAGTTAAAGAAAATTCAAGGATTTGAGTTGGACGAGCAGTCTCGTAAGTTCGACCGTGTTTTCTATTTGCAATTTTTTTAATATAGAAGCCCTGTGAGTCTCCACAGTTCTTACGCTTAATTCCAAATTTTCCGCGATTTCCCGGTTGAGCTTACCTTTTGCCAGATGGGCTAAAATATCCTTTTCGCGTTTTGTCAATTTTTGAACCGCCTCCCTGGCTTCCTCGATCTGGATGGGATTATAACTGAAGTTCGCTATCTCTCCCGGAAAAACTCTTCCTCCCGCAAAAACCTTTTTAATGGAGGAAAGAATGGAATCGGTAGAATCGCTTTTTAAGAGATATCCGTCGGCGCCCGCGGCTACGGCGTCTTGCAGATAAGACCAGTCCTTATGCATCGTAAGGAAGACGATCTTCAACTCGGGAAATTTGCTTTTTAAGGATTGGAATTCCTGAATTCCGTTTTCTCCCTGTAGGGAAACATCGCAGATAAGAAGGTCAACGGGCGAGAAGGACATGATTTTGATTCCTTCTCGGATGGAAGAAGCGGTACCGCTTACTTGGTAAGTTCCGTCGGATTCGATCTCCGCCTTGAGTCCGGAACGAACCAAGGCGTGATCGTCGATGAGGAATATTTTTTTGGAATTCCGAGGAGCCATCGTCGAACTAGACTCCCGCTTATCCGAGGATTCGGCAACCACAAATGGATTCCTAATCGGCTTGCTTTAAGTGCATTAAGCCTTTCTTATTAAGTCTTAATTGTCTTCGAAGATCGCGTCGGCATGGTTGTAAGAACCGAACCCCGGAACATAGCAGGTTTGCGCCGCGTAGTAGGTGCTATAGCCGAATGCATAGTAATTTCTGGTCGTTAGTCCTCCCTCGGAAGGATACGTGCAACGTCCTACTCTCGCACCACTCGGATTGGATGCATTCTGGATCGCACAACCGTTTCCGCTGGCCACGCTACCTCTTCCCTGAAAATCATAACAGAGTATCCAGGCAGGATCTGTGACATGGTTGTCGGTGCCGGAAGCGGTAATTTGTCCGTTGGAAATATTCATTTTGAAGTAAGTGATGATCCCTCCTACGTGTCTGACTCGGACGATGTATGTATTTCCCGAAGTTAGGGTGACCTTCTTGAATACGAAGGAAGTGCCCCCCGCGGCGGCGAAGGTATCCGATGCGTTGGCGGAAGTAAGGTAAGAAAGATTCAGATTAGCGCCGTTATATCCGAATGCGTTGATGATATGATTTCCCGAATCGTCGTTGGCCCCTGCTGCCGGGAAATCTGTTTGGACATTACCCAGCTGCGAGGAAACAGTGTGAGTGCCCGCGGTAAATTGGAAGAATACCGAATTGTCTCCTGCACTGATTCTTTCGTAATAGGCGTTGGGCTGCCCGAGAGTAATGCTTAATAGAGGACGATATCGAACCGTTTTGAATATGTAATCTACTCCTTGCTTCTGGATGATCATGGGAACCGTAGTATTTCCAGTGATTCCGGAAAGGCTAGGCATAGTAAATTGCAGGCTAGTAGAATCCGGCAAACTGATCCCTGTCGCGGATGTTCCGTTGATCGTAACCGTATAATCTCCGGAGACCCCCGGAAAATCGAAACCGGCAACTACGTTATTGGATCCTGGAAATCCTTTATCGAAGACGATATCGGCTACCGGCGGTTCATAGAATAAGTAGGCGAGAATTAAGCCTGTGCTATCATCCTTACCTCCTTTGTTGCAGGCGGAGAGAAAAAGAACGAGTGAGAATAGAAGGATTCTTGTGATTTTCGAATAATTTAACATATAAACGGACCTACCCATAATTGTCTCATTGGAAACGAATTACGGGTATCCGTACTTATACGTAGTTTTTTCTCCCTCTACGGAAGTATAAATAACGCTACAGAATTTCCTTATAGAGAGAGTTTATAGCTCGTTCGCATCCACTAATAAAAAATTAGGCGTTACGTTTTTCAGTTTTCTTAAAGAATACTTGCCTTTATCGGAGATCGCTTTCCTTTTCCAAACTTCTCCTAACGGAGAATTTTTAGTGGAGAGAACCGAATCGTAGAATTGTCTTGCGGAAGCTTTTTTTCCTAGAGCGGATTGGGTTCTTGCCAGCCAAAGACCCGCTTGTTGTTTGCGGAAAGGCGAACCTTCCAGTCGATACGTCTCTTCTAACAGCTCTTCCGCGGAACGTAGTCTTCCGCTTTCCATTTGGAGGACTGCTTGTAGGAAGAGTAGGGAAGGATCTCCTTTCTCGGATTCGCTTGCAAAACGAAGTTCTTTCAGGATATCTTCAGTTCCTCCCAGCGTGGGATCGTCGTTTATAAGCATTGCATTTTTATAATGCGATATGGAGCTGGAAGAGGAGGTCATATTCTTCTTTTGTTTGGATTTTTTCTTTTCGGTTTCCAGTATTTTGTATCCGGGAGGTCCCCAAGTCATAGGTATTTCCAAGTAGGGACCGCTTCCCGTAGGAGCCGTGCCCACCGAAACATAGATCTTTTTAGCTTCCGGACTCATTACCACCGATTTTACGGAAGTGATCTGGCGGATCGTGGATCCCATCGTTTTCTTCTGTCCGCCGTCCGCATCCGCAGTATCGTCCAGGATTTGTTGGAGGTCCTTCACATCGGTTCCTTTCTTTCTTTGGGAATCCAATAGACCTTGGGCTCTCTCGTATCTTGCCAAGCAATGGTGGTAAAAGACCGGCGCCGCTAGTATTTCCCCTTGTCTCAATCGATCGCTTTGGTAATGATTCGTGTTGATAATGGAGTCCTTCTCCGGACGGGAATACGTCACGTCTATGTCTCCGTAGTTGGTCTCTATGATCGCCGCTTTCGGTCCCTTCTCCTTATAGTTCGTTACGATTGCTCCCCAGGTGGAATTGATCTTGTAACGACGGGCTAGATCCACTGCATCCCGGATGCTCCTCGCCTCCGAGATGATCTTATGCCCGAAATCGATTACTCCTAGTCCGTCGAATCCCACTTTCTTATGGAAGCGCGTATGGAAAGCGAGGGTAAGACCGGCTTCGTTGAAGGACGTGATGCCGGGCACGTCGGCGCCTCTACAAGCCACATATCCGTACTTCATTCCTTTTTCCGGAGTACAGAAGACTACGATAGGCCGGACGTCCCATACTCCCACTCCAGGAAAATCGAAATTACGGGCATGGTATAATTTCCCGTCTCTACTCTGATTTCCCCAGACTCCTACGCTTGTGCAGGCCGCAATCTGAGGTAGGTTCTCTCTTCCTACAAATTTGCTTAGTTCGGGAAGTACATGTAGCATTCCCAAAATGCCGATCGAATTCTGAAAAGCGTCCATGGTGAATAGATCCTTCTCGATTTTTTCGGAACGTCCCGCTGCCTGCAAAGAGGCAAGGGTCCTTCGGGAGAATTCGTAAGGACGGGTCTTGCGCATCCGATTTTGAGCGGCTTTTACCAGAAAGGAAATGGTGGCCTTAGAAAGTGCGTTTCTTTTATTTCTGGGCAGACTACCCAAGAGTAAATTCTGCGCCATAACGGGATAGAAATCGAAGATAGGCTCGAATTGACCGATTTCCTGCATGATTTCTCCGAATTGGCGACCCATTTCTTCCTGGGTTCCTTTCAATTGAATGACTGCAAGCGGATGCGTTTTTGGATTCATGCACAGGATTCTAAACTAGAATCGCAACCGATCGACCTTTCCTATCGGGATAGACGTTCTATCTTATCGGATGGGAAGAATTATCGCCTAGAAGAGGGAAAAGGATTCCTAAAATTTGCAAAAAGAAATGGTAAAGAGGAAAAGATCGGGCTCTATGGACGGAACCTATGGATTGGATATTGGGTGGATTGGTGAGCTTCGTATTTTTCGGGGCCGGAATTTCCTTTTTATATTCTTTTCTGGAATCCATCCAGAAGCCTCCTAAAAATACCGTACTCGTTTTTATTCTGTTTCTCACCGGATCCATTCTACTCCGCTACGGATGGTATTTCGATCCAGGCAAATTCGATTTTCCTTATTTATTTTTGTTCCTACATACCAGCGTGACTCTTGTGGGGCCCTTGGTTTACGTCTATATCGGATCCAGATTGCAAAGAGAAGAGGAAGGGGGTGGAGGGATCCTAAAATTGATCCGGAGGTACTGGATCCATTTCATTCCCACTTTTTGTTTTGCAGTCGCAGAATTGGCCTATTTTTCGCAAAGCCCTTCCTCTTTGCGCGAGGCGATCCTGAAGGATTCCTCCGAATTTAGATGGGATTGGATCCATCTCGCCACTTTGGCCGCAACCGTGCAGGTCTCCGTCTATTCTCTTTTTTGCTTATATACCTATCATAAAGTGAGCCAAAAATACGAAATATACGAATTGAGATTAGTATGGGTACTTCTACTCTTACCCGTAATCGCCAACAGCCTGATCGGTCCCGCATACTTTCTGAAAAGCGATCTATTATTCGCTGTCGGAGCATGTTGCATCACAGGGATCGTGATCTTATTATTCGTATTAAAGGAAATACATCCCAATTTCTTTCATGAAATGTCGGAAGTGATCCAAAATGCAAAGTATCAGAATACGACTCTTTCCTCCGAGGAGATAAAAGCGGCTAACGCAAGGTTGAATCGTTTGATGGAGGAGGAGTCCTTTTTCAAGGATAGCGAATTGAGACTGGGAGATTTGGCCGTAGGATTGGGACTTACTTCCCACCAAACTTCCAGGTATCTGAACGAAATCCATGGAGAGACGTTTTACGAATTGGTAAACCGATATCGAATCGGAGAGGCGTGCAAACTTTTGCTTTCGGATCCTAAAAAACCGGTTTTGGAAATCGGATTCGAAGTGGGATTCAATTCCAAGTCCGCCTTCAACTCCCAATTCGTAAAGGTGACGGGATTCTCTCCCGCGCTATATAGAAAGAACGGAAAAACGGGAGAGTCCGAATCTAAGAATTAGGGATTTCGAATCGTTTCTAAAATTCTACGGATTTCTTTTTGGTCGTCTTTTTCCATAGCATCCTCGATCAGAAGGCTCTCCTTGTCTCTGTAGATGGTCGCGACCGCTAAAATCTTTCCCTCTAAAGTATAAGCTAATCCGCAATTTTTATCCTCTATACTTCCGAAGATTTCTATCTTGTCCCATTTTTCCGCGTGACCTACGTAAGAGATGGGCACCTCGTAATGGTCGCTCCAAAAAAACGGGACGTCCCGAAACTTTTCCTTTTTGCCGATGGCATTTCTTGCGGCCACTTGACCTTGTCTTTCGGCAACGGACCAATGCTCCACTCGGATAGGAAGGCCTGTATGAGGATCGGGCCAGCGAACTATATCTCCCGCCGCATAGATATTCTCGTCGGAAGTGCGAAGATATTCATCCACTAGAATTCCCTTATCCGTCTTCAATCCGATTTGTTCCGCAAGCGAAAGAATTGGCCTTACTCCTACGCCCGCAACCACTATATCTGCTTCTAAGACGGATCCGTCGTCCAATTGCACGGACCCTTCTTTTATAGAGGATAGAGTTCTGCCTAAATGGAAGATTGCTCCCTTCTTCTCATGAAGTTTACGTATGAAATCCCCTAGTTCGGGACCTAGGATTCTTTCTAAGGGACGACTTTCCGGAGCCACCAAATGCACTTCTATATTTCTTTGGATGAGAGAGGAGGCCACTTCTAGGGCGATAAAACTGGCTCCTACGAGAACCGCTTTTTTAGACGATTTAGTCTTTTCTAATATTGCATTGCTATCCCCAAGAGTTCTCATGTAGAATACGTGAGGCAAATCGGCGCCCGGCAAGGGAAGTCGGATCGGACTGGAACCCGTGGCAAGAATCAAGACGTCGTAGGATTCCTTTCTTCCGTCGGATAAAAGGACCGTTTTGCTTTTAGGATCTATTTCTTTGGCTTCGATACCTAGTCTGAGATCGATTTTATTTTCGGAATAGAAATCGAAAGAACGAAGAGGAATCCATTCGTCCGGGATCTTTCCTGCCAAGTAATCCTTGGAGAGATTGGGTCTGTCGGTGGGAAGAAATTTTTCCGCACCTAGGAGTATTACGGAACCTTGGTATCCTTCCTTGCGCAAGGTCTCTGCGGCCGCATTCCCTGCGGCTCCCGCTCCTACGATGACCACGGATTTGGGTTCGGTAATGACGGGTTTTTGGAGAGAAGGATTCGTTTTCTCCGAAACGAAAACGAGGTCTCCTCGAATCTCAGTGCGATAGCATGAGATAGGATTTAAGGCGGGAGGTCCGATCGCCTCTCCCGTTCTCAGATCGAAACGGGCATGGTGCCAGGGGCATCTGATTTCGGAACCGATTAGAATTCCGTCAGCTAAAGGAGCGGTATAGTGAGTGCAATTCGCGCCTACCGCAAAAAATGAATTATTACGTTTTATTAATAGAACGGATTCTCCGTCCACCTGACCTGGTATCGGCTCTCCTTCTTTGATTTGAGAGACCGGAAATCCTTTTTTAAAATCGGGTCCTGTCGGTTCCGTTCCTTCCTGTCCCATGGTTCACCTCTATTTTTAAGAATCGTAGGTTCCTTAGATCCGAAGAATGCTCTCCTTTTTTTTTAGTCCATCAATCAGAATTTGGAGGCGGTTCCTCGTTTTTGGGAAAAGGTTCTAAAATTTGGAATGTAGAAGATCCGGATGATGTCTTTCGGCGACGTCCGGATGGGAGCGTAGCCTACTTTTGAGTAAATTCTTACCGACCTGATAGAATAACGGATTGTCCGGATCTTGAGTGAGCCCTCGAATTCCTTTCCGTAAGTTCTCCGGCAATTCGAGTAAGGGAATATCCGCATCCAATCTTGCGCTATAGAAATAGCCGATGGAAATTCTATCCGTTCCTTCGGGAGGGACGATCGCCCTATGTACCGTGGCTCTTAAATAACCGTCCGAGGCCAGCTCCAATAATTCTCCGATATTGACCACGAAACTATCCCGAATCGGCGGGACTCGAATCCATTCCCCTCCGTGTTCCACTTCCAGCCCCTCTCTCTCATCCTGTAGAAGAATTGTGACGAATCCTCCGTCCTTATGGGCTCCCACTCCTTGGTGGCTTTCTGTTTTCTCCCTTCCGGGATAACGAATGACTTTCAGCAATTGGTGAGCGGATTCTCCTAAGATGGAATCGAAGACTTCCTCTTTCTGTCCTAATGCGGCGACGAAGGCTTTTATTAAGCGAACCGCTAAATCCGCGGCGGATTTTTGGTAGGAAGAAATGATTTTCCGAAATTCGGGAAAGGACTCGGGCCATTGGTTCGGACCTTGTAGTCTGGACCAGACCTCGGAGTTCCATTTTTCGGAATGAGAAGGACGCTCCGCACCGATATCCAACTGTTCTCGAAAATCAGGAAGGCCGAGGGTCCGCTCCGCACCTACACGATTATAACCTCGAAAATGGGGAGAATGTACCATTTCTATTTTCAGCTTCTCTTCGTCCGGAAGATCGAAGAATTTTCTGGATACATTAAGCGCTACTTGTATGCTTTCCGAAGGAATTCCATGTCCGATCAGATAGAAAAACCCTAGTTCATGTGCGATTTCCCTTAGATCTTCCTGAAACCTTTCTCTTTGTTGCGATGTTCCTCTTTCCCAAAGGGAAAGGTCTAAAATTGGAAGCGAATCCCATTTCTTCTCAAGATTTTCCACATACAAAGCCTGGCAAGATTTGGCATATCTGTCTATTGAAAATCTGCTATTGCAGATATTTATATCAAATTAGCAGAATTAAGCCGGAATCTACATTCCAGAGTGGGCATTTCTGCCCTTTTGGCTGGCAAGATACACATATTTTCTGGCACGCATCACGTCTCCCAAAGGACGATGCTCCCAGAGAGCTTCCCAAGGATCGAATACCGTCTCTTCGATTTTCCTTTGGAGAATTTTCCCTTCTTCCGAATCGGTATCCTGCATCGGAAGAATTAAATTCGCCAGAGTGATATAAGGGGCTTCCTTTTCGGGCCAATTCACGGAAGCGTCTTCGATCGGAGTGGTTTTCTCGTCCGTGAAGAATTGGAACTGCAAAAGATACGTTAGGCTTTCTTTTTTGAGCCTATCGGATATATCCTTTCCCCAATCCTGGGAGGCCTTTTGGTTTTGTATCTGTTCTTTCGGAGGCAATAGGCGGACCCGTCCCGCATAAGGACCGAAGGCAATCGGAGCCGCCGAGTGAAACGCTTCGGTTGCAAAACCGCTGAACGGCTTATTGAAGCTTGCGGAGGCTTTCTTGAGCCTTGCGAAAGCGCCTAAAAATCCGTACGTTCGTATTAGATATCCGAGGAGGGAAGCTCCTCCCTTGGAGGCTGCGGATACCAATCCCACGAATTCGTCGCTTTTCGGAGAGGAGAAAGCTTCCAGGTTGATGAGTAGAAAATCCTGATAGGAAGTGTTTCCGTTTTGTAGAGCGCTCGGACCTTTCACTCCTCCCACTTTCAATGCGAATCCTCGGATGTCTCCTATGGAATCGGATTGTAGCTTCATGCTTCCGCTGGAGAGTCGAATCCAGGTTTCCTTCTTTCCGGATTCGGAAAAGATACCTTGCCTTGCGTAATCCGGAAGATCCGACGGTATTTCTAACAAGGCTTTGCATCCTAAGAGTTGCTTTCTATGCAAGGTCCTTCCGTTTCCGAATTTTGAGGAGTTCTCTTTTTGTATGGCTTGAAATAGATTCGCGTACTCCGTGAATCTATTATCCTCGTCCGGACGTATGACTTCTTTCCAATCGGTTGCAATCGGTTTCATTTATGGTACCCTGTTAGAAAAATCTAAAATTCGACGGTTTAATAAAAACTATATTTCGAAGATCTAATTCTTCGCTTTTTTTAGCAAGCGATCCTGAGCGCCTCGTAATTCCGAATCGGTGATTCGGATGCTCCATTCGGGGAAATGTCGGAAAAGAAAATATTGGAGCCAGGAATCCCATCCGGTATATCCGATAAATTTCCGATTTGGGATCCATTTTAGGATTCCTTTTGCGACGCTTTCGACGGAATGCACCATGTTTAAGGCGGATCCCATTTCGATTTCCTTACTGATAAGAGGCTTATCCTCATTTTCCTTTGCGAGTCCCGGGGTGTCCGTGGTGGGAGGAAAGAATAATTTCACTTTTACGCCGTGGAGCATCATCTCTTGGCGGAAAGCTTGCGCGAATCCTGCGATCGCGAACTTGCTAGCCGAATACGCTCCATAGCCGTAAATGGAGAAGAAGGCGAGCGTAGAGGATAAAAATACGATATCTCCTGATCCCTGGCCGGTTAGATATTTATGAAATGCTAAAGCCGTATTCACATGTCCGAAATAATTCACATCCATCATTTTACGGTACTGCGATTCGCTCAGATCCTGGGCCTCCGCGGCCTGGGCGAAACCGCTATTGCATATTACGAGGTCCATTTTTCCTAAATTATCCAGCGCTTTTTGGGCCGCCTTCTCGATCTGTTCTTTATCGGAAACATCCGCCACTGCGTAACCGAATCTGGAATTAGGACCGATCGAGCGTAACTCTTCCGTTACGGACTTCAGGAGAGATTCGTTTCTGGCGCAGAGGAATACGTCGGCGCCTTCCTTCGCCAAAGCGATCGCGAGCCCTTTCCCTATACCGGACGAACCTCCAGTGATAAAAGCCTTCTTTCCTCGATAATAATTTTTGGACATTTGTTGGTTGTTCCCGATTTCCGAGTGGATTTAGTTCTCGGCAAGACTCTACGAACTCAAAAACGATACAATCGATTATTGTCGGCGACTCCCGAGATCGGCTCCCGAATCCGATTTTTTTGATAGTTCCAACGGATTAGAATGTTCTATTTGTTATGCGAATATAAGGGGAATCCAAGGGAAAAATACCCCCTATTCTTATGAATCCGTTCTTGTTAGGCGGAAAAACGAATTGAAACAAGAATATGATTGCGTTATTCTTTTTTTTCGAAACGAATCCATTTCGTTTCTCGATAAAGGCGGAAGGCGATCGTTATGCACACGTTTGCGCAGGAGCTTTATCCAATCAAGGACCGTAACGGAAGGCGTTCGGATATCGAGTCCGAAACGGAGGAACTTCTTCGTAAAATATCTCTTCTGAATCTTTTGCAACAGATCGCTACCGCCGCAAACGAAGCGGACGATACGGAAAATTTGTTGCGATTCGCTTTGGATCGGATTTGCGCCGTCGCGAAATGGGATTTGGGTAGGGTGTATCTTTGGTCGGATTCTGATAATAGATTGGAAGGAACTCCCATATGGTTCGTATCCGAAAAGGAGAATTTCAAGTCCCTCCGCGCCGAGTTGGAAAGGGGGGAGATTCCTAAGGAGTGGAATCCGGCTCTTCGCGTAGTCGAGGAAAGGACGGCGATCCGGCTTACGGATATTCCGCTTAACTTGCGGAAAAGCGCATGGAATGGGATATGTTCCGCCTACGCCACTCCTATTTGGGTAAAGGAAAGATTGGTGGGAGTGCTCGAATTTTTCTCCGACGCTACGGATTCGGACGCTTCTCTTTTGGAAGCGCTTTCCTATATAGGTTCCCAAATTTCTAGAGTCTTCGAAAGGAAAATCTCCGAGGAAAATCTGAAGAATTCCAGGGAAGAATTGAGGTCCTTATCCGCAAGATTGCAAAAAGCCAGGGAAGAAGAGAGATTATTGGTGGCTCGGGAAATACACGACGAACTCGGGCAACTTTTAACCGTTCTAAAGATAGATCTGACGCTTCTGCGTCAAAATCGAAATCTGATCCCGTCGACCCACACTCTTCTTCTCGAAGAATTGAATGAGATGTCACAACTAGCGGATACTGCGATCCAAGCGGTGCAAAGAATCGCTACGGAACTGAGGCCGTTGATTTTGGACGACCTGGGGCTTTTGGAGGGGATCGAATGGCATGCGAAGGATTTTCAGAAAAGGACCGGAATTTTTTGTAAAGTTACCCTACGGACCCAGTCCCTTTTTCCCGATCGGGATACTTCCATCGCTTTGTTTCGCATCTTCCAAGAAACCTTAACCAATGTGGCGCGTCATTCAAAGGCGGAAACGGTTTCCATTCGTATAGGAGAAAGGGACTCCTATTATTTCCTGTCCATAAGGGATAACGGAATCGGAATCCGTAAGGAAGAATTGTCCGATTCCCGGTCTTTGGGGCTGATCGGGATTCGCGAACGAGTCATAGAATTAGGAGGAAAGGCGAGAATAATCGGGCAAGAAGGAAAAGGAACATTAGTTTTAGTTAAAATACCGCGTAATAGCAAGGAGAACGTAAGCAAATGATCGATACGGTATTGGCGGACGACCATGTCCTGATCCGGGAAGGTTTGAAAAAGATCCTTTCCGTCGAGGAGGATATACGAATTATTCATGAGGCGGAAAACGGTCAGGAAGTATTGGACTTTTTGGAATCCAGATCGGCTTCCATTCTCATCTTAGATATCAATATGCCTTCCATGGGAGGGTTGGACGTACTCAAGCATATCCATAGGATTTCTCCGAACACAAGGGTCTTGGTGCTCAGTATGTATCCGGAGGACCGCTTCGCCGTAAGAGCCTTGAAAGCGGGAGCGGACGGTTATATCACGAAGGGAAGTGCGGCGGAAGAATTGATAGGCGCCATTCGAAAAGTAGTTTCGGGACAAAGATATGTGAGCCCCGACGCTACGGAAATTCTAGTAAGGGAATTGGCTAAACCCACGGATAGACTTCCCCATGAACTTCTTTCGGAAAGAGAATTTCAGATTATGCTTATGTTGGCCAAAGGCAAAAGCGTTCGATCCATCGCGGAGGAGCTGACGCTTAGCGTGAATACGGTGAATACATACCGAGCTAGAATTTTCGATAAAATGAATTTGAAGACTTCCCAGGAATTGGTCCGATACGCTTTCGACCAAAGACTCGTGGAATAAAAAGAATCCGTCGAAGTCCGTTCTTGCCTGTTGCGGTTCTCGAAGGTTCGGGAACTTGGGACCCCTTGTAGCATTTTTCACTACATATGAATATACCGTCTAACTAAAATAATACACCGAAAGAATATTCGATTTTTGTTGTGATTCTTTCAGTTTCATAGCATGATTACTCACTTAGGTGGTGCTTTTGGCCGATTGCACCTGGGTTGGTTCCGAATGGTGAGCACTAAGACAATAGCTTTCGTTGATAAGAACGAATTGGATTTGAGGGAGTTTGTGGAAGTTCTCTCTGCGTTGCGTAGAGGGGATCTTTCCAAAAGGATGTCTTTGGACAGAACCGGCCTCTCCGGTAAGATTGCGGATCTACTGAACGATATCATAGATCAGAACGATCGAATGGTAAAAGAATTCGAGAGGATCAGTAACGAAGTCGGCCAAGAAGGAAAGATTTCCCAAAGGATCAGCGCCCTTGCAACCAGCGGATCCTGGGCCGCCTGCATCAATTCGGTGAACTCCCTCATCGGAAATCTAGTACAACCGAATACCGAGGTCATGCGAGTAATCGGAGCCGTGGCGGGAGGAGACCTATCCCAGAACATGTCCTTGGAGATAGAAGGAAGGCCCTTGAAGGGAGAGTTCCTGCGAACTGCGAAGATCGTAAACACGATGGTGGACCAGTTAAACTCTTTCGCATCGGAGGTGACTCGTGTTGCCCGAGAGGTGGGAACGGAAGGAAAGCTTGGCGGTCAAGCGGATGTTCGGGGAGTAGCGGGAACCTGGAAGGACCTTACGGATAGTGTGAACTCCATGGCCTCGAACTTAACGGGCCAAGTGAGAGATATCGCCGAGGTCACGAAGGCGGTTGCAACAGGAGACCTTTCCAAGAAGATCACAGTGGATGTAAAGGGAGAGATCCTAGAACTGAAAGACACGATCAACACGATGGTGGACCAGTTGAACTCGTTTGCATCGGAGGTGACTCGTGTTGCCCGAGAGGTGGGAACGGAAGGAAAACTGGGAGGCCAGGCGGATGTTCGGGGAGTCGCTGGGACTTGGAAGGACCTTACGGATAGCGTGAATTTCATGGCGAACAACCTCACAACTCAGGTGAGGGGAATCGCTAAAGTGGTAACTTCCGTGGCGAACGGAGACTTAAAGAAAAAGTTATATTTGGAGGCCAAAGGAGAGATCGCAGAGCTTTCCGATACGATCAACGATATGATCGACACTCTGGGACTTTTCGGAGACCAGGTGACTACGGTCGCTAAGGAAGTGGGTATAGAAGGAAAACTGGGAGGCCAGGCGAGCGTCCCCGGTGCCGCTGGTCTCTGGAGAAACCTGACGGATAACGTGAACCAATTGGCGAGTAACTTGACGACTCAAGTAAGGGCGATCGCGGAAGTGGCAACGGGTGTGACCAAAGGGGATCTTTCCCGATCGGTGACGGTAAAGGCGGCGGGAGAAGTGGCGGCCCTGTCGGATAATATCAACGAGATGATCCGAAATTTAAGGGAGACGACCCGAATCAATACGGAACAGGACTGGCTAAAGACGAACCTTGCCAAGTTTACGAGGCTTTTGCAAGGACAGAGAAATTTGGTAAACGTAAGTAAGTTGATTCTTTCCGAATTGGCTCCTCTTGTTTCGGCTCAGAACGGTGCATTCTTCATTACGGAAAATAGCGAAGAAGAACCGAATCTCAAGTTGCTAATGAGCTACGCCTCCCAGAAACGCAATCAGGTTCAGGACCGCTTCCGGCCGGGAGAGGGCCTTGTAGGGCAATGTTATCTGGAAAAAGAGAGGATACTCGTCACACAGGTTCCTAAGGATTATATCAAGATCAACTCCGCATTGGGAGAGGCGACGCCTTTAAATATAGTCGTATTGCCTGTGTTATTCGAAGGAGAGGTGAAAGCAATCATAGAGCTCGCATCCTTCCAGAGTTTTACTCCCATCCATTTGAATTTCTTGGATCAATTGACGGAAAGTATCGGGATCGTTTTGAATACGATCGCCGCGAGTATGAGGACGGAAGAACTTCTAATACAGTCCCAAACCCTTACGGAAGAATTGCAAGGGCGCCAGGAAGAATTGACTAAAACCAACCAAAGATTGGAGGAACAGGCAAAATCCCTACAAGCCTCCGAGGAATTATTAAAAGAGCAAAGGGAAGAACTACAAGAGAAGAACGACGAATTGGAGGAAAAAGCCCGCCTTCTGGCAAGGAATAACGAGGAAGTGGAGAGAAAGAACATAGAGGTGGAGCAAGCCAGGCATTCCCTCGAAGAGAAGGCAAGGCAATTGGCGCTGACTTCCAGATATAAATCGGAGTTTCTTGCCAATATGTCCCACGAACTTAGGACTCCTCTCAATAATATGCTGATCCTTTCTAGGCTTCTATACGATGAGGAAAGCGCAAATCTTTCCTCTAAACAGATAGAATATGCGAGAACCATCCATAGTTCCGGTAACGACCTATTGCAGTTAATCAACGATATATTGGATCTTTCTAAAATAGAATCAGGTAAAATGAGCGTGGATTTGGATTCCGTTCTGTTCCGGGAACTTGCTGAATATTTGGATCGCTCCTTTAGAGAGACTGCCCGTAATAAGGAATTAGAGTTTCGGGTATTCTTGGGTGCAGAATTGCCTAGGAGTATGACCACCGACTTGCAAAGATTACAGCAGATTCTCAGGAATCTACTCTCGAATGCGTTCAAGTTCACGCATAAGGGAAGCGTTAGTCTGCAGATTCATAGGGCTAAGGGAGGATGGAGCGAGAACCATTTCATTCTGAATCATGCCAACTCGGTCGTTTCTTTTTCAGTGATCGATACCGGGATCGGAATTCCTCCGGAGAAACAGAGTCTGATCTTCGAGGCGTTCCGCCAAGCGGACGGAAGTACTAGCCGTAAATACGGAGGAACAGGACTCGGACTCTCTATCAGTAAGGAAATCACCCGATTATTGGGAGGGGAGCTGAAGCTCGAGAGCAAATCGGAGGAAGGAAGCATCTTCACTCTCTTTTTGCCCATGGAGTATGTTCCTACGGAAGAATTCGAATCCGAAGGATCGGTAATGGAATTCTCTCAGCCTCCTGTCATGGACGATAGAGGCGGGGCTTGGATACCCGGGGTGTTCTCATCTTATTCCGGAGGGAGCAGTCTCGCAGGCAATATTCTGGCGGAACCCTACGACCTAAGTTCTTCCGGTTCGGATGTGGAATTAGAAAATCATAAAGTTTTGATAGTGGACGACGATGTCAGAAACATATTCGCCCTTACGAGCGTATTGGAACTCCATAAAATGCGCGTATTCCATGCGGAAAGCGCATTGGAAGGAATCGAGATACTCAGGGGAACCCCGGACATGGAAATCGTTCTGATGGACGTGATGATGCCTAATATGGACGGATATGAAGCGATGCGAGCGATTCGGTCCATGGGAGGATTCGAGACCTTGCCGATAGTCGCACTGACCGCAAAGGCGATGAAAGGGGACCGGGAAAAATGTATAGATGCGGGGGCTACCGATTATATCGCGAAACCCGTGAGTGTGGATCAACTTCTTTCCCTTCTTAGGGTATTGTTGAGTAGATGAATATGGAACGGGATATCAAAGTCAAAGTCTTGGTAGTGGACGATAATCCGGACAATCTGAAAGTGATGGAGCATATTCTATCCGGTCCGGAGATCGAACTGGTTAAGGTAGGTTCCGGGCCGGAGGCCTTAAAAGCGTTACTCGAACCCGAGGATTTTGCGCTGATCTTCATGGATGTCAGAATGCCCGGGCTGGATGGATTCGATGTGGCTTCGATCATACGCCAAAGGGAAAAATGTGCCCAGATTCCTATCATCTTTTTAACCGCCTACGGAACGAACGAAACCGGGATGTTCAAAGGATACTCCTTGGGCGCCGTGGACTTTCTGGTAAAACCCGTCGCTCCCGAAATATTGAAGTCCAAGCTTTCCGTTTTCGTCGACCTATATAAGAAAAATAAGATATTGACTATCCAAGAGGAGATGCTTAGGAGAAGTCACGACGAGTTGGAGATAAGAGTCCAGGAGAGGACCTCCGAATTGCATCGGGTGAACCAGGAACTCATGGGGGAGATTGCGGAAAGATCCAGGGCCGAAGAAGCCTTGAAAGTGTCCCTCAGGGAAAAGGAAGTCTTATTGCGCGAGATCCATCACCGAGTGAAGAATAACCTTCAAATCGTATCCAGCATTCTCAATCTGCAGGGAAATTATATCACGGATCGCAAATCTTTGGAGATGTTCGCGGATTCCCAGTCCAGGATAAAATCCATAGCCTTGATTCACGAACTTCTCTACCAGAACGAGGACCTTGCCCAGACGAATTTTAGAGAATACTTATATAGCTTGGTTACGAATTTAATGCGTACATATAGAGTCAATTCCCAGATCAATTTCGATATCGATGCGGATCCGGTGCATCTTAGTTTGGATTCCGCGATCCATTGCGGTTTGATCGTAACTGAACTGGTAACGAATTCCCTGAAATACGGTTTTACAGGGCGGGAAGAAGGAACCATTTTTATATCCATAAAGGATCGAGGCGATCTATTCGTATTGAGCGTAGGAGACGACGGTGTTGGATTTCCGGAGGATTTCGATTATAGAAGATCTGAATCCTTAGGTTTGCAACTGGTCAATACTCTCTCCGAGCAGATAGGAGGAAAATTGGAATTGGAAGGAGGAGAAGGAACGAAATTCACTTTGGCCTTCAAGGAAAGGAGTAAGGTGAGAAAATGAGTTTCGAATCACCTAAGATTCTTATATTAGAAGACGAGAATATAGTCGCCCGGGACCTCTGCTTCCAGTTGGAAAGGATCGGCTACACCTCCGTTCGAGTCGTTAAAACCGGCGAGGAGGCATTGGTTCGCGTTTTGGAAGAAAGGCCGGACCTTCTGATTTTGGATATAACCCTTTCGAGGGGAGAATTGGACGGAATCGAAACCGGAGCGGAAATACATACTTTCTCGGATATTCCCATCATATATCTGACAGCTTACGCGAACGAATCCACTTGGACTCGCACCAAAGAGACCAAACCCTACGGATATATACTGAAGCCGTTCCAAATCCAGGAACTGAAGATAGCGATCGAGATGGCGTTGAATAAGAGCGCTTGGGAGAGAAAAAGGCACAAAGAAAGGGATATTCTTTCCTCCGTATTGGGAGATTCCGTTTTGTGGGAGGTCCAACACGATGCCGTACATCTAGGATCCGAAAAGGATAATGAGAATGAAGAAGATCGGAGTTCGAAAAATAGTCCGCTTTTCGGAAGGAAGCTTTTGAATGAGCTCGGCTAAAATACTCATCGTAGAGGACGAAGGCTTGGTGGCCCAGGATATCCGACATCGATTGGAACAAATGGGCTTTCCTTCTCCTGTGATCGCGTCTACGGGAGAGGACGCCGTGGATAAGGCGTCCCGACTTTCTCCGGATCTCATTCTTATGGACATCATTCTCTCAAGAGGTTATGTGGACGGTGTCGAGGCAGCGGAAAAGATACGGGCTTTCTTGGACGTTCCTATTATCTTTCTGACCGCTTCATCGGATGCGACCACCTTGGATCGTGCGAAACTTACGGAACCGGACGGATACATTCTGAAACCTTTTCAGACCAGGGAATTGCAGATCGCGATAGAGTTAACCCTTTATAAATACGAATTAGATCGGGAAATCTTAAGACAGGATCGACTGGTTTTAGCGACGCTAAGGGAAATGGAAGAAGGCGTCATTGCGACCGACGAGTCCAAACGAATATTCTTTCTGAACCCTGCCGCGGAGAAATTGACCGGTTGGATGGAGTCTGACGCAGTAGGTAAACCCGTTTCAGAGATAGTAAAGATTCATTCCTTGCAGACGGCCGGAAACGAGGAGTCGGAACATTTGCCTGCTTTCGATTCGGAGGTCCGAATACCTTCTCACGGAAATCTGGAATCTAAAAACGGTCTAAACACGGAGGTCATTACCGTGAATCGATCCGTGGTTCCTTCGGATAGGGAAGAATCTATCGGAAACGTATTGATTATTCGTAAATTCGGAAATCGTAAATAGAAATTTAATTTCTTTTTCCGGGCTTCTTTATCTTTTCGAAAAAAAGGAGCCTGACATCTTCCGGACGAAGATTTTTACCCGCCTGCGATTGGACCTGAATCGTCTTAATTTTCTTTCCGGATTTTTTCTCCACAAGCGCTTGGTCGATGGGGTCGTCTTGGAAAAGGAATTTCTCTCCCCATTGGCGAATGGCTACGAGTATGGGAAAGATTCCTTTTCCTTTTTCGGTTAAGGAATATTCCTGATATGCGCTTCCGTCCGATGCGGGGACGATTTCCAAAACGCCTTCCGAAACCAATTTTTGCAATCTAGAGCTAAGTACGTTCTTCGCTAAACCCAGACTTTTTTCTAATTCGGAGAATCTTCTTTTGCCTAAGAATACGTCCCTAAGGATGAGAAGGGACCACCATTCTCCTATAGTACTAAGGGACCGCGCGATAGGGCAAGAGTCTTGTTCTAGATTTTTGCGTTTCATACGGTCCCTCTATTGCTTGCGGAATTCCTAAGATAGGATTTTCTGCATTTAGTTATTTTCCAGCATAAATCGGAGCTCCGGCGGGCAGGCTTGTGGAGCCTCCATCCACGACGATCTCCGTTCCTTGAATGTAAGAAGAATCTTCCGAGGCCAGAAATAGCACCGCTTTCGCGATCTCTTCCGCTTCTCCTAATCTTCCCATGGGAATGGAGCGCGCGATCATGCTTAATCTGGCGTTGGTCGCATCTCCTTCCGGACCCCAGATAGGAGTGCGGGTGGCTCCCGGGACCACGACGTTTACACGAATTCCTTTCGGGCCCAATTCGTTCGCAAGCACCCTTGCCATAGCACGAACTCCGGCTTTACTTGCGGCGTAAGCCGAACTCCCCGCGGCTCCGAGCACGCTCATTATGGATCCGTTTAATACGATGGAGGACCCGTTCTTGAGAAAGGGAAGCGTCGATTGAATCGTGGAGAATACTCCTACCAGATTCACTTTCAGCACTTCTTCGAAATCCTTTTCGGAGCCAGAGCCTGCCGGAGTCTGTTTTACGATACCGGCGTTCGCGAACAATATATCCAATTCTCCGAATCGGTTTTGAATCGTATGTAAAAGATTTTTTCTTTCCTCCGGATCGGAAACGTCCGCTTTCACGACTATCGCCTTAGGCCCCAAGGACTCCTGCGCCGCTTCCAGGGTGGAGGAGTCTCTACCGGTAATGATGACTTCGGCTCCTTCTTCGATTAACATTCTTGCCGTAGTTAATCCGATTCCGCTATTTCCTCCCGTAACCAGGGCTTTTTTTCCTTCGAATCTCATAATATTTCTCCCAATAATCCAGTTTAATAGTAGGACTACTTTGGGTTAGACAATCTAGTTTAATAAAAAAACCAGAAAGTCTCAAAAAAAAAGACCCCGAAAGGAGTCTTTTTTGAAAATTATGGGATCGAAAGGAATCGGTAGGAACTTAAGTCGGATTCTCTTTTTTGCCGAGTAGTATCTCCGCCCTGGTTCGATTGCCGTTTTTCTGGTGAAGTTTTCCCAGATGTTCCCTGTTTTTGATATGATCCGGATCCCTGAGGAAAAGCACTTCTCCGAAGTTGATGGCCTGTTCATAATTTCCGAGTCTGGCTAAGGCATAGGAGACCCATAGATAAACCGAGCTGTCTTCGGGAAATTGTTCCAGATATCTTTGTCCTTCCGAGGCAACTAATAGATAATCCTTTTCTTCGATTCCGTTTCTAAGCGCCTTCTTTTGTTTGTTTCGGCCGGAATCTTCGGGGGATTTGGGTTCGGAATGGAAAGGATCATCCAGAATATCCTGGACGGACGGCAGATCCTCCTTATAACCGATTCGGATCAGACTTAAGTCGTCTATGATCTGTCCTCTTGCTCGAAGAAGAGACTCTACTTGCAATAATTCCGAATTCGCCTCTTCCACATCCTTTAAGAAGGCGTTTTCATCCTCGTTGATGATTTGGTTTCCGTCCTCGTTCGTCCCGAGTTGTAGATCGTCCCTTCCGTCCGAACCGATCAAAATCGCGTCGTTTGGCCTTAGGGAGAGAGTCTGTACTACGAATACTTCGGAAGGATCTTCCACTCCAACTTTGCGCAGCATTCCTCCCTCCGACACGAAGTCCGCCTTTCCGTCTCTATACAATACCACACGAGGATGTTCCGCGTTGATGAAATAAAGAAGTCCCGTGGCTTCGTCCACGATTCCCACCACCATGGAGATGAGCATTCTACCGTCGAAGGTTACGAACACGCTTTTGAGTTCCTGATAACATCTCTTCAGCCAATGCTCCGGAAATAGATCCTGCATTTCGCCGGTGCTTTGGGTGCGAGTGACTATGGTTTTGAATACGGTTCCCATGATCAAGGCGCCGCCGGCTCCCTGCATGGATTTTCCCATGGCGTCTCCATTAAAGAAAACTAAAACGGACCGACCCCTCAGCTTAAGAGAATATACGGCGCAGAGATCTCCTCCTAATTCGCCCTGCCAATTGCGAAACTGGAATCTTTTCTTCTGTCTGCATAGTATTTCCGCGCGAACCACGTCGCTATTCGCGTAGTTTCCCGCTAAAGGTTGCATAAGCTGGGAAGTCAGAAAATAATCCCCGTCCTGCTGGTGCTTGAGTTCCTTGATCTCGCTCAGACTTTTTTGGAGATCGTCGGTGCGTTTGCGTACTTTCTCTTCTAAGCTCGCGTTCAATTCCTCCACTTCGTTATGGACTCTTACGAATCGATTTGCGAGAATGAACGCTATTCCTAGGATGAACGCTAAGAACGTGTAGGGCATGATAAGAATGGAACGAATAACCCTTTGCTCGACCGCCAGATCGTGAATACCTCCGACTATGATAAGAGCCACTCCACCCAATAGTAATCTGGCGTCAGGATTGCCTCTCCACGCTTCTCTTCCCGTTACGAAAAGAATATACGGAAGGGTGAATAGCATCGAGATTTCCACGACCTGCAATAAGAATAGCCGAATATTATGACTCACGAATATATCCAGGAATGCGATTCCCAGATAGGCGGAAGCTACTCCTACGGCTAATTTGGAATGTTTGCCCAGGAAAAAACGCGATATGAATAGCAGAAGACTTCCGATGAACCCCATTAGGGAAACTTGATCCGCTACGGATTGTATGTTTTTATGGGAACCGTACAATATTTCCGCGGACGCGTTGTTGGTCATATGGAAGAAAGCGAAGAATAATGCGAAACATCCGAAATACAGATTGAATATATCGCTGGGACGACGAATGGAGAGGAGAAGGTGATATAGACCTACACTGATGTAAACCGCCGCTAAAAGAAACGCGACGCTCAATTCCAACGCGAAGCTTCTGAATATTGCTGCACTCGTTCCTACGGAGACTTCCGGTCCTCTCCAGAAAAATGGCCTTCCGGAAGCCGTGCAGATTTTCGAGTAGATATGATTCTCTTCTCCTAATAGGAAGGCGGAAGCGGGGAGAGCGGAAACGATTCTTCCGTCTTGTCCGGAACTATAAGGATCCCTGGAACCTATCTGTCCTATTTTTCCCTTTTTAGAGATTTCATTCAGATAGAATTCGGCGACATCGGAAGAATGTCCCGTATCGATTGCGACTCCTACTTGCTTGTTCATCCATGTTCTGGCTTTTTCAGGTAAGGAATGCTTCAGAAGAATACATCCATCAAAATCCTCGTACTTGGATTCGGAACTGAAATCGAAAGGAATTGTGACCTTCTCGCCTTTCTTTTTGATTTCAGGACCTTGAGAGGGTATCTCCGAGACGAGATCCCATTCTCCCCTTAGGGAGAGAATCTCTTCCGAATCGATCCATTCGGCGCGCCCGCATCCTAGAAGAAGGATAGAAGCGGACCATGCTATAAATCCGAAAAGATTCTTGGGTTTAAATTGGGATTCGTTCAGAGAAAAAAAATGCATCCTTGGACTCGGTAAAAAACCTGCTGAAGGTAAAATACCAGCGTAATCTGGCAAGAGCTAATTGCTAAGACGCGATAACTTGGGAATTTCTACGAAAGAGGGCAAAAGAAAGTAAATCCGGAAATATTTTTTAGCTAAGAAAGTTATCTATGAGGATGGACATGCGCTTGCGCAATACTTTGGTGGATGGAATATCGGCGGACATCCCTTCCATAGCCAAGAAGAAGACTTCCGCCTTTTCCTTATCGCCTAGAACCGATTGCAGATTCTTGACGACCCGATGCTCATAACGCTCTACACTTTCCGGCGATAATTTAGAACAAGTTTCATAAAACTCTCGGCTTTTCGGATGCCCTTCGACTTTAGTCCAAGGTTCCAATAGTAGGATCTCGCAGATTCGAGAGAGTTTTTCTTTGGGGCTCAACTTCTCTTTCAGAGTCTCTTCGGCTTTAGGATAACATCCTTCCATAAGATGTTCGAAGATTCCCTGGAATAAATCCTCTTTGTTTTTGAATTTCAGATACAGAAGCGGACGGGAAAGTTCCGCCTGCTTGGCGATATCGTCCATGGAAGTTTTGGAATATCCGAATTGTAGAAAGCAATGCAAGGCCGCGTCCAGGATTTCCTTTCTTCTTTCTTCGTCCGGTTCCCTCTTCGGGATTTTTTCCTTTTTACCGCTCATATCTATTTCGATTCCAAAATACGGATCTTATTCTGACAAAAAAAAGAAAAAATGTCAACTTTTACGCGGGTGCGCGGTCTTACAAATTGACAATTATCGTAAATTTGTCAAAAAAGAAGGCGACTAGAATTGGAACAATCATCCTTAGCGCTCGAAATGTGAGATAATTTTAAAGGCGGGGATTCCTTCATGAAACCGATTCATAATAAATACGTTCGGAGCAGCAAAGACCTTCCTACCTTGGTGGCCGGATCTTCCGTGGAAAACCGGAGAAGAGGATCCTATCGTATCCGGACAATTGGACTAATTTAGAAAATAAGGAATTTCCAATATGAAAGTGATTATAACGGGAGCGACCGGAATGGTCGGAGAGGGAGTCTTGCAGGAATGCCTGGAGGACCCTAAGATAACCGAGATACTGATAGTAAATCGTAAGCCGAGCGGTAAGAGCCATCCGAAATTGAAAGAGATCGTGCACTCCGATTTTTACGATCTTTCTCCCATACAGGACCGACTGAAAGGTTACGACGCTTGTTTTTTCTGTCTTGGGGTTTCCTCCATCGGCTTAAGCGAAGAGGTTTATCATAAACTGACTCATACGCTTACTCTGGGATTCGCTTCGGTACTCGCCAAAGCGAATCCCAAAATGAGTTTCTGCTATATCTCCGGAGCCGGTACGGACAGCACGGAAAAAGGAAAAACGATGTGGGCGAGAGTGAAAGGAAAAACGGAAAACGATCTAACCTGTTTACCTTTTGCGAAGGTGTATCTATTTCGTCCCGGTTATATGCATCCTACACCCGGCTTGAAAAATACTCTCCCCGCCTATAAATATATTACCTGGGCGTATCCGATTCTGAAAACGATTTTCCCCAATCGAGTCTCTACCTTAAAAGAACTGGGTCTTGCCATGATCGCCGCCGTTTCGAAAGGGTACGATAAAAATATCATAGAAGTCTCGGACATTCATATTTTAGCGGAGGAATGAATCCTTCGGGGCCCCGGGTTTGGGTGCGGACTATTTACGAGACTCCCCCTGTCGGAAGAGGGAAGTCTTGGCAATCTTTGAATAGGGTTCGGGAGGAATGATAAAAATATTTTTCGCAGAATAAAACGTTTCTTGCGAGTCTCTACGAGCGTACTTTCTTAGGAGAATAGATATGAGTGAAAAGAAAGACCCCTTAGACTCGCTTGCATTCTTTTGGAGTCTTTCTCCGGAAGAATGCCTTACTAGATTGGAATCGCAAAAAGACGGTATTACGGACGAAGAAGCCCGGTCCAGGTTGACTCGATTCGGCAGGAATCGTTTGCATACCAAGCAGGAAAGAACCGGCTTCTCCTTATTTTTATCCCAATTTCGCAGTCCGATCATTCTTCTGCTACTAGCGGCATCCGTCCTTTCGTTCATAGTTCACGCTTCCACCGATGCAATCATCATTCTAAGCATCGTATTTGCGAGCGGGCTACTCGGTTTTTGGCAGGAAAGAGGAGCCATCGGGGCGGTAGCCAAGCTACTCGGAATCGTACAGGTAAAATCTCTAGTAAAGAGAGAAGGCGTCGATCGCGAAATCCCTCTGGAGGAGGTGGTGCCCGGCGATATACTCGTTTTGAACGCGGGCAATATCATTCCTTCGGATTGCCTTCTTTTGGAATCCAAGGATCTATTCGTGGACGAGGCTGCGATGACGGGAGAAACTTTTCCCGCGGAAAAATCCTGCGAATCCGTTTCCAAGGAGGCGGCTCTTTCCAAAAGAAGCAATTCGTTATGGATGGGAACCCATGTCATCAGCGGAGAGGCAAAGGCATTGGCGGTTCATACCGGGACTCACACGGAATTCGGACGGATTTCGGAAAGATTACGACTGAGACCTTTGGAAAACGAATTCGAATCCGGAGTCCGAAAATTCGGATTCTTCCTTCTTCATATAACCTTAATGCTCGTTCTTTCTATTTTCTTAATTAACGTTTTCTTACATAGGTCCGTTCTGGAATCCTTCATGTTTTCCCTTGCGTTGGCCGTGGGGCTTACTCCCCAGCTTTTGCCCGCGATCATTAGCGTAAATCTTTCCCACGGTGCCAGAAGAATGGCGGAAAAAAAGGTGATCGTAAAGAGGCTCACCGCGATCGAGAATTTCGGAAATATGAATATTATCTGTTCGGATAAGACCGGAACATTGACGGAAGGCACCGTGCGTTTGGATTCCGCGACAGGTATCGATGGAAAACCCAGCGAAGATACGGCTTTAAACGCTTTTCTGAACGCTAGCTTCGAAACGGGGTTTTTGAATCCGATCGACGAATCGATTCGTAAGGATCTGAGTTTCGATATTTCTTCCTACAAAAAGGCGGATGAGATTCCCTACGATTTCTTAAGAAAGCGTCTGAGCATTCTCGTTTCCCAAGATTCCAAATATAGAATGATCACTAAGGGAGCCTTGTCCGAAATTCTTTCCGTTTGCAATTCCGCAAAAGGAGGAAGCGAAGGAGAAGAGGGTTGGGAAGAGGATAAGAAGAATATTCTAAATCGCTTCCAAGAATTGAGCGCTCGCGGCTTTCGGGTCTTAGGGATCTCCATAAAAGATATGGGAGAAGTCTCTCGGATCCAAAAATCGGACGAGCAAGGAATGGTGTTTCTAGGAATGCTTTCCTTTTTCGATCCTCCAAAACCGAACGTATCCAAAACGGTTTCTTCCCTAAAGGATTTGGGGGTTTCCTTAAAGGTAATTACGGGGGATAATCGTTATGTTGCGGCGAGTCTTTGTTCCCAAATAGGTATGCATTCTCCCAACACACTTACCGGTTCGGAACTGAATCGCCTCAGCGACGAGGCATTGGTACGTCTTGCTGGAAACGTGGACGTATTCGCGGAGATAGAACCGAATAGTAAGGAAAGAATCATCATCGCATTAAAAAAAGCGGGTAATGTCGTGGGATACATAGGCGACGGAATCAACGACGCGTCCGCGCTTCATTCCTCTGATGTGGGCATTTCTGTGGAATCCGCAGTCGACGTCGCGAAGAACGCCGCGGATATCGTTCTTCTGGAAAGGGATTTGGGAGTTCTTGTGGACGGTGTGAAAGAAGGAAGAGTCACTTTCGCAAATACTCTAAAATACGTTTTCATGGCCACCAGTGCTAATTTCGGAAATATGTTCAGTATGGCGGGAGCCTCCTTGTTTCTTCCTTTTTTGCCACTTCTTCCTAAGCAGATTCTTCTCACGAATTTTCTGACGGATTTTCCGGAAATGACTATTGCCTCGGATTCCGTGGACCCAGAAATGATTTCTTCTCCGAAACATTGGGATATCGCGGCGATTCGTAAGTTTATGATCGTTTTCGGTTTCTTGAGTTCTCTTTTCGATTATACCACTTTCGGGGTCCTACAATGGGTCTTGCAGGTGGATAACGAACAATTTCGCACAGGTTGGTTCATAGAATCCGTGATTTCGGCGGCTCTGATCGTTTTAGTGATTCGGACTAGAAACCCGTTTTTCCGGAGTCGCCCTGCCAATCCGTTGGTATTCGCTACTCTGGGCGTTTTGGCAATTACTTTAGCTTTCCCTTATACTCCTTTCGCTTCCGTTTTCGATCTCGTTCCCTTGCCGCCTAAGTTTCTCGCGATTTTGGGCGCAATCGTGGTTTTGTACGTTTTATTCGCGGAAATCGCAAAGAAGTTCTTTTATAAGAAAGTCTCGATCTAAATCGGAAGTCTTTTATGCAAGTGGATTCCTTCATCATTCGTAAAATCGCCAAGACTCTTATCGAGTATTCCGTAGTGATACTATTAGGCCTGTGTATCGTCTATCTGGATGAAAGCGAATTTTCGGGAATAGATATCAAGAATATCATCCTAGTTTGTGCTGGCTTCAAATCCGTGTATTTTTTCCGTAAGGGATTTCGAAAAATCGCGGAACTTACGCTAAGGGACGTCGAGTACTACGAGTTCCTGCTTTTTATCGCGTTTAATATAGGTGTGATTATCGTATCTTTCGGAGTCGATTATTTCTGTCTGTATAGGGCCGATCCGAAATCTTTCTCCGGGTTGGAGGAAGGAATGGGAGCCGGTGCCCTTGCTTTTAAGTTTTTTTATTTCAGTCTGATGATCTTCACTAATATTGGAATCGTGAAGGTCATTCCCGAAAGTACGGAGGCGGAAATCCTTTTGATACTCGAAGCAGCGATATCGTTCATAACGATTATCTTCGTTCTATCCGATTTTTTAAGTTTAAAGGAGTCTTTGTCCAGGATTTCTTCCGGCAATAGCGTAGGCGAGGGAGAAAAGAATGGGAGAAGATAAGGACAAGGACCTGCCGCATGCGCGTTCCTCCGCTTTCTCGTCGGAAATATTCTTAGGAGTCTATAAGGAAGAGATTTCCTTAAAGGAAGGGTTTTCTAAGATCCTATCCCAATTATATCCGGAATCCAAAGCCATTGCGGGTGAAATCTGGATTTTAGATCCGTCCGGAAAAATTCTGAAATCGGCGTCTAGAGTATTCGGATCCAAGGTCGATTCGGAGGAAAGGGAAATTCCAGTCTCCGATTTGATGCTTAGTGTTCTCGAAGCAAAATCCGAACAAATCGTAATTTACTCGGATCTAGAGGATTCGGATAGGGAATCTTTTTCAGGTTATTCGGAAAACGTCGGCTCTATATATGTCTCCCCCTTTTCGGACGAGGATAATGTCCTAGGCATATTCGTATTTTATTATGAAGGAAAGGAGCCCGAAGGCTCCGAAAAATTCCTACATTCTCTCCGAATCGTTTCCCGTTGTATAGGGAGCTTGGTCGCCTCCAAGATGAAGACCGCGTCCCTCGCGGAAAGCGAGGCCAAGATGAGAAACGTCCTGGAGAATATGCCGATCATGTTCTTAGCGGTGGACGATTCCTTTGAATTCGTTGCCTGGAATCTCGAGAGTGAAAGGGTTTTGGGTTATTCCAAAGAAGAGGTCCTAGGGACCAAAAACTTCCTACACGAGAGATTATTGAAACAGGAAGAAATGGAAACTTCCTATTCGGTCGATACTGGTTTATTCGATTCCGATTTTAAGAATTGGGAATTGGAATTGCTCGCCAAGGACGGAAAGCCTAGAACGATTTCCTTATCCAATATTTCCTCGGAATACCCCTTGCCTGGATGGGGAAAATGGTTCGTAGGGGTGGATATCACCCGTACCAAGGAAGTGGAAAGGGACCTAAAGAGTTCCCTAAAGGAATTATCCGATTTTCAAACTGCGTTGAACGCAGTGTCTATCGTGGCCATCACGGACAGGGCGGGCACGATCATCTATGTGAACCAGAACTTCTGCAATATCAGCGGATATTCTCGGGACGAGCTTCTGGGACAAAACCATCGTATCATCAACTCCGGATACCATACCAAGGAATTCTTCAAGGAACTCTGGAAGAAAATTGCCAAGGAATTCTTCAAGGAACTCTGGAAGAAAATTGCCAAGGGAGAAATTTGGAAGGGGGAGATCAAGAACCAGGCCAAGGACGGAAGATTCTACTGGGTCGATACGACGATTTCTCCGATTCTGGACGAGAAGGGAAAGCCCTACCAATACCTTGCGATTCGTAACGATATTACGGAGAGAAAGGAAACGGAAGAGAAGGCGAGGCACGCCGAGAATAATTTGAAGACTCTCCAGGATCGGATGAGTCCGCATTTTCTATTCAATACATTGAGTATCATTCATTCTTATTTACAGACGAATCCTGAACTGGCCGATTCCGCGATTCTAATGCTTGCGGACAATTATAGATTTCTCACCGATCACGCAAATAAGCAGCTAGTCCCTTTCGATATCGAATGGGAATTCATGGAGAATTATCTCAAATTGCTCAAGCTTCGCTTTTCCGATTTCTTGGACATAGAAGTGGAGAAGAAGGGGGATTTTCGCAAATGCCAATTGCCTCCTCTTACTTTACAGCCGCTTGTAGAGAATTCCTATATCCATGGTTTGAGGGACAAAAAAGGAAAGGGAAAGATCTCCGTAAAAGCGTTCATGGAAGGAACCAAGACCCATATTGTCGTTCGAGACGACGGGGTCGGATTGAAGAACCAAAAACTGCAATCTAGAACCCTTTCCAACATATCGGAGAGGCTGAAATTTTATCTTTACGAATCGGAAGTGAAAATCGAAAATCATCCCGAGGGTGGTGCCGTCGTTACTGTCACCTTCGATAATCCTAAAAACGAAGAATTGGCCGGCCTGATCCGATTATGACCGTAAGCAATAGAGAATGGAAGACCATCATCGTAGAAGACGAGGCTCCCACTCGAGAATTGCTGGTAAACTACTGCCTCTCCCGTTCCGAACTCAAACTTTCCAAAGTAGCCAAAGACGGAGAAGAAGCGTTGGAATTCCTACAGTCCGAGGATTTCGATCTGGCGTTTTTGGACATCAACCTTCCTATTCTTTCCGGTTTGGAAATTCTGGAGAAGCTGGAAAATCCTCCGTACGTGATCTTCATTACCGCCTTGAGAGACAAGGCTATCGATGCTTTCGAGTTGGGAGCCATCGATTATCTACTCAAGCCGTTTTCCAAGGAAAGATTTTTCAAGGCGGTGGATCGTTCCATTCAGTTTTTAGAGAAGAAGGAAAAGACTTCCGGAAACGTGTTCAACGAACACGGACTCTTCATTTTGGAAAAGGAAAATCATTTTTTGATTCCCTACAAGGATATCAATTTCATTTCGTCCCGAGATAATTTCAGCGTCGTGCATACCGAAGAGAGGGAATACGTCACCTATAAGTCCCTCAAAAGCCTTGAGGCAAAACTCCCTCCTTCCAAATTCCTTAGGATATACAAACAGTACATTATAAATTTGGAAAAATTATCCCACTTACAGAGCGATAACATGGGGAACTATTCCGTTTTCCTAAAGGATGAGGACGAGACTCAACTTCCCGTCGGCCGAAAGTATATCTCTAAGATAAAAGAACTCCTTTAAAATCCTGTTTTTAGGACCGTTTTTTCCCTTCAATTCGATTTTGTTTCATTGATCTCTATCAATTGGAATATACATTTTTAGCAATTCCTAGATTCTTAGGAAATCGGATACGGAAGGAAGAATGAGCCAGGAAAGTTCGAATACAGCCAGTTTACAATTCTTAGGGGGAGCCGGAACTGTCACGGGCTCCAAGTATCTTTTGGAAGCTTACGGTAAGAAGATTCTAGTCGACTGCGGTCTTTTCCAAGGAGAAAAGGAATTGCGACTTCTGAACTGGGAAGTTCCTCCTTTCGAATCCTATAGCATCGATACGGTACTTTTGACCCACGGGCATTTGGATCATTGCGGTTATCTACCAAGAATCGTAAAGGAAGGTTTCCAGGGTAAGATTTTAGGAACCGCTCCTTCTCTGGATATCGCAAGTATCGTCCTGAAAGACAGTGCGAGACTACAGGAAGAAGACGCTTCATATGCGAATTCGGGCGGATACTCCAAACACAAGCCCGCATTACCTCTCTACGATTCCAAGGACGCGGATAATGCAATCCAACTCTTTCATTCCGTAGAAATAGGGAGATGGACCTCTCTTCACGATAAAATTCGATTCCGTTTTAGATATGCAGGCCATATTTTGGGTGCCGCATTTATAGAATTGGAAGTGGGAGAAAAGACACTCCTCTTTTCCGGAGATTTAGGACGGAGCAAGGATCCTTTGCTGCTTCCCCTCGAAAAACCGGAGAAGGCGGATTTGATACTTATAGAATCCACATACGGAAACCGTTTGCATAGAGGAAATCCGGAGAAGCGACTCGTAGAGTTAGTGAACGAATTCGCAGACTCGGAAGGTTCCATTATCATTCCTAGTTTCGCGGTCGAAAGAGCCCAACTACTCATGTATCTGCTTTGGAAATTCAGGAAGGAGAAACGGATTCCTAATATTCCGATTTATCTGGATTCTCCCATGGGGCTTCATGTCTTCGAGGTATTCGAAAAATACGGACCGGAATGGCATAAGCTATCTCCGGAGGATTCCAGGAAGTTGAACCAGGACATCATCAAGGTCGTGGACGCAAAGGAGACCAAGAAACTCGCTTCCAAAAAAGGACCTCGTATCGTGATTGCAGGTAGCGGAATGGCGACCGGGGGTAGGGTGTTGAACTACTTACAACATTCTTTAGGAGATCCGAATTCTCTCGTATTACTTGCAGGATACCAGGCTGCGGGAACCCGGGGAAGGAAACTTCTGCAAGGAGATACGGAGATCAAGATTCGAGGACAATTTTATGAGGTTCTTTGCGAGGTGCAGAGTGTGGACGGTCTTTCCGCACATGCTGACCAAAAGGATCTATTGGAATGGCTCTCGGATTTGAAAGGTACTCCTGAAAGGGTCTGCATCGTCCATGGAGAAGGGGATGCGGCCCAGGCCCTCGGAACGAAGATACGAGGGCGATACGGTTGGAACTCCCACATTCCGGTCAGAAACGAGAAACTGGAATTCGAAGTCTAGAAAAACCCGGTATTTTCAGGACTTTTACCCTTCCGATCCGTCGAAAAACGGTCCAGTCCGCTGGTTCCCCCGTCCCCCATTGACCAATGTCAAAGCCTTGGCTATGATCAAAGTCAACTAATACAAAAGGACGAAAGCCAGGGATATGATGACCGCTACACAATTAACACCTGAATATACCGACCAAGCTTTACTGAATCCTAAGTTCGATACCAATAGAGTATCGAACCTCGACTTAAAGATTCGGTTAACCCGGAGAGAGATTTCTAAGAACGGAATTCTTTTCTCGGAAGGAGATACGGCCCACGGTTTTTATATCGTAGAAAGCGGTTCCTTCCGGTCGTTTCGTTCTTCTGCTTCCGCGGGCAAACAACAGACTTTTCAATTCTACGGGCCCGGAAATTGGATGGGGATCCGTGACGCGGTCTACGGAGGAAAATATCTCCATCACGCGATAGCGTTGGAAGATTCTTCGGTGTTCTTTATCGAAGAAGACGAGCTGAAAAGACTCCTACAATCGGATTCCGAATTCCAAAACTCGGTCTTCTACCAAGTCGCCAAGGATTCCGTAGAAGCGGAAAATAAGATCTATTCCTTAGGCACTCGCCAGGTTCACGCGAAACTTTCCGAGTTTCTCCTGCAGTTCATGGACGGACAAAGCGGAGAAGTGGATTTACCTTTTACCAGGGAAGTGATGGCTTCCGTGATCGGAGTCACCACCGAGACTTTAGTTCGGGCACTGACCGATCTAAAAAGTAGGAATTGGATCGATATAGATAAGAGAAAGATTTTCGTTAAAGACGAACTTGCACTTCGTAGATTATTGGATTGATTGTCACAAAGGAAAATATATCCGGCGTTGCCGGCGATCCTATGGGAGAGAAAATCCGAGAGAACGTTATTACGTTTCGGCTGAATCGGATTGAGCTATACGGGGATTTATGCGTCCCCGAGGGCGCCCAAATTTTGGTCCTTCTTCTCTTAGGAGAGAGGGAGGATCATTTTTTAGAGAGATTCTCCAAGCTGAAGCAGATTCTGAACTCGAATCGGATCGCTACTTGTCTTGTTCGAGGATTATTGACTCGTGACGAAAGGCAGATCTCAGCGAATCGATCCGACGAGACTCTTTTGGCGGATCGTCTTATCGCAGTTACTAAGCAATTGCGCACTTATTCTAACGTTAAAGATTTGAAATTAGCTTACGTCAGTCTTTCCTCGGTAGGGGGAAGTATGTTCCGCGCCAGTTCTTCGCTCAAGGACGAGATAGAAAGTCTAGTCTTGATCGGCAACGGGTTGCCTCCCTTGAATTTGGTATTCAGCCAAGTTCCCATCCTAAATATCATAGGAGCTTTGGACTTTAAGGGATTGGAATCCAATAAAATCAATTTATCTAAAATAGACGCCCCGATAAAAAGGTTTCATCTCATCCAAGGATCTCCTAGTCATTTCGAGGAAAGGCAGAAATGGTCTTTGGTTTCCGACGCTATCTTAAACTGGTTTTCTCATCCCGAAAATAGATCCCACGATTTCGCGGAATAAAGCGAAGCTTTCGCTTTTCGCGTAAACAATTCTTTCAAAACGCTACAGCTTTTATTAGGTAAAAAAAAGCTCCCCTGAGGGAGCCAAGACTTTGAGTTAGCATTTACCGGAAAGAGAACTGTCCCGGGATGGAAGGGATTACTTTTTTACAGGACAGCTGTTCCAACCGAATAATGAATACAATGGGCAATATCCCAAAAGTCCGGTGAGCAGAGGAACAAGACCGAATACTACCAAGCCGGTACCGATCGGACCCTGTAGAGAAACTCCGAACGCTATCAAACCGATACCTACAATAGTTCGGATCGTTCTGTCCAGATTACCTTCGTTCATTTTCATAGAAGCCTCCTAAGATCTGCTACAAGTACATCGTATCTTATACGACGTGATTGTAATGCAATTTCTTAGGAAAGCGGCGTCGCGGGCTCTATGATATATATCAAATTTTAATGATGGTGAGAATGATTATGAGTCGGTTCGGAATGTTCTTCATGATTTCCGTGCTGGTGTTGGAAACGGAAAAGTATGAGTAGAATGGACACTACTACGATGAATCCCCCTGCATATCTTGTGGCGTTTCCTCTTAATTTGGAGACCATGGACTTGAAACCGATTCCAAAAAGATAAAGCAAAGGAAAAGTCCCCAGGAAGAACGCGCTCATTATGATCGCTCCGTGTATAGGAGAGCCGCTTGCAAATGCGGTCACGAATGCGGGGTAGAGGATTCCACAGGGGAGTAGTCCGGTTAGCAGGCCGAAATAAAATCCTAATTTGCCGATCTTTCCAAGGCTTAGGGAGGATCCTTGCAATTCTCCTAATATAGGTTTCGCGAATTTAGAGATTAGTTTGGATAATCTCTGGTTGCTTGTGGGAACTTTTCCGAATAATAGGAAAATTCCCAAAATTCCTAGAGCGAATACGCCGATCCAAGCCGCCGCTTCCTGCAAAGGAAGTAGTTTAGCTAGGGTAGCGTTCGTACCTTCTCCTGCAAAACCCAGTAAAAGCCCGATAAGCGAATAGGAAAAGAATCTTCCTAAATTGTAGGCGAGTTGTAGAAACACATTGGAGGATTTTTTATCTGAGGACACGAAGAAGGAAAGAGTTCCCGCCAGAGGGCCGCACATCCCGGCGCAATGGATGGATCCTGCGAGTCCGCTTAAAAACGCGGATACAACCAGGGCAGAAAGCATTTCCATCTTATCCTCTCTCCTTCTTGGATTCCGGGCTTTCCTCGTCGAAGAGCATTCTGTATTTCGGGCCTTCTATATCCTCGTACTGACCGGCTTTGAAACTTAGGTAGAAGGTATAAAAAGCTCCGAAGGCGATCACCAGCGCCACCGGCACCATCAGATACAATGCGTTCATTCGGATAACCTCCTCGTCATGGAAACTGAATTTAGGACAACTGTAATGGAACTCAACGTCATGAAACCGGCACAAATCACCGGTAGCATGAATCCGAAAGCGGCGAGAGGAATCATGATCGTATTATAAACTAATGATAGGCATACGTTTTGAAGAATGATACTTCTTGTTTTTCGCGAGATCTTGATGGATTTAGGCAGGGAATCCAACCGGTTCTGCACGAGTACCACATCCGATTTGTCTAAGGAAAGATCGGAGCCCATACCCATGGAAACTCCAAGGTCCGCTTGTGCGATACAGGCGGAGTCGTTGATCCCGTCTCCCACCATCACCACAACTTCTCCGGATTCCTGGGCCTTACGTATCCGTTCCCTTTTCTCGACGGGAGAAAGATCGGAGGAGAATTCGTTGATCCCGAGTTCTTTGGACAATCGATCCACTTTTTCGTAGGAATCTCCGGAGAGGATTTCCAACTTTGGAATCAATGTCTTGATCTTGGCTATACTTTCCTTTGCCTCGGGTCTCGCCTTGTCTCCGAATTCCCAGGCGGCCAAAGGACGACCGTCGGAACTTAGATAGACCCAGCCGTCGTTTTTGTGCTCTGAAGGAACGGCGAATTTTCTGCTGCCGATTCTATACAGATGTTTCTTTCCGTTTTTCGCCTCGATTCCCTGGCCGACGAATTCTCTTACGGAGCTCCAATGGAATTCCTTCTTTTCATTATCGGAAGAGAGCGCTTGCACAAGAGAACGTGCTACTGGATGCGTGGAATGTGTCTCCAGATCCGAGGCCATATTCTTCAGGTGTTTGCGGTCCCATTCTTCCGTGAAATATCTTTCGGATTTGAACTCTAATTTTCCGGTAGTGAGTGTGCCCGTTTTATCGAAGAAAATGCGATCCGCCTTGGCAAGAATTTCAGCCGTCTCCGGATTCTTGATGAGAACTCCCGCCTTGGATTGCATCCAATGACCTACCACTAATGCCGCGGGAACGCTTAAGCCCAGGGCGCAAGGGCAGGCTACGATTAGAACGCTGATCGTATTCAGGATCGCTTCTTCCAAAGAGCCGAAATACCACCAATAGGAGAATGTGCCGACGGCGACGGCCAAAACCACTTTTATGAATATGGAGGAAAGCTTATCCGTGATTCTTTGAATTTTCGGTTTTGTTAAAATAGAATCCTCTAATAATCTTCCGATCTGAGCTAGGGAGCTTTCTTTTGCCGTTCCGGATGCGAGGATCAGAATATTGCTGGAAAGACAGATGGAGCCCGCTTTTACGGATTCTCCTTTGGATTTCAGGACCGGATTACTTTCTCCCGTTATAACGGATTCATCGAAGAACGCTTCGGTCGTCGACGTCAGAATTCCGTCAACGGGACTACGACTTCCGTGCCTTAAACGGATCGAATCTCCTTTGATCACCGAAGAAGTGGGAATCTGGCTCCAATTTCCGTCTCTCTCCACCTCGTATTCTTCGGGTAGAAGCGACAGTAATTCTCCAATCTTAGCTCCGGCCTTATAGCGAATCATCGCCTCCAGGTATTTTCCCAGAAGAATGAAGAAATAGATGGTGCAGACGGAGTCGAAATAGACCTCTCCTTTTTCGGTGAGGGTCACATAGACGCTATAGAAATAGGCCATGCTTACACCCGCGAAGAGTAGGGTATCCATGGAGAGGATTCTGCGTTTCCAGGATTCGTAAGCTCCCTTCCAGAAAGGATATCCGGAATAAAAGTAAACCGGTGTTGCAAGGATCCAGGAAATATAATGGAATAGATTCTTAATATTCAGTTCCATCCCTTCGAAGTAACCCGCGTATAGACTTGCAGAGAATAGCATGATGTTTCCCCAGCAGAATCCCGCCGCGGTCATTCTATATGCCAAATCTTGGAAAGGCTTGGCGACCTTGGATTCTGCTTTTAACGGGGAATAAAGAGACGGCTTATATCCCAATTTTCTAATGGATCCGAAGATTTTGGCTAGAGTCGCCTTCTTGGGGTCGAAAACGAGCTTTAACCTTCCCGTTCCGAAATTGATCCTTGCCTCGTCCACTCCTTCTGTTCTGGACATTGCGGTTTCCACTAACCATACGCATGCAGAGCAATGGATTCCTCCTATAGTAATGAAAACGGAGGAATTTTCGGGAGATACGTTTTCCAAATATTCGGAATAAACGGACTGGTTGTCCAAAAGGGAATCGGAACCGGCCTCCGATTTTTCCGAGGCCGGCTCCAATAATTGGCTGCCTCGGATTTCATAGAAACGGTCTAACCCGTTTTCCAGAAGGATCCCGGAAAGAGTGGCGCAACCGTTGCAGCAGTATTCCCTTTTTATTCCATTATAAACTCCGAATACGGGTTCGGATTCTATCTTCGAATTGCAGTGGAAGCAGAGTGCCTCGGTTGCGGTTTCTCTCATTTTAATACTTCGATCTGCCTCGTTTTTTCCATGATCTGGTCGCCGAGTTTCGCGCTGATCACGGCTCTCCAAGAACCGGAAAAGGGAACTTCGGTTTCTCCTTCGTAGATTCCGGAGGATGTTTCCTTAAGTTCGATCTTTTTATTGAAGGCGTCCGTCGCACTTCTTTCCAATCTGATTTCCAGTTTTGCTCCGGAAACGGATTTGCTATTCTTTACGAATTTTACTTGGAGTTTTTGTTTTCCCGGATGCAAACCGCTTTGTTTTTGGAACCAATCCGCTTCCAGATCGTATCCGTTTGCGGACATCTCCCTTTGGGCAAAAACCGTCTGGTCGTATTTCAGACCTTTTTCGTAATAATTGGCATCGACCGGGGGGGTGTGTCCTGCCAGCGCGATTTTCACCGTGAAGAATGTGGCTACGAACATTCCTAGAAAACTCGCGCCGACCACAAAGAACGCTCTTTTAAGGCTTTTGTGCATTTGTAATCCTCCAATCCGATGCTTTCTCGTTTTTTGCCAGCCCCAAGGGAAGTAGGAAGGGGACGACATTGGATTTCTGGAATCCGGGATTTTTCAAATCATGAACTTTTAAAGTGATTTCGTGGCTCTTCTTATTCAGATCTTCCGGAGTGGGTTCCAGATCGATGAATAAACGGTATCTTCTATCCGAATTAGCCGGCAACTCTACTGTACCTTCTTCGGTTCCGCCCACAAGAATCTTTTTAACGCCTTTTAGATCGGTGCTATCGATTTCGAATTTTAGAACCTTGTCCTCTTGGGTAAGGTTCTGCATCTGCACTTCGTAGAAATTGCGGACGTTCCCTTGGCCTAAGGATAAGGGTTGTATATTGCGATCCGGTAAGACGGAAAGATACAAAGGAACTCTCTGCCATAGAAGTAGACTTAAGACGGAGAGAACCAGAATGAGTCCGGTGGCGTAAACGATAGTGCGGGTCCGGATCCATCGGATCGGACTTCCTTTTTGCACGATCTGATTTTCCGACCAATAACCGATCAGAGTCTTCTTTCCTTCCTTCGCCATGGTTTGGGTGCAGGCGTCGGAACATTTTCCGCAGGCGATACAGCCCACGTTCGTGCCCTCCCGTATATCGATGCCTGTGGGGCAGACTACTAAGCAAAGATTACAAGCGGTGCAATCTCCGATTTTTACCTTACCTTGTCTTCTAGGTTCCCCGCGATTGAAGTCGTAAGTGATATTGACGGAGTGACTGTCCATCATCACCGTTTGGAATCTCGCATAAGGACAAGCATATTTGCAGAATTGCTCCCGTATGAACGCTATGTCTGCATACATCGCGAATGTGAAGAAGCCCAAGAATCCGGTCCAAAGCGGAATCGTTCCCGTTACCGGGAAACTGCGGATCGCTTCCACCATTAGGTATGGATCCGCAAAATAGGCGATCCAGGCTGCGGATGCAAGTCCGCTCGTTAGGATCCATACGATATGAGTTATGATTTTGGGAACGGTGGGGGCGTCCTTCTTGCCATACTTGGAACCTTGGATCCTTCTTCCTATCCAATCGAAGATATCCGTGTAGATGGTTTGGGGGCAGGCCCAACCGCACCAGACTCGTCCGATAAGCGTTGTAAAGAAGAATAGGGTGAGGCCCATTCCGATCAGGAATAGATGTAGGAAATATCCTTCTTGAGGGGTGAAGATATTCCCGAAGAGAAAGAACTTTCTCTCCGGGATATCCAAGCGTATGAGCGGGAGTCCGCCCCAACGGAACCAAGGTGTGACGAAGAACAGCGAGACCAGAAAGGACTGCACATAATACCTCGCCGTCCTGATTTTTCCCGAAATGGGTCTGGATACGATCATCTTTACCTCCGTTTTATAGCGAACGACCTCTCATTTTCATTTATTAGCTTTTAGCTCCGGATTCCTAGACGCCAACCAGGCTAAGACCTGATAGACTTTCTCGGATCCTAAACTCATTTCGTGGGGAGGCATAGGCCCTTTTCCCAGTTTGGTTTTTTCTACGGGAACTCCCTTCATAACGGTTTCATAAAGTTCTTTGTCCGTATTTCCGTGGAGCCATTCCTTATCCATCAGGTTCGGTCCGACTAAACCTTCTCCCGTGGGTCCATGACAGGCCACGCAATAGGTCTGGAAGGTCGTCTGACCCGCGGCGATAGCTTCCGCATTTCCGCGCATCGGGTTGGATCCGTCCTGTGCCGTTTCCACTACTCGGTTCTTATTAGGAAACAATTCCTTGTATTCCTCGGCTTGAGCCGCGTAGTATTCCGTGGTTCCCCAGTTGGAATATCCGTGGAAATATATGGAATAGACTACCGCTACCACGATACAGCCTAAGAAAACCCATTTCCACCATTCTGGAAGAGGGTTGTCCGCCTGCCGTATTCCGTCGAATTCTTTGTTCGGGTCGCTCATTGAATCAATCCTCCTCTAACATCCTAAATTTTGGGCTTTCCATCCTGTCTTTTCTCGAACGGCGATATACGTAGAGGATGATTATCGATATCGCGATTACCATTACGGGAAGCCGTAAGGATTTATAAATTTGTAAAGCGTCCAAGTCCATGGGTCCTTACCTCATTGAAGGCTCTTAGAGAGCTCCGCCCCGTCTTTTCCTAACTTAAGTAGATAGGCGATGAGAGCGTCCCCCTCCGTTTTTCCGGAGACTAGGCTTGCGGCCGCTTCTATATCCGCGTCGGTATAAGGAACTCCTACCTTGCGCAAGCCTCTCATATGGTCCGCAACTTTAGCGGGGTCCAACTTGGCTGATTCTTCGAATAGCCAAGGATAAGAAGGCATCACGGAACCCTTAGCGGTGTCCCGAGGGTTCATCAAGTGAGTCTTATGCCATTCCGCAGAAGGCTGGATCTGGGATTCGTGAGCCAGGTCCGGACCGGTTCTTTTGGAACCCCAAAGGAAGGGGTGATCGTAAACGAACTCGCCCGCCTTGGAATAACCGTCTTTACCGTAGGCTTGTTGCGGATCAAAACGATCCACTTCCCATTTGAAAGGACGAATCATTTGGGTATGGCAGTTATTACAGCCTTCCTTCTGATAAACGTCTCTTCCCGCCAGTTCTAAAGCGTTATAAGGTTTGATCCCGCTAATCGGCTCCGCCGTTTTGGAAAGGAAGAAGGGAGGAACCAATTCGAAGATTCCCCCGATCAAAATCGCGACCATCGTATAGAGGGTGAATTTGATTCCGTTCTTTTCCCATTGGTCCGTGAAACCGGAAAACCAATCTAATAATTTGTCGAACCAATTCATATTCAGTTTGCCTCCTTCAGGCCTACTCTTAGGTCGATTTCTTTGAAACCGGATCCCGCGGTCAGCATGGTCTTGACGAGATTGTAGATCATCACGAGTAATCCGAGTAGATAGAGACTTCCACCGATACCGCGGAACAATCTGTAAGGCTTCAAGGTTTCGGTGATCTGAACCCAGTTAGGGAATTTTAGAGCACCCGTTTCGTCTATCGCTCTCCACATAGATCCCTCGGTGATTCCGGAAACCCACATAGAAACGATATAGAGTAGAATTCCCAGAGTCGCGATCCAGAAATGGAAGTTAGCGAGTCTTTCGGAATAAAGGTTGGTATTCCAGATTCTTGGAACGAGATAATATAGAACCGCGAAGGACATCATTCCCACCCAGCCTAAGGTTCCACCGTGAACGTGTCCGATGATCCAGTCGGTGTTATGGCCGAGTCCGCTCACTGAGCGAATGGAAAGCAAAGGACCTTCGAAGGTGGACATACCGTAGAAAGTAATCCCTACGAGTAACATCTTCAGTGTGGCGTCGGTCTTGATCTTTTCCTTAGCTTGTGTAAGCGTCAAGAATCCGTTCAGCATTCCTCCCCAAGAAGGCATCCAAAGCATGATACTGAATACCATCCCGGTGGTTTGCAACCAGTCAGGAAGAGGTGAGTATAGAAGGTGGTGAGGACCTGCCCAAATATAAAGGAAGATCAAGCTCCAAAAATGGATGATGGATAATCTATGGCTATAGATCGGCTGCTTGACGTGCTTAGGGAGATAGTAATACATCAAACCCAAGAAAGGTGTCGTAAGAACGAATGCCACCGCATTGTGTCCGTACCACCATTGGATATTCGCATCGTAAACTCCGGAATACACCGAGTAGGATTTGAGCCAACTTACGGGAATGGAAAGGTTATTTACGATGAATAGTATCGGGATCGTCACCCAAGAAGCGATGTAAAACCAGATAGCGGAATATAATTGCTTTTCCTGTCTGGTGAAGATCGTTCCAAAATAGTTGATGATGAAGATCACGAACCAGATTACGATCAACAAGTCCAAGGGCCATTCCAATTCCGCATATTCTTTGGATTGGCTGAGTCCCAAGGGAAGAGTGATCGCGGCGAGTGCGATCGTAAGATTATAAAGAACGAAATGGAGTTTCGCAAGCTTATCGCTCCAGATTCTAACTCTACATAACCTTTGAACGGTATGGTAAGCCGTCGCGAAAATGATGCTTAACGCAAATCCGAATATGGCTGCGTTGGTGTGGAGAGGACGTAGTCTACCAAAGGTGAAATAAGGCCCGAAGTTTAACTCGGGATACACCATCTGGAAGGCGATCCAGACACCGACAAGCATCGAGGCGACGCCCCACACTAAGGCGGAGAGCAGAAACGCTTTCACGATTCCGTCGTTGTACTTTTGTTCTGATTGGCTCATTCTAGATTTCTCCGGTTTTTCCGTGAGGAATATTTTCCATTCTTCTTATTAGAACGCGGGAAGGCAACTAATCCGACCATCAATCCGACTCGGACCCGTTTGATATATATCAATAGCTTCTAAGGGATTGGAAGGTTTGTCAACAATATTAAAAATTAATAATGCTATTCGAAATTTTGGGGGTTTCATATTCCGAATTCCTTAAATCTTTCGGCAGCGCTTTTTGAGAGTGAGTCTCGATGCGAAGGGTGAGCGAGTTCTATCAGGGCCTTAGCTCTCTGTCTTAGATTTTTTCCGTAGAGGTTCACGGCTCCGTATTCCGTAACCACATAGTGCACATGCGCACGGGTCGTGGTCACGCTGGCTCCTGGTTTTAAGACGGGGACGATTCTGGACTCGCCTTTGGAGGTTGTGGACGGGAGTGCGATGATAGGCTTTCCTCCTTCGGAAAGAGAAGCGCCTCGAATGAAATCCATTTGTCCCCCTACGCCGGAATATTGCCTAGTTCCGATGGAATCCGCACAAATCTGACCGGTAAGATCCACTTCGATTGCGGAATTGATCGCGGTCACTTTCGGGTTTTTGCGGATATTATCAGTATCGTTAATATAGCCTATGTCAAGAAAAATCGTCTCCGGATTATCGTTAACGAAATCGTAAAGTTTTCTGGTTCCCATTACAAAACCTGTCACGATTTTGCCCGGATGGCTATGCTTTAAGGAACCGTTTACGATTCCTTTTTCCGCGAGGGGGATAACGCCGTCCGAAAACATTTCGGTATGAATTCCCAGGTTCTTATGGTTTCCGAGACAGGAAAGGACCGCATTCGGAATGGCTCCGATTCCCATTTGTAAAGTGGCTCCGTCCTCCACGAGGCTCGCGATATGCTCTCCTATCCTTTGTTCGATAGGATCTATGTCGAAGGAAGGAGTCTCTAAGAGGGGAATATGGCCTTCCACAAAATGAGCGATTTTACTCATATGGATCATTCCGTCTCCGTGGGTTCTCGGCATAAAACGATTCACTTGTGCGATTACCATTTTAGCGGAATCCACGGCCGCCTTGCTTATTTCCACGGAAACTCCCAAGGAACAAAATCCGTGGGAATCGGGAGGAGATACTGAAATGAGTGCGACATCTATCGGAAGAATTCCTTTTCTGAACAGAGAAGGACATTCGGAAAGAAAGATGGGAAGGTAATCCGCTCTTCCTTCTTCCACTGCCTTTCTCATATTCGCTCCCACGAAAAGAGCGTTGGTTCTAAAAGATTTTTCCATTCCTTCCGAAGCGTAAGGGACTTCTCCTTCGGTATGAATATGTACTATTTCTATATCTTTCAGCTCGGAAGCTCGACTGCCTAAAGCTCGGACTAAGAGTGGAGGCGCGGCATAAACGCTATGTATAAAAATTCTTTGTCCGTTTTTTACGTCTTTTAAGGCCTCTTCGGCGGAAATAAAATGGAGTCCCATCGTAGGATCTCTCCTTTTTGAGTTTTTAATTCGGATCCGACACTCGCATTGTCTACGGTCAAGGGCGAAGCTTGACCGATCCGATTGATATTCTTCCGACGTATGGCGAGTCATGGCAAGAAGGAAAGAGAGCTTCCTCCCTCGAACGAGTGGTTTTTCGGTTTTCGGTCGGTCTCCAAGATACTCCGGACTTTCTTACGAAATTTCGCGTAAAAAGGTTTATTATTTTTGAATGTAATTTAGAAAAGGGGTATGTCGGATTTTCCCCGGAACTTTGGAATAGGGATCGCTTTTTCGATTCTGTTCGTCGTCGGTTGCTCCGGGACTTTCTCCGTAAACAAACCTCCGTCGGTACAGAACGGAGTTCTGGAATTAAGGAACTGGGACTTTTCAAGCTTGGGAGCTTTGAGTCTGGACGGGAATTGGGAATTTTTCTGGGAAAAATTGTATTCGGATCTTGCGGACGCGAAGGGGAGAAAAATCGTTTCCCCTACCGGATTCGAGGCCCTGCCGGACGCATGGAGCAATTATTACTCCGGAGAAAAATATCCGGGCTTCGGTTACGCGACTTACAGGATGACTTTGGATCTGGATCGTCCCGAGTCGGAGATGGGATTGAAAATGCTGGAGGCTTCGACTTCCTACGTTTTGTACGTCAACGGTACCAAGGTGATTTCTAACGGAATCGTGGGCAGAACAGCCGAAACGAGCTTTCCATCCTATCGCCCCGATGTGAGCATTCCGTTTACATTACAAAAAACGAATGAAATTGCGATCGAAGTCTCCAACTTCTCCCATTCCAAAGGTGGACCTTGGGCTAAAATTTATCTGGGAAAACATAAGGAACTCGTAGCAATCCGTCAAAAGAATATCTCCCTGGATCTTTTCATGGGCGGCGGTTTATTCATCATGGGGATCTATCACCTGAGTCTTTTCGCTTTCTTGAGGAGAGAACAGGCCAATTTGTTTTTCGGACTTTTGAGCGTTTTTATTACGGTTAGAATGATGATGACGGGGGAGCGATTTTTCTTTACCGTCTTTCCCGATTTCGGATTCCAATGGGCCTATCGATTGGAGATAATCAGCACTTATCTGAGCGCTCTCGTATTTGCTCTTTTTCTAAAGGCGATGTATCCGAGCGAATTCGGGAAGAATATGCTCTCTTTCTTGGTTTTAGCATTTTTTTCCCTTTCCGTGTTCGTCGTCCTCACACCTCTGGTTGAGTTTTCCCGAACACTTCCATACTTCGGCCTTCTTGTCGGCTTGGAAGGTTTCTATTCCATCTACGTTCTTATTAGAGCGATTAAGGTCAGAAGATTAGGATCCTGGGTGGGGTTGATGCTTTCCCTGTGCTTATTCGGAGTAGTCATCAACGACCTACTTTACGGAAATATGGTCATCAATTCCACATATTTCGCTTCGTACGGGGTCGCCTTCTTCTTTATCACTCAGGCGTTTATGGTTTCCCAAAGATTTTCGAGCGCTTATGATCTTTCTGAAAAATTGGGAAGAGAATTGCAGGAATCCAATCAGAGATTGATTTCCTTGGACAGATTAAAGGATGAATTCTTGGCGAGTACTTCCCATGAACTTAGGACTCCTCTGCAAGGAATCATAGGGATTGCGGATTCGTTAAATCGGGGAGTGGGCGGGGTTCCTTCTCCTTTCGTGGCGAAACAACTCGAAATGATCGTAAAGAGCGGACAAAGACTTTCAAGTCTCGTAAATGATATTCTGGATTTTTCCAAGCTCAAGCATAAGGATTTAAATTTGAATTTGCGCTCGGTGGATCTATACCAAGCGGTGAATTTTACGATAGAGTTGAATAAGAACTCCGTAGACGAGAGCCGTCTGAGATTGACCAACGGAATCTTCTCCGAATTTCCGGACGTACTCGCCGACGAGAATAGACTGCAACAGATCCTACAGAATTTGGTCGGAAACGCGATAAAGTTTACCGAAAGAGGGGAAATATCCGTAACCGCAAAGATTAAGTCTCTGGGATTTGCCGAAATGAGCGTAACGGATACCGGTATAGGGATAGCGCCAAGCGAACAACAGAAAGTCTTCGAATTTTTCGAACAGGCGGATCGCGGAGACGCTAAGAATGCGGGAGGTGCAGGTCTGGGACTTGCAATCAGTCGAGCCTTGGTTTCCTTACATGGAGGAGAGATCGGCGTGGAATCCGAACTCGGAAAGGGTTCCCGCTTTTATTTTACGATCCCTTTGGTTCCGGGTAAAATTCCCAAGTCCTCGCAGGATTGGGAGAATATGGGGACCTCCAACAAGGGGAAGCAGGTCCATCCGCTTTTGAACGAAAAAGTGGATTTTGTTTCCGACAAGAATGCGAGAATTCTAGTCGTGGACGACGAACCGGTCAATTTGCAAGTGATAGAAAATTATCTTTCCTTAAAGAATATGACCTGTCTTACCACGAAGAGCGGCGTCGAGGCCTTGGGTATTCTAAAAAAAGACTCCGAATTCGATGCGGTCATTTTGGACGTGATGATGCCTAAGATGTCCGGTTTGGAAGTGGCAAGAGAGATCCGAAAGACCTTTACCACCTTGGAGTTACCGATTCTGATGCTTACTGCCCGTAACCAAGACAAGGACCTCATGGCGGCGTTGAATAACGGGGCCAACGATTATCTACTCAAGCCGTTCGAATACGACGAGCTGATGATGCGAGTGAATAATCTTTTGGACCTTTCCAGAGGTCATAAAAGCAAGCTGGAGCTGGAAAGCGAGAAAAGAATCGCCGTAAATAACGTTAGGCAGCGTATCAATATAGATTTACACGATCATTTGGGCGGAAAGCTTACGGACTTAAAATTCCTTTCGGAAGAATTGATGCATTCTATACGATCCGAAAAGGACATTCCTCAAAAAATTCACGAGACGGTGAACCAATCCATAGAAATTCTAAGGGAACAAATGCTTAAGATAGAGGACTTAGGACTTTTATCGGAGAATTTCATCACTGGGATCAATTTGGTCCTCTTGCGTAGGTATTCCCACGCTGAAAGGGACCTGGAGTTTCATTGCGAAGAGGATCTTCGTATTTTCTTCGAGGGAGAGAGAAACGAAAACAGCGTCGTGGAACTTTATAGTATCGTGAACGAGATCACGAACAATGATCTTAAATACGGAAAAGAAGTAACGAAATGGGATTTTAAGTTGGAAGACCGGGAAATCGTTACCGATATGCGGGCCAAATCCGTTTATCATCTCAAAAAACATAGAACCGGTAGGGGAACCGAGAACCTAATCCATAGAATTTCCGGATTGGAAGGTAAAATGGAAATGGGGCTCGTAGGCGACGAATACAGGATCCTGATAAGAATCCCGTTAGAAAAATTCAAAGTGGTGTAAGGATGAGCTTGGAAGCAAATACGGCGGAAACTAAGAAAACCAGAATCGGAATCGTCGAGAACGACGAGAATTTTCGGATACAAATCATTAAGACCCTGGAGACGCTTCCGGAAGTCGGTGGAATCCTCTCCTGGGATTCCGCGGAATCCTATTGGAAAGACGAGGGAGGACGGGACTTGGATATCCTATTTTTGGATATCGTTCTGACGGGAATGAACGGAGTGGAATTGGCCGGAAGAATATCCGGAAGGGACCCCGAAATCAATAAGATTATGCTCACCAATATGAATTCGGACGAATTGATCTACGAATCTCTTCGTAACGGAGCGATAGGGTATATTCTGAAATCCGAATTGAAAGATATAGGAGAAGTGATAGACACCGTTTTAAAAGGAGGAGCGATCATTACCCCTACGATCGCTTTTCGTGTACTCAACACTTTTAAACAGAAGGATAGTTCAAGTGTCGCTAAGCTCACTCCTAAGGAAAGGCAGATTCTGGACGAGATGGTAAAAGGAAAAACCATCGGAAGAGTCGCGGAGTTTTTAGGCGTAAGTAAGTATACGGTGCAACATCACGTTAAGAATATATACAAAAAATTGAATGTTCATAATCGAGCCGAATTGGTCAGAAAAGCCAGCGATATAGGGCTGCTTCCTTGATTCGCAAATAGGACTTTATTACGAATCGAATACGGTATCCCCTCCCTAAGTGATGTGTGTCGGAGGTCGTTTTGGCGTCGCACAACGTGGAAATTTTTTTCCGTAACGGTTTTTTCCTTAAAAATTCCGGGATTATGTGTGGGTTTTTTCGTCTATTTTTCCAATTACTTTTGTTCGGTTTTAAGCTAGGGAGGAAAATCGATGCAAGGCAGAATCGCTGGGATTAACGAGAGAGACAGCAAAATGATCATTCTTACCGATCACGGTTATACGTTCGGATTCGGAAACGTGGAATACATGAAGATCAACCAGGTTGTGGATGGCGATTTGAGAAGTAACGGGACTGAAATCCTGACTAACTTAAGTTCGGGAGATGATTTCATTCTGGATATCGAAGCTTACGATTGCAACCAGGAAACCGCTTTTCTACTCTTGAACGAATCTTGATCATTCGAAAAACGAAAAGGCGGATTTTCTTCCGCCTGAACGTTTTCCTTATATTCTTAAAAACATATTTCTCCATTCTATGAATCCGATCCTTCTTTAGGTCTTTTCGGATCCCTTCCCCATTCATTCCAAGAGCCGTCGTATAAGGGAACGTCTTCTCTTCCCAAAAGGGATAACGCAGTGAGAACTACCGTAGCCGAGGCTCCACCGTTGCAATAGCTGATGATTTTTTCCGGAAGTCTGTCCGGATCCAGACCCGCCGATCGAAAGGACTCTTTTAGCTCTTTCAAGGGAAGATATTTTCCCGTTTTCGAATCGGTTAACGTAGGGTGGGGAAGATTGATCGCTCCTGGGATATGGCCTTTCGCGAATACTTCTGGCCTTCTCGCATCGATGAGCAAGGTATCGGTGGAACGAAATTGCACATCGTCCGCGGAGCGTTTCAGTTCGGGGTGGGGTTCCGCTTGGAATGCGGTCTTTGCAAAGCGAGGGATTTCCGAGCTTACCGGCTTTCCTTCTCTTTTCCAATTTTGGAAACCTCCATCCAAGATTGCGGCTTTGCTATGGCCGTAATATCTAAGAGCCCAAACGAGTCTTCCCGCGAACATGGTATTATGATCGTCGTAGGCTACCACAAATGTATCATTATCGATTCCTAATGTTTCCATTAGATCGGAGAATTTTCGGATACCTGCGATATTGACCGGGACCGGATCCTCCAGATCCACGATATCCTTAGTCCAATCCACGAAAACCGCCCCCGGGATATGCTCTAAGGCGTATAGTTCCGGTTCGGCATGGTATCTGGGTTCCGTGGCTTCCACTCTTCCTCGGATATCCACGATCCGAACTTTAGGATCGTCTAAATGGGAAAGTAGCCAGTCCGAATCGACGATCATACAGCTTCCAATTTCGGAAGAAGGACTTCTTTTCCCCAGGCGGATACGGTCGTGCTTGTCGTAGTTTCCGGCTTTCTTTCTCCTTCCACTTCTCTGGGAAGATGCATGGATCTATAGATATCCGTATAACCTTCCGCGGCGGCCTCGCTCACTCCTCGGGAGACCAGTCCGTTTTGGAAATCCTCCAGAGTTATATAATCGTATTTTAATACGCGACCCACAGATTCGCTCAAACGTTTTAAGGCTTCCGAGAACGTTAGATCTTCTCCTCCATGGAGAACGTGAATCCGTTTGCCTTTCCAATTTTTGAGAAGAAGGTATTCTGCAGCGACTTCCGCGATATCCTTGGTGGCGATAAACGCCACGGGACGGTCGGGCGGTATAGGGAAGGTGATTGTGCTACGAGACCGTAGATCTTCCAATTGAGCCAAGAGATTTTCCAGAAAGAATCCGGGACGTAGGTGAACCACATTGGCGTCCGTTTCGTTCAGATATTCCTCTACATGGACGATTCCGTCTGCGACTCCCGCCTCCACGACTTCCGGAATGATGGTAGAAATATTCACCACGAAAGGAATCCGATTCTTTTGCACGGCACCCGCCACGCTCTTTCCGTATAATTTATACCAAGCATGGACGTCCGTTGCGGATTTATTTCCCGGGTTCAACCAATATAACGCTTCCGTATCTTTGGTGGCATTCTGGACGAAGTCCTGATCTTCTAATGCTCCCACTTCGATTCGGATCTTATCCTTAAGAGAAGGATCCAATTTGTGAGGGCTCCTCGTGAGTACGGTCACTTTTTCTCCCGCGGAAAGAAGTTTGGGAAGAAGATACTTTGCTATATTCCCCGTAGGAACCGCTACGGTGATACTCATGCGGAAAGATTCGATATTTGGTCTAAGAACGCCACGGCGAAGCTTCCCGTTCCTTGGGATTGTTCCGCGGCTCGCAGACCTGCGATCCCGAATACCGCGGAAGCGGAAACGGCTGCGCGTAACGGATCCTTTTGTACTCCTAAGAAAGCCGCGATCAACGCTCCTAAAGAGCAACCCACTCCCGTGACCTTGGTCATAAGCACATGTCCGCCGGGAACTGCGATCGTCTCTTTTCCGTTTGTGATATAATCTATCTCACCGCTGATTGCGACTACTGCACCCGTTCTTTCCGCAAGCCCTAGGGCAGGAGCCAAAGCCTCTCCCGATTGGGCGGTAGAATCCACACCCTTTCCTCCGCCTACTGCTCCAGCTAATGCAAGAATTTCCGACGCGTTTCCTCGGATCACTGTGGGTTTATATTCCAAAAGTTCCTTCGCAAAATCGGTTCGGAATTTAAGAGCGCCTGCGGCAACCGGATCCAGAACCCAAGGTGTTCCCGCTTTTTGGGCGCTTTTTGCTGCGACTCTCTGTGCCTTGGCATCTATGCTGGAAATGGTTCCTACATTGATCAGCAATCCGGACGCGATTGCGGCGAAGTCGCCCGCTTCTTCTTCCGCGATGACCATGGCAGGGGAGGCTCCTGCCGCTAATAATACGTTAGCGGTCCAATTCGTGACGACTATATTCGTTAAAACGTGGGTAAGAGGGGCCTTGTTTCTTACTTCGGATAAATCCTCCACGATCTCGGGTGAAGGCCAGACTTTCTCTTTAGTTGCGGTTGCTGACATGCTTTTTCTCCTATTGTATCATAATGAAAGAATATTCTTAATCTTTAATGAAACTCAATGCGAGAAGGCTCGGAAGTTTTTCCGGTCCTCCTTCCGATATTCTTACCAATCGGAACCCCGCCTCTAAAAATAGATTCAGTACTTCGGCCAAAGGTCTATGCCAGGCTCCGACTTTACTCCGGACCGAACCCTTTAAGGTTTCCGGTTCCAGATACTGAGTTCCATTATAACCCACTTTTTGCAAAATGCCTCCTTCCGGAAGCGCTTCCGAAAAACCTCCGTAGAAGCAAGGATGGACGCCCACGTCTATATACCTTCCTCCGGAAGAAAGAACCCGGTAGATTTCCCTGGCGGAACGGGCCAAATCGTCCCAATCCGTGGTGGTAAAAGTGCTATAGGCCAGTTTGACGGAATCGCTTGCGATCGGAAGTTCGGCCGAGTCTCCGAGTACCACAGGCAATCGGGCAGAAGCCACTCTGAGCTGATCTGCGGAAAGATCCACACCGATCGGGTCGTAACCCAAGTCCTTAGCGAATCTTGCCGAAAGACCGGTGCCGCATCCTATATCCAAAGCGATTCCTTCTCCTTTTCCTGCGAGAGAAGAGAGTAATTCGTAGGCGGAGCGAGCCAATTCTCCTCGATTGGAATCGTCCTGCATAATGGTATCGTAGTATTCCGCGAATCCTTCATAACGGGCGATTCGAGTCTCGGGGTCTTCGTGAGATGTTTTTGTAGGATCTCCTTCCTGCAAGGGGACAGTCCCATAAAGAAAGCCCAGGTGCTCCTCTTCATTTTTTGCGGGAGAGGCCTCGTTCTTATGGAGTCTCGGAAAACCGTTCCGGAAAGGGTATCTCAATCGAAGCCTTGGATTATAAGCTAGTCCTTGTGCCTCGTCCCAGAGAAGATTTCCCTTATCAGAAGGATCGACTAATATATTTGTCAATATATCTATCATATTAAATTAATATATGCTATAACAGAACTTCCTCGAATGAGGAAAAGGGTCAATGAATTTTTAGAGGGGAACGAAAAAGCGAGAATGTAGTACCTTCTACCGAAAGAAGAAGGGTCCGCGACAAAGAAGGAACTCCCTGCCGCGGGGAAGAATTATCTGCCGTATTTTACAGTGAGTTTGCCTTCCGCAAGTTTTAAGGAATTCAGATAGAATCCTACTAATGCTCCGGATGCCTCTTGGTCTAAGGGAACCTTATCCTTCAGTGCGAATACTTTGAAAATATATCGGTGGGGCTTGTCGCCTTTAGGAGGGCAGGCACCGCCGAATCCGGGTTTTCCGAAATCGGTTCTACCTTGGACTGCACCTGCAGGAAGCGGTCCCTTTTCGTTACCTGATTTGGAAGCTAGACTAGTAACATCCGCAGGGATATTGAATACGGTCCAATGCCACCATCCGCTACCGGTAGGAGCATCCGGATCGTAAACGGTGACTGCGAAGAATTTAGTATCCTTGGGAGCTCCCGTCCATTTTAGATCGGGAGAAATATTCTCACCGCTACAACCGAATCCGGCGAATACCTGAGTGTTGGTCAAGGTGCCCCCCTCTTTGATCGTGTCACTTGTCACTTTCAAATCGGCTGCGTACGCTGAACTTACGAATAGAAAACTTAAGAGCGCCGCCAAGCCTCTTTTTGCAGAAGAAAATCGCATAAAAACCTCCCAGTTCTTATGCGGGATAGCTTACACAAAGAATCTTGGATCCGCATTTCTAATTTGGAAAAAAAGATCCCTTATATACCGACTCGCTCAAAGACTGTGCCGTTTCGCTTAAATAGCACCGTTTCCTTCCGTAAAACATTGGGAGAATGACCGAAACGGTCTCTGAATCTTATTGCGAACCGGGAAGGGGACTCGTAACCCACTTCCTTTGCGATTTCCCCGATGGAGAGTTCCGTAGACTGCAATAAGGAAAGAGCATAGGACATTCTCACGTCGATAAGAAGTTCCGTGAAGGAAATGTTCTCGCCGGAAAGTTTTCTTCTGAGAGTGGCCTCGCTGATTTCCAATCGATTCGCTACACCTCCCGCAGACCAGTCCTCAGAAGGATTTGCGTTCAGGAGGGAACGGATCCTTTGACTCAACTTCTGAGAGGAAGATACCGGGAATCTTTTTCCGAATTCTCCCAGCCATAAAAGAACTTCACCTACTCTATGTATGGCGATATGATCGGGAATCTGTTTACTTGTGGTGATCGTATCTCTCGCGGTTTGAAAGGCTTCTTGGAATCCGGATTTGAGTTCTCTGATGGGGAACGCGGTTTCGATGACGGAGTTCTCCGTTCTCGTAAACGAAAAGTTCTGTACTATAGCGGAAGGGAAGGCGATCCATGCCGCCTCGAAATCTTGCCCGTTAGGACGATTGATCACATCGAAGGATTGTCCGCCGGCGATCGCAACAGCTTCTCCTTCTCGGATTTCTAATTCAGAAGAACCCCTTCTTAGAGTCTTTGTGCCTTCTTTTACGAATACGATGGTGGGAAGTTCGTTAAAGACCTGAGACAAATATAATTCCTGTTTTTGGATTACGGAGGCGGTGATACCGACTCCTTCCCTGGATGCAATGACTCGCTTCATAGGCCCGCCGATTGAGGACATTTTACTTTAGATTGTCATTTTCCGTCGGCTTGGCAAGATTTTTGGGATTCGAAACGGACCCGGATCGGGTTTCTTTCTCCGATATTTCTGCGGAAATCGCTCTCGGAAAGGCGGAGCGAATTCAAAAAAATGCCCAATATATTGGACGGAGAAATAAGAAAGCCGTCTATCGGACAAATAAAAACGGCCTAAATCCCATCCATTCCCCGTTCCGAGAGCAATCCGCATATGAGTCCCGGGGGCCTATTTATACCCTTTGGAAAACCGTTTCATTTATTGGACGTATCCTTACTTCCTTGAAAGAACGAAGTAAAAAAGGGTTTCCTTTTTTATAAATAAAATCTAATACGAATTCGAATCTGCATACGTTCTTCGCTTTTGGAACCGTCAAATAGAAGAATTGCTTAATATACTGCCGGATGTTCCAGTATATTGCGCATGATGAGGAACGATAGCTTGTCCTTCTATCGATGAGTTCGTAGCGAAAGGCGGATTCTTAAGGAGAAAATATACATGGCTGAAACCGGCCCCATCCAACATGCTCTAAGCGACAGGTCCGCTCGGAAACTCGCAAATACCACTAAAACCGCACCTCAATTCGGAGCGATCACTCCCCGTTGGTTAGTGCGCCTTCTCGATTGGAAACCGTTGGAATCGGGAACCCTGAGAGTGAATCGAGTCAGGGACAATAGCAAAGTGGACGTACTCTGCGGCCAAAAGGACGAGCAACCTCTACCCGAGACGTTCGTGGATTACGAGGAAAACCCAAGAGAGTATACGTTAAGCGCAATATCTACCGTTTTGGACGTTCATACAAGGGTCTCCGACTTATTCAGCACCCCTCACGATCAAATCAAAGAACAACTCCGACTGACCATCGAGAGCGTGAAGGAAAGACAGGAAAACGAACTCATCAATAACGACGATTACGGTTTATTGAAGAATGTCCCTAAAAACCAAAGAATCCAAACGAGAAAAGGACCTCCGACTCCAGACGATCTGGATGAATTGATCTCGAAAGTTTGGAAGGAGCCGTCCTTCTTCTTAGCGCATCCTCTCGCTATCGCCGCATTCGGAAGAGAATGCACCAGAAGGGGAGTTCCTCCGGCTACCGTTTCCCTTTTCGGAGCACAATTCCTGACCTGGAGAGGATTACCGATCATTCCTACGGACAAGTTGCTTGTGGGAGGAGAATCCGTTCCTAAGGTTCCCGGTGGAACTACGAATATTCTTTTATTAAGAGTGGGAGAGAAAAAGCAAGGGGTCGTGGGATTATACCAACCCGGATTACCTGGCGAGCAAACCCCCGGACTTTCCGTTCGATTCATGGGAATCAATCGCTCCGCGATCGGTTCTTATCTCATCTCTTTATATTGCTCGGCTGCGGTACTCACTGACGACGCGATCGGAGCATTAGAAAATGTGGATGTAGGCAATTACTATGAGTATAAATGATTCCTTTCCTAACGGCCCGGAAGATTTTACGTTTCCGGGTTTTCAGGAAACGCAGGCTCCGATCGATCCCGCACGGATCGCGGATCTTGCCAGGGAATTTTTCGGTCCTCTACCTTCCGGTTCTAGCGTAGAAGAATTGTTACTTACCCAGTCCCAGGTTCCTTCCAAGCCTCCCGAGCCTATCTCTTCTTCACCGGCAGAGATAGCTTCTTCCGGGATCGGGATCGACGGACCTTGGAATATTTCTGGTACGGACTATTTGAGATCTCCGGATGAGTTCCTTTCGGGATCCGGGCTGCCCGGTTATCCGGGAGGACTCAATCCTTCTTCTCGTCCCGAAAGCGCTTTCTCAACCGCTTTCGGTTTCTTAGAGGGAAGCAGATCCTTTCCGCAAACGGGTTCCGGAATCCAAATCTCCGACCCTTTCAGTTTTTCCCCCAGCCTCATTCCGTCGGTGAGTCTTTCTTCAGGAAATTTAGAGATCGATTCTGTAAGAAGGGATTTTCCTATCCTGAAAGAAAAGGTGAACGGAAGGGATCTTGTTTGGCTGGATAACGCCGCAACCACGCATAAGCCGAAAGCGGTTATAGATCGCTTATCCTATTTCTATGAACACGAGAATTCGAACATCCATAGGGGAGCACATACGCTTGCGGCAAGAGCGACTGACGCATACGAAGCCGCCAGAGAGAAGGTGAAACAATTCCTAAATTCCTCTTCTTCGGAGGAGATCGTATTCGCCCGGGGTGCGACGGAAGCGATCAATCTAATCGCGAACACTTGGGGCAGGAAGAATATAGGAAAAGACGACGAGATACTGATCACCTGGTTGGAACATCACGCCAATATCGTTCCTTGGCAGATGCTTTGTGCGGAAAAAGGAGCAAAGTTGAAAGTGGTTCCCGTGGATGAAACGGGCCAGTTAATTCTTGCGGAATACGAAAGACTATTAAGCCCTCGTACCAAGATCGTTTCCTTTACGCAGGTTTCGAATGCGTTAGGAACGGTTACCCCCGTACAGAGCATGACGGAACTCGCTCATAGATACGGGGCAAAGGTTCTCGTAGACGGAGCGCAAGCCGTTTCACATATGCAGGTGGATGTTCAGGCGATAGATTGCGATTTTTATGTCTTCTCCGGACATAAGGTATTCGCTCCTACGGGAATCGGAGTACTGTACGGAAAAAAAGAGGTCTTAGACTCCATGCCTCCTTGGCAAGGCGGCGGGAATATGATCCAAGACGTAACCTTCGAAAAAACAGTATACCAACAGGCTCCTTTCCGATTCGAAGCGGGAACCGGTAATATCGCCGACGCCGTGGGACTAGGCGCCGCCATAGATTATCTGAATCGTATAGGCATGAATCGGATTGCGGAATACGAGCATTCTCTGTTGGAATACGGAACTGCACAGCTTTCCAGAGTCCCCGGCTTAAAAATGATCGGAACCGCAAAGGAGAAAGCGGGAGTTCTTTCCTTCGTTCTGGAAGGCTTCAAGACCGAGGATGTGGGAAGATATCTGGCCCAGGAAGGAATCGCAGTCCGATCCGGTCACCATTGTGCCCAGCCCATACTCCGTAGATTCGGTTTGGAAAGTACCGTCAGACCTTCTTTAGCGGTTTATAATACTTGCGAGGATTTGGACGCTCTTGTCTCCGCTCTTTTGGATCTGAGAGGAGAAAGAACTTCCGGACCTCTTTAAGTGGGAAGGCGGGGGAAGTGTGCGAAATTTATCAGATAGAGAAGTCGATTACGTTATCCAATTCCTTGGAGCTACGGACCCGCACTTCGTTTTTCTGATAAACGATGGAGAAGGGAGGAACGCTTTGGGTCAACCAGGCGTTTCCTCCTATGATGCTATTCCTTCCGATTACGGTGTCTCCGCCGAGTATCGTAGCTCCTGCATAGATGATTACATTCTCCTCGATTGTGGGATGTCTTTTGACGCTCGCAAGACTCTTACTCACCGAAAGCGCTCCCAAGGTTACGCCCTGGTAGATTTTGACGTTATCCGCAATGATCGAGGTGCCTCCGATTACGATTCCGGTCCCATGGTCCATAAAGAAGGAGCGTCCTATTTTTGCACCGGGGTGGATATCGATTCCCGTTTTTTCATGCGCGTATTCGCTTAACATTCTTGGAAAAATGGGGACTTGCAGATTATGTAATGCGTGAGCGACTCTATGCACCGCTATCGCATAAAATCCGGAATAGGCGAGTATGACTTCCTTCACGCTTTCCGCCGCAGGGTCCCCTTCGTAGGCGGCGATCGCGTCCTCCCAAATCAGCTCATAAAGGGAAGGAAGCGCATCCTGAAAATTCCTCAAAACATCGTTTATATCTTTCGAAGAAGAATCGGAAGTTTGCTGCAAATACGGCTCCAACTTCTTTTTTGCATCCAAAAGGAAGCGGGAGATACCGTCCTCCACCTGGGTTCTATCTCTAAAGCTCAGGTCGGAAAAGAAACCCGCGAATAAAATATCGAATAATTCCCGGATAAAGTTTCCGGCAACCTGACGTCCTCCGTAACGATGCGGATCCTCGTTCTGCTTACGGAAAATCGAGTCGATGAAACGCTCATACCCATCTCCGGTCTGAAAATTTTCCTGTAGATCCCGGTTTGCGTCGAACTGTCTAGCCAATCTTCCTCTTTCGAAACGCGTTCGATATATTCGATAATAATTTCGCTATAGCGAAAACGATCAAACGATATTCTAAAAATCGGGAAAATAATTCGGATCAATATATTACTCATTCGTTTAATGATAAGAATATGAGGTTTTAAGGGGTCGCCTCGGAAGAAGGGTCAGATTATAATATTAAAATTATTTAAAATATTGGGATAAAAAAGCCGGACGAACTGGCCCGGCTTAATATACGGAATCCTAGGTTCCGCGCTTATCTTCTGATCGCCAACGAGAGCCTATCGGATAGACCTTCTTTCCCAACGAATCCTTTTTCGGTCAGTAAACTAGATGTTTTAATTCTTGGAATACCGATCCCGAATGGGCTCGTAGATACAGCGCATAGCCGCTGGTGCAAAGACTTACGACCAACGGTAACATCCTGAAAAACTTATTCTTCGTGAACGAAAATAGAATGAAAGCCGGAAATACTCCGACGATCGGTATAATCGATCCGATGAATAGAATCAGATAAAACAGCCAAAAAGAGGCGATTTGCTCTTCTTTTTGGACCGGTTGTTTCTTTGTTTTTACAGGCTTATGCGGTTCCGATCTCGCATAACTATGTGGATGCGGGTCTACGATCGTTGTTTGCAGCCGAGTATGATACTTGGGATCTGCTTTCATCGTTTTCACCATACTTATAGCTTAGTTCTTTTTAGAGAAAGGGCAATCCACAAAGGGATTTTTTTAGCCAAGCTGACAGGCATAGCCTTTTTCCTTTCATTGAAAATTCCTTAAATCGCAAGAGAATGATCGAAATTTACAGATATATAAAGAAGGCTCATCGAAACGTCGGAGAAGATCGAATTTCGTTTAAAATCGTGAAGTTTTGTGTTTATGGCTTTTCGGAGGCGACCGACTCGGAAGGGATTTCTATCGTGAATTTGCTTCCGAAATCCGGTTTACTTTCCGCAAAAATTCTTCCACCCAAGGATTCCACCTGGGTTTTAGTCAGAAAAAGTCCGACTCCTCTCGCTTCCGGGTGTCTATGAAAGGTCTTATGCAAACCGAATAGCTTGCCTCGATTTTTATTCAGATCGATTCCGAGTCCGTTATCCTCCACGTTCAAATAATATTTGCCCTGGGATATTTCGGTGAAGATTCTAATTTTAGGTTTTCGATCGGGGGATCTATACTTAATGGAATTCGAAATCAGATTCAATAGGATACTTTCCAAATAGGAACGATTGTATTCCCATTCATCGAATGCGGAAAAGTCGGAGTCTATTTCCGTTTCGGTTTCCAGAATTTTTCCCTCGAGTATCTTTCTGATTTTTTCCAATATGGGGGGCGCTTTTATAAGTTCGAGTTCCCGATTGGCGAATTCCTGTATTCTCAACACCTCAACCAAGCTGTCTAAAGTTTCCCGTAGATATTCCACAGAGATCTTGAATTTATGAATCAGGTTTTCCGTTTCCGCCGGAGTTTCCGATTCTTGTATGAGTTCCAAAAGAGAAATCAGATTGCTAGTAGGAGCCCGTAGATTATGCGAAGTGATATGGGCGTAATTCAATAATTGTGCGTTTCTTTGTCCGAGTTGTTCCGCCAAGGTCTCCAGTTGTTTTTTGGTTTCTTCCAATTTCTTTTGATTGTTTACGGTTTCCGAAATATCGGTGACCACTCCCAAGAATCCGGTGATCTCGGATTCTCCGTTAAAGATCGAGGTTACTACCAATTGCGCGGGAAATACGGAACCGTCTTTTCTGCGATACCGCCAGATCTTGGATTCGAATCGATCTCTTTTGGCGATGGCAACTAAGGATTCGAAACCTTCCGTTTTTTCTCCGATCTCTTTTACTAGTTCTTCGGAGCGTTCCGTCATTTCTTCCGGTACATGGAAAAATTCGGGGGTTCGGGTTCCTACGATTTCAGCGGAAGAATAGCCCAGCACGTTTTCCGCACCCTTGCTGAAATGAGAGATGATCCCGTTAATGTCCGTGCGTATAATCGCGACTTGAGTAGCCGAATCCAGGATCAGCTTCATCTCATCGTGTACGCTAATCAGATTTTCCTCGGCGATTTTCTTTTGAGTGATATCCTCTATCTGGGAGACGAAATACATCGGCTTTCCGTCCGAGTCCCGAACCATGGAGGCGCTCAGGTTGATCCATATGATGGATCTGTCCTTGCGAAAATAACGTTTCTCCATGGAATAGGTCCGTATCTCTCCTCTGAGCATCTGGCCTACGTAATTCATATCCTTTTCCAAGTCTTCCGGATGAGTGATGTCTTGGAATGTAGTGACTAGAAGTTCCTCTTCGGGATATCCGAGCATCTCGCATAATTTGCGATTTACCTTCAACCATCTTCCTTCCGTGGAGACTAATGACATTCCGATTCCGCTATTCTCGAAGGCTCCTCGGAAAGTAGACTCGCTGACCAGTAGATTATCTTCGATCCTTCTTCTTTCGTCGATATCCTGGTAGATTCCGTAGAGTCGGATACATTTTCCGTTCTTAAATTCCGCCTGTCCCAGAGTACGGACCCATTTGAATTTTCCGGAATCCAGGACAATTTGTATGTCCATATCGTAACCGATCCCTAGCTGAAGAGAATTGGATTGCGCCTCGGAAATTTTCTTCCTACTTTCCCCGTCTCTGGCGAATCTTAGGAAATCTTCTTTCTTCGGTTCGTAACTTTCCGGTAGCCCGTGTATCTCTTTCGTTTTCTTGGACCAGATTACTTTATCGTTTCTGAAATCGATCTCCCAGCTACCGATCTTAGCTACCTCGTTCATCTTGGAGATGATTTCCTGGTTCCTGCGTTTTTCCTTTTCCGCCGAACGGATTTGCGTAATGTCCCAGTTTGTACCGATCATTTGAGTCGGTTTACCTTCGGGATCTCGGAGGACTGCGGCGATCGCCTTGATGTAACGGACCTCTCCGTTCGGCCATAATACCCGAAATTCGGTATTAAACTCCCTTGTGCCGTCTAACGCTTCCTGTAGTTCTTGAGTGGCTCTTTCCTTATCTTCGGGATGCAATCCATTTACCCATGCATCGTAAGCCCCGGAGAATTCGTCTTCCCGGATTCCGTATAAACGATACATCGCTTCGTCCCAGACCAGGATATTGAGAGAAAGATTCAGATCCCAAATCCCTACATTAGCCGTCCTTGTAGCAAGTTTCAATCTCTGGGTGATTTGGTGCAGACTTTCTTGTGAGGTCTTCGTTTTAGTTACATCTTGTAATAGAATGAGAAAGTCTTCTTCGGTTCCCTGAGATCTACCGATCGTGGTCTTGAAATAACGCGCATCGGAATTTTTATCCAAGAACCGGATTTCTTCCAAACGGTTTCCGATTCCTTTTTTAGATTCTTGGACTAACGCTTCCCATTTATGGAAATCGTCCGGATGGATTCTTTGGATAAAGGAGGAATGATCGTAAGGTTCGGAGATGTTTAGTATCTCGGCTAGCTGGGGAGGAAAGTTCGGAGAAGATCCCTTTAAGGACGTTTCCCAGGAATAGGTATCGAAGAGTTCTCTTAATAATTTGAGAGAAGAGGTTTCCGAATCCCTTTTAGGGTCGGCTTCTCTAGTATTTCCTGGATGATCGTCTGGAGCGGACATACTTACTCTTATGTGGAAGCTAAAGCAGGATTGGGCGAAACAAATCCGCGACGGGGAAAATTCTCCGTAGAGGAAGTGTGTGTCTATCGCTGGCCGACTGCAAACAAAAAAGTTCTTTCGAGGTCCCGGCTTTCTTATATTCTAACGACATGTCCGATTCTCCACTGATCACACGAATTCACGAAGTCCCCGGAGGAAAAATTCTCCAGATCACGATGAACCGCCCGGAGGTTCATAACGCGGTAAATAAGGCGATGGCCGATCTATTCTTAGAAGCTTGGACCAGATTCGGAGAAGACGATGGCATTACCGTGGCGGTTTTGCACGGAGCGGGAGATAAGGCATTCTCCGCGGGAGCGGATCTGACAGCTCTCGATCTCTTGGCCGATCTGCATACTGGTCCGAAAGAAAAGAAAGAATATCCTGCAAAAGATTCGGGGCCCTTAGGAGGATCCAGAATCGTAATGAAGAAGCCGGTCATCACCGTGTCCCAAGGATACACATACGCGGGAGGGCTGGAATTATTCTGTCACGGGCATATCCGAATCGCGGAGCCCCAGGCGATATTCTCCGTGGCTTGTAGAAGGTGGGGAGTTCCTTTGGTGGACGGAGGCACGGTTTATCTACCGAGGCTTTTGGGATGGGGGGCCGCTTTGCCTATGATTCTTACGGGACAAAGGATTCGTGCGGATCGGGCCTACCAGTTGGGTTTGGTTTGGGAGTTGACCAAAAAAGGAAAGGGTTTAGAGAGAGCCTTGTCCTACGCGACGCAATTATGTAGACAACCCAGGGATGCGATGTTTTCGGATCTCGCATCCGCATTGGAAGGAAGCCATCTTCCTATCAGAGACGCATTGGTGAGAGAGGCGGAGAATACCTACCCCGTTATGGAGAGCGAGAGTACTCGCAGCGGAGTTCAGAAGTTTCTGGACGGAGAAAGATTTTGGTTTCGCTGACGAGACTTATTATAGAATTATAATTTAATTATAGATCCGACCGCACCCTCGTTATTCCTAAAGTCTCCATTTGGACGGTCTTCCTACGTTATGGAATCTTCCGGAGGGAACGTAAAAAGGATTATGCCCCGTATTCGAAGACGGTCTATAATAATAGCCCGGAGTGTTCCTATACCGGGAATTGGAAGGATAGGAACGATAATAGGTGCGGCTCGAACTTACCGATCCGCAATTATAACTCTGTACATAATTACAGTTTTGGGGGTAATTTGCCTGTTCAAGATTATCGAAGCTTGCGCAAGAGGAAAATCCAAGTAATAGAAATGTCAGAAAAGAGAAAAAGAACCTTTTACGAATAGTTGTCATCGTTTCAGTTCCTCCGTTATTTTATAGGACCCGCGCCGAAGGAATTTCTTTCCGTTTCCCGTTTTGTATCGTCGATTCCCGATCCAAGTCCCTTTTTAGTAAATCCGTTGCGAAACCTTCTCAGGATGATATTTCTGATATGATTTTTAGGAGGATTTATGCGAACAAGAAAACCGTTTGGTGTATTATGGATTCTTTTTATTCTAATTTCTTTTTGGAATTGCGACTCATATGACAATCTGTATGGAAACGGAAAAGACGATAAGAATAAGAAAGACCAATGTAAGTCCTCGGCCGCGTTGTATCTGAGTTGTTCTTCGGAGAATCCGGGTTACGCGAATACAGCTTGTTCTTCCCAATACCTGTTGGCGGTGGCTTCCTGCGGATACGGTGGAGGAGGGGGAGGCGGCGGAGGAGGATATTGATCCGAAAATCCGATCCGTCGGAAATAAAAACGAATTTTCCAGTCCGAAATTCCTGGTGACGAGATAGGCTTATAGTAAAAATCTCGAATACCCAGGACGTATATGCGAAGGGCTTCTTTTTTATTTATATTCTTCTTCTTATCCAATTGTATCACTTCCGGTTTCGTAACGAATTATGTGAGTCCTAAACGAAGTTACGGATTCTCTTGGATTGAATTATCGAATGCTGCCTGGGGAACGGACGGATATCTTTACGTTCGTGCCAAAGTGATCGTGCAAACGGAAGAGCAGGCCGGACAAAAAATGGGAGAAGAGGAAAGGTGTTACCGGTCGGAAAAGGTTTATGCAAATAAGCCCTTCCTTCTGGAAAGGCCGGTTCCTTGCGAATCGCTAATGTGGATGCCTAGGGCCAGAACGGAAATCCGAAACGGACTCCTCGTTTTTCCGCATTATAATTTTTCTCTGGCCCTTCCTGCCCTCGGACAAAATAACGCGATCTTCTGCGAGACTAAGGATCTTCCTAAAGCGAAGCCGGATCGGATTTTTAGAATGAGAAAGAATCCTTTGGCTTTTGTCCTACATTATCCGGACGATTCTTATTACGGAATCGACTTAAGTAATAGCGAGAAGTCGAACTCCGCGAATCGGATCGATCCGCATTTATTAGAAGGAACTCTTGCCGAAGCCTTGGAATTCGAATATATCGACAGCCCGAATGCCTTTTCTATGCTTTCGGTTTCCAGAGACGGTGCCCCCTTTACCAGTTTTCTTTTGAAGAAGCAGGGTAAAGGAATGGATATCGCTAAACTGAATATCTATTCGGACCTGAAAACCAAAGAAGAATTCCATGCAGGTATGGCTTTATTGGTTCCGTTTACACTGGCCATGGATGTCGTTTTGGTCGCTCTAGTAATACTTGCCAAATAGAAGGAATTATTTCTCCGGAAGAACGACTTCCACATTCCATTTTTTTAAATTGCTTACCACAAAGTTAAGCAGAGTATCCTGGGCTCCTCGATTGTCGGCACCCGTAGGTATCGCCGGTCCGAATTTCATATGGATCTTTCTGTTCCTACGAAGAGTCCCCAAGTCTTTGAGAATTCTTCCGTTTTCCCAAAAATCTGTTTTGATCGCAAAAGGGACCACGGGAACTCCCGCTCTGGACGCGAGTTTCACCGCGATAGAATTGAATTCGGCGGTGTGGAAAATTCTAGTTCTTGTGCTTTGGGGAAATACTACGATAGACACCCCTTTTTTGAGAAGCGCAGCTCCTTCTTCAAGAACTTTGACCAGGTCCTCTCTTGGATTGGCTCTGCCCACGGCGATCGGATCCCTGCTTCTCATGATGGGACCGAAGAAATTTCCTTGTATTAAGCTTTCTTTAACTACAAAAGTCACCCTTCTGTGGGGAACTAAGAAATAGGAGAATACGAAGGTTTCCAAAACGCTCATGTGGTTTCCCGCAAAAACGACGGGACCTTTGGGAGCCACTACATGTTCCAAACCTTCGATAAGGAATTTTCCTCCGCAACCTTCGAGTAATTCTAAAATGCCGCCGGAGAGTTCTATCCATTTCGGATCGAAGAATTGTCCTTTGAGCGCGAATTTTCTTCCTCTCAAAATTTGTCGGAAGTATCCGTATAGAAACGTAAAATCGGTCCCGAAGAGTAGACGGTCTATGAGCCATCTTTTCCTTTCCGGAGGAGTCTCATATTGTAGAGTCACGCCTTCTCTGAGTTCTATCGGAGAACCCAACTCTTCCCTTGTGAGATGATAAACACCGTTCTTTAGGGCGGAATCCGGGATTTTTACTATAGGCGTGGTAATTTTATCGTGTATGGACTCTGTTAAACTCACTCTGGAAATCCTTTCCGGTATCGGGAGAAATTAGACGAACATCATAATTTCCCCCGAAATCTTTTCCAGCGAATTCCTTACGGGCAGGACGTTCCTTTTCTCACTTCTTTTTGTAGGAGTTCCTACCAATTTACCGAGAGAAAGGGCCTTTCTGCGGCGTATCTTTCCTGGAAAGCCCGGATTTTAGCGGTTTCCTGCAAGGTGAGATCGATATCGTCCCAACCGAAGCGAATCCTTTCCGTGGAATTAGAATCCAGGAAGAAAGAGAAATTCTTCTCTCCCGCCTGGACTTTTCCGTTTTCCAGATCGACTCGGATCCTCTCTCCCGGGTTTTTCTCTAACCAATGCACTAGATAGGAAATCTCCCTTTGAGAGAGACGCACCAATGCGATTCCGTTTTTGGGAGAATTCAAAGAGAATATGTCCGCAAAAGAAGGGGCAAGGATCGCTCGGATTCCGAAATCCGCAAGGGCCCAGGGAGCGTGTTCCCGGCTAGAACCGCAGCCGAAATTTTCTCCTGCCACAAGAACGCTTGCGCCTTCGTATTCTTTCCGGTTCAGGATGAATTCTGGATTCGAAACGGTTCCTTCCGTATCCAGATACCTCCAATCGTGGAAGAGATGTTTTCCGAATCCGGTCTTTTCCACCTTCTTCATGAATTGCTTGGGAAGAATCTGATCCGTATCGATATCCGCTCTGGGGATGTAGGCCGCGACTCCCGTATGGTTGGTCCAAACTTTAGTATTCATGCTAATTTCCTCACGTCTGAAAATCTTCCGTTCACAGCAGCCGCAACCGCCATGGCAGGGCTGACCAAATGGGTTCTTCCGCCTCTGCCTTGTCTTCCTTCGAAGTTCCGGTTGGAAGTGGAAGCGCATCTTTCTCCGGGCAATAATACATCGTCGTTCATTGCAAGGCAAAGGGAGCAGCCCGGTTCTCTCCATTCGAAGCCCGCTTCCTTGAAGATTCGATCCAGTCCTTCCGATTCCGCCTGACGTTTCACTGATCCGGAACCAGGAACAACCAAGGCTTGGACTGCCGAATGCACCTTTCTGCCCTTGGCGACTTCCGCCGCGGCTCTTAGATCTTCTATACGTGAATTCGTACAGGAACCGATGAATACCTTATTCACCAGAATATTCGAAAGAGGGGTCCCCGGTTTCAGATCCATATATTCCAACGCTTTTCGAGCGGTTTCCTTACGATTGGAATCGGAGAATTCCTCCGGATCGGGAACCACGGATCCGATCGGAAGACTCTGGGAAGGATTGGTTCCCCAAGTGACCTGAGGCTCGATTTCGGTCAGATCCAATTCAAGGGAAGCGTCGAATACCGCATCCTCGTCCGAACGGAAGCTCTTCCAATATTCCACCGCAAGATCGAAATCCTTTCCTTTAGGAGATAGCTTTCTTTCTTTCAAATATTCGAAAGTCTTTTCGTCGGCTGCGACGAGTCCTGCACGCGCTCCCGCTTCGATACTCATATTGCAAAGAGTCATGCGTCCTTCTATGGAAAGGGAAGAGATCCATTCTCCTCCGTATTCCATTACGTAACCTTGGCCTCCCGCGGTGCCTATTTTGGCGATCAACGCTAGTATAACGTCTTTTGCGGTGATTCCGAAACCGGGAAAACCTTTGAAGTGTACGAACATGGATTTTGATTTGGGTTGCTTTAACGTTTGCGTGGCCAATACATGTTCCACCTCGCTCGTTCCTATCCCGAATGCCAGAGATCCGAAGGCTCCGTGGGTCGCAGTATGAGAGTCTCCGCAGACTAGAACCGTTCCGGGCAACGTGAAACCTAGTTCGGGCCCCAGAACATGCACGATTCCTTGGTCCGGATTTTCCGGACCGTACAGAACCAGTCCGAAGTCCTTGCAATTCCTTTCCATAGTATCGATTTGTAAGCGCGATACCGGGCCCGCCGCGTCCCGGTTTTTTCTGTCTCTAGTCGAAACATTATGATCCACGACGCCGAAAGTAAGATCGGGTCTGGCTACTTTTCTATTCTTCTCCCTAAGGCCTGCGAAAGCCTGAGCGGAGGTGACCTCGTGGAGAATATGGCGATCTACGAAGAGTAGATCCTCCTTTTCCGAAGCCTTTGCGATCCGGTTATTTTCCCAAATTTTATCATATAAGGTCTTTCCCATCGTTCTCTCCTTTCAAAAAACAGAGTAGCAAAGAATTTAATATAATGCAAATAAATTGGTTTTATGATATATATAACTAAAAGTTATATATTGAGAAGAATATGGAATTTAGGCAGATCCGATATTTTTTGGAAATCGCCGAGGCAGGGACTTTCCAAAGGGCCGCAGGTCGTCTGGGATTGACTCAGCCCGCTTTATCCAGGCAGATTTCTCTTCTGGAAACCGAATTGGGGATACAGGTGTTGGAGAGAGGGGGAAAGGAAGTCAGACTCACTCCCCAGGGCGAGATATTTCAGGGATACGCCAAACGGATGCGTTCTCTTTGGGAGGAAATGCAGACAGGCCTCTCCGCCGATCCCCAATTAGGAGGACATTTTTCCATCTCCACGGGAGGTACCGTCTCCGCTTGGATCCTTCCCTCCATACTTAAGAAGGTATTGCATCGTCGCCCAAATCTATCTCTTTCCGTCCGAGAAGGGGACGCACAGGAAACCAAGGAGGCGCTTTTGGAGGGAGAAGTCGATCTTGGGATTCTGACCGGCCCGATTTCGGAACCTGGATTGATCTCCAAGGAGTTTCTTTCCGATAGGATCCATCCGGTAGCATCCAAAGAGCATCCTATTTTCTTAAAAAAGAAAATTAGAATGGAAGACCTTCTTAAGGAATCCTTCGTTTTGTTTCATCCAGCATCCGCGGTCAGAAGGGCGGTGGAGAAAAAAATCCGTCCTTATACCCGGGAATTATCGCCTCGCATCGGGATGGAACTACGTAGCGTGGAATCCGTGATCAAATCCTTGGAGGCGGGACTCGGGATCGGATTTCTTTCCGAATATTCCCTAAATCCCAAGCTCAAAAAGATTCCCATTGAGGAGTGGGTAACGGAGAGGAAATTTTATCTTTGCTATAGGAAGAAGGCCAGACCCGGACTCGCTTTACTCGCCGAGGAATTATTTACCGCGGCTAATCCGAATTCGGGATAAAGAATGAAAGTAGTGCTCGGGAAAATCTTCCCGAGCCGATTTCGTTTATTTGATTCCCGCTTTTTGTAGAAAATCCAAGACGGAGGATTCGACTTTTTTCTTATCCGAATCCACATGCTTGGAAGTAAGCACATGGCTACCGGATTCTATGGCTACTTTAGTGTTCGAAGGATTGGGATGTTCCCCTCCGAATTTAAGAAAAGCATCCAGCATGGCCGGCACGCTCGCTGTCTTGTCTTGATGCTCCTTGTCCTTATAATAATAGACTAAAAGAACGGGAGCCGTAATTTTTTCGAAAGGCTTTTGGGATAGGATGAACTTAGTCGCATCGCTTACGTGACGAATCGCGGATAGATATTGATCCTTGTACCAATATTCGTAGTAATGGTCGCCGAGTCCGTCGTCCGGTTTTCTTTCCGGAGATTTCCGGATTTTGCCGGTAAGCAATTCTCCCAATTGGAGCCCTCCCGGATAGTAGGCGAGTTTTCCCATGGGAACCGCAAAATCGTAAAAAGGAGAATAGAGAATGAGCGCACCCACCTTGTCCGGATATTTTGCCGCAAGGTAAGTAGAGATGAGGCCGCCCATGCTGGTTCCCATTAGAATAGTTTGATCTCCTAATTTATCCATCATGAGGAAGGTTTCTTCCGCCACCCTAAGGTATTCCGTGAAAGGTGTGTCCCTATGGTCCTCGTTATTCGTTCCGTGACCGGGGAGTCTTAAGTAGTAAGTGTTTGCTTTCAACTTTGCGGAGATCGGGTCCACGGTATCTTCTCCTTCCGCTCTGGAGGCGCCGAACCCGTGGATATAAAGGATGGCGTATTTCGTTTTTCCGGGAGAAAAACGGATGAGTCTCTCCTCCGTTCCGGGGCGAGGATGCTTGGATTTTGTTTCTTCTAACTTTGACTTATAGAAAGAATCGAAATCCTGAGTTTGATCCGCGTTCGGATGGAATTCGTATTTGGGAAAGGTCGCGTAATAGATTCCCGTATACGCTAGTATGAAAACGCCCAACGAGACTAGGGTTCTTTGTAGTATTTTTTTCATTCCAATTCTCCAATCACCGTGGTCTTCCGAGTATGATTCCCGGAGACGATGGAGGAATCTTCCGAGGACCATGTTTGTTATGCAAGGATTTTGTTTTGAAAGAAGATGGAAATGGATCGGAAACCGACTGAACTCTAGGAATCCGGTTTCATCTCGTAATCCTAATACTCTACAGAAGCCGCTTCACTTTCTATCCGGGCGATTCCAATTCGTTTAAAAATTCGAATGCGACTCCGTTATGAGTAAAAATCCAAGCTCATAATCTTAACGATGGCAAGTCGGGTACCGGATGAACGAAGTTAGGTTGAAGAATTTAAGCTCTTTTTTTCTTATCCACATCCAAATGGGAAAGAACGTCCGCCAGAGTGAATTCTGCCAGTTTGTCTTCCATGGCCGCTTGGGCCTCTAGGAAAATCCCAGCCAACGCGCCTTGGATCTTTCTTCCCACAGGACATTTAGGATTCGGTTTTTCGTGCAGGGAGAATAGAGGGGCGGGGGTTTCTACAGCCTTGTAGATTTGTAGAAGGCGGATTTGCTCGGGAGGAGAAGAGAGTCTTGCTCCTGCGATTCCTTGCTTGGATTCCAGTAGCCCCGCTTTCTTAAGTTTCCCCATGATGCTTCTGACGACGACCGGATTGGTGCCTATGCTATCCGCGAGAATCTGGGAGGATGAGGAAAAACCTTCCTCCTTTTCCAATAGGGAAAGGATATGAATCGCGATGGAATATCTGCTAGGAATGGACACGCGACCTCCTTACCGTAGGAAAGAATATAATGTAACGTACAGCGGTTTCCATTTCACGCCAACTATATTTTGGACGCCCTAGAAGGGGGCCGATTTCGCGTTTTTTAGGAAATAAAAAATTGGAAGGCCGTTTTTTTTAAGTTTTCCACTATTCGAAACGGTAATATCCCTGCTCTTTATGATTCCTTTGGGGGAAAGAACATGTCCTTGAGAATTCTCGCTTTTGTTTTTTGCGCTCTTCAAATCCTGAATTGCGGGAAAAAACTGCCCGTTTCCATGATTACCGCCACTTCCATGGATAGCGGTTTGCCTTTCGATATTTTAGAGGGAAAGAAATGGAGACCGGAGCCGGGTGCCAATTTCGTAAAACTTCATTTTTATCCGGACGAAGCTTTCTCGCTTTCGCAGATCGAGGTGGAATCCTGTAACGGGAATTTCTCGGATCCCATCACGGCCTATATTAATTTCGATGAATATAGCCAGGATTTGGGATCGGGTAGCGTGGCTTCCGTTAAATTCGATCCTCCCAGAACCGCTAGGTCCGTTACGTTCAATTTTCATAAGAATACGGACCTTTGCGTAGCCAAGGTGAATTTTTACGACGAGAAGGGCTCCAAGATGAAATGGAAAGGACCGAAAGTCGTGGATGCTTCCGTGAAGGCTTCTGAAACCGCTAAGCCGAATCTTTCCTACGATGTGATGAATCTTTTCGATTCCAGATACGAATATGCCTGGGCGTCGGATAAGAAAGGCGCGGGAGTATTTTTGGATTTCGATTTCAAGGAAACGCAGAAGATCAGCTCGATCAAAATCTGGAACGGGTACCAAAGATCGGATCGCCATTGCCAAACCAACGGAAGATTGAAGGTCGCAACACTAACCGGAGACAACGGTTACAAGGAAACGATCCAGGTCCAGGATATCATGGGACCCCAAACGATCGCATTATCCAAACCTTTTGAAGGAAAGAAATTAAGACTTACTGTCGATTCCATCTACGAGGGCAAGGATTATAAGGGATTGGTACTAAGCGAGGTGAGATTCTCGGACGGAGAGGATTGGATTCTCCCGAATCCTTTGGAACAGGTGCAAAAGATCGCCAAGCACAACGCCTTCCAATTCTCCGCTGCCGGAGCGAACGGGGTCCTGAACTGGAGTTTTGTAGGAGGAGAATATTACGGAAATATTCCTACGGCCGCAGCTGCCGCGACCGAAAAGCCCCAAGGAGAGGAATCCGCTTCCGAAACTACTGCGGAGGATTCCCAACAGCTACTGGTTTCCAATTGGACCCTACGTCTTAGATCGGACGGAAGTATGTTCCTAGAAGGAAACACTTCCGAGGACGACGGATCCGGAGGAAAGGTAAATAAAAGCTTTTTTGCATTAGGAAATTATGAAGTAAAAGAAGCCAAGCCGGACAGCTTGAAACTCAGGATCTTCGGATTAGTGCGCAAGATGAGCGCGAGGGAATATCAGGAGGAATATTACGGAGGGGATTGCAACGGCTGCGGCAGGGACTGCAATCGAAGCGATGATCCGGAAAACGGAGAGCAGATTTTTGCGGAGCATATACGTTTACGTAAATCCGGAAACAAACTCTACGTCCAGAACGAGAATCCGAGTAAGATCTTCCAATTCTCCGTATTGGAATTGGTGCAGGAATAATATCCTTGTATAAAGCGTTTCGTTTTACGATTCCCTGTATTCTCCTTCTTTTCGTTTCCTGCGGGAAGGAGGAGGGAAAAGCCGAGAACTTCTCCTTGAATCTGGCGGGAAAAAAGGGAGGAGTTCCAGTTCGGATCGAATGGATTTACAAGGGACTTCCCGGAAAGATGGAGATCTACGAACTGGCGGCCCAAAGACCTGTGCAATTATGGGATACTAGCGTGGTGCCGGATCTTTCCTCGGCTCCCGTTTCTTCCAAGATAGAAGATTCTAAGCTGGTATTGAGTCCGGGAGAGACCCGAAAATTTGCGCTGGTTTATAAGAATGAAACAAAGGAAAAATTACATTTCTTCGCGGCTCCTCATTCCGTGAATCCGCCAGAATTCGGTTTCGGATTCAAGTTCAAATGTCTCTGTGTGAATCATCTTTTTCAGGTAAATCCGGGTCAGGTTTGGTACCGTATCGTGGAGATACGAACCATGCCTTCTTGGGCGAGCGAACCCTTCGGGATCGTACATACACTAGTAAGAGTGGATCCCGCTCAGGCTAAGGAATGGGAAACTCCCGGTGAAAAGTCCCGTTCCGACGAGTGATATCGGACTTTTAGAGCGGAGAATCTCCTTGGAAGTCAGGGTGGATCCGATCTAGCGATTGTTGAAATTATTTAATTAGAACAATATAATGCTTTGTTCTGCAAGGAACAATCGGCTTCGGTGCCGTCCTTGCGGGTGTATTTGCCCGGATTGGAATTGGCTGCGTCCTTGAAATCCGCTTCTAAGACGCTACCGTCCGGAAAAGAGACTGAGCCGTTTCCTTTCAAAATTCCTCCGGAGAAATTTCCTTGGAGGAGTGTTCCGTTGGAATAGATATAATTTCCGGGCCCCTCCTTCAGGTCCTGCGCATAACTTCCTTCGAATTTGTCCCCGTTCTTGTATTCGAATTTGCCTTTGCCTTCTCTCTGCCCGTTTTTAAAGCTCCCCACGTATTTATCTCCGGTGGAGTAGGTATAGGTTCCGATTCCGTTCTCGCAATCTCCGGAATCGCAACGACCGTCTTCGGTTTCGTCTCCTAAATTCGCGGAGCGGGAAGAAGATGCGACGCTATCCGAATTGGAAGAGGACCCGCCCGCCGAGGCATCGGAGTCCTTGGTCTCGGAGCTGGAGCAATTTGCCAAGAATGATATAAATAGGATGCAGATCGTGAGAGTTAGGACGGATCGGAATGCGTTCATAAGGAAAATTGGATTCGATTTTCGGATTCCGTCAATCCGATTTCAGCCCAATAATTCGCGGATCTGCATTCCTTGCCGGTTTACGAAATCCGGCAAGCGCTTACGGATTCCCAGGAAAAATAGGTAATAGATCTTTCTGAATAGGGAAGAGAAAAGAATTCTATCCAGGATCCTATATTCTTTTTTCTTTCTTACGAACATTTTAAGAATGAGACCTACCGCAAACGAAGGTTTCCCCTTGGGGGGAGCGAATTGGAAACGGAAAGTATTCGGATACTTCTTATGGTAACGCTTCGTAAGTCTCTTCGTTTCCGAAAATAGAATTGGATTATGCTTATACAAGAGCTTTCTCGCATTCAATAAGAGTTGGAACGTATCCTCTTGAAACCGAGCGTCGTAAGGTAATTTCAATTTCTTAGAAATCCGTTTCATTTTCTTTAAAAGGGGGAAAGATTCCTCTGCGAGACGAACGGATTCGGAAGGAGACGCGTTCCAAAAGGAATAAAGCCTTCGGAAAGGATCGGAGACGGTTATCTTATCCCAGGTAGCGTGGAGTAGGGTGGGAATCCTTACTCGGTGGATATAAAGAGTCCGTATAGAAAACCCGGGATCGTATAGAATATTCTCTATCACTCGATCCGAATACTTGAGAAAGAGAAGGAAGGCCGCAAGATTCTTCTTGCCGTAAAAATCCTTTACGCAATCTTCCAGAGTCTTTTTTGGATTTTGGAAAAGTTTCAAAGAAACGAATGCGTTCAATTCGTTCCAGTAGGAGGATCTTTTTAAAAACGTAATATTTTTAAACGAGGACCATCCGCCGGTTTGGGTCCACACGCTGATGCCCGCTAAATTCGCCTTGGGAAGTAATACGTCCCTATAGGATTGGTAAAGCCAACCTACGAAGCTGGGGTATTCTCCGAAACCTTCGTATTCCCTTCTTGCCTGTAATTCCAAAAGTTTAGGACGATCGTCTTCGAAGAACAACGGATTCAAGGAGAGATAACGGAAAAAATCCCCCTCTCCGTATTTCATGGAAACGACCAGGGAATTACTTTCGATCCCCCGGAAAACTTTACGATAGGTATCTTGATTCCAGATCAGATCTCCTATTTCGTAAGCGCCCAATGTCCAGGTGCGGAAGATCAGGGTTTTATTATGCTTCTCGAATATGGGAAGAATTTTACCTAAAAGTCTATTTGCCTGTTCCGGTTTTTTAAGAAAAAGTTTGCTCTTAAAATCGCCGGTTACGTCGACTCCGTCCGATTCTCCTATTCTAAGAATCAAGCCGGATATCTCGGGAAATTCTCGGAATATATCCTCCAATGCGAATTGAAAGAGCTCCCATGCCTTTTCTTCGTCGTTTCCAATCTCCCGGAACACCTCTTCGGAGCCTGAGAAAAAGTCGGAGGTGAGAAAAACTTGCAAACCTCTTTGCCTTGCGATTTTAAAAAGCTTCTTATATTTCTTGCGATAAGATCGGATTTTCTTATTCAGAATTTCGGGATAAAAGGGATAATTCGCCAAATAGCAGAATTCGTCCAGACTCACTGCATTGAATCCGATTTTAGAAATTCGTTTCGTATAGGAGGAAAAGGATTCCCTTACTCTTTTATGTTTCTTCTTGGAGGGGAGGGATGATTTTTCCAAATGAGAAAGAGGCGCCTTGGACCAATTATGAGAAGAACGATCGGATTCTAGAAAGAAGGGCGCCGAACCGTCCGCAATGCTTAGGAAATTCCTCTTCATGTCATTATTCCGTTTTCTTTCTATATCTTAAGGATTCCACGAAAGCAGCGAATAGTATGCAGGCTCCTCCGATGAATTCTTCCTTTCTGGGAACTTCGCCTAATATCAACCAGGCGAGTAGAGCCGAGTAAACCGGCTGAACCGTAGAAAGTAGGCCTGCGGTCTTTACTTTCATCTTGAAGACGGCTCGTATATAGAAAGTATGTCCCACCGCTGTGAAGAATACTCCTAAAAGAACGACGAGTCCCCAGTCCCTTTGGCTTCGGAATAAATTCTCGAAGAGTAGAACGGGGCTTAAGACGATGCAGGTAACGAGAGTTTGGTGGAACATCACCTGAGTGGAACCTCTTCCCGATAGATACTTCTTGGTGAAAAGGTTCCGAAATGCCATCGTGAAAGAGGATACGAGTCCGAGTACTACTCCGAGTAGATATTTATTCTCTAAATCGAAATCCGGAACGAGTAACCACATTCCGAAGAATACGAAACCCGCCATACCCAGATCCAAAATGCGGATCCTAGAAGGAAAGAAAACGGGCTCTAACAGAACTGTCCAAACCGGATGAGTGAATAGCGTAAGAACGGCTATCGCAACCGTGGATACTTGGGCGGAAGCGAAAAAACTTACCCAGTGGACCGCCAGAAGAACCCCCATGGAAAATGAGATGAGATTCTCTTTGGGAGTGGGAAAGAAGAAGGGACGCTTCCGGAAAAATAGCGCAGCGCCTAGAATGATGAAAGCGAATAGGGTTCTGCCCCAAGTGATGAGAGAAGGAGAATAGGCCAGAAGCTGGGCGAATAGAACGTTACCGCTGATTAGAATCTGGGAGAATTGGAACTCCAGATAGGTGCGAAGGCGATTTTCCTGCATCGGACAGGACCAATCTTTTACTTTTCCATCTTAAGAAAAGGAATTCACGGCTCGGAAAGCAGGTTTTCTAGGATTTGTAATATAGGAAATCAGGAAAGAATTCGGTCCGAAGTATGAATCTTCGGACCGAATTGGAGATTAAGCTGCCGTCGCCAAAGCATTTCCTATGCGATTGGCGCGGAAGATGCTACCGAAATCGTTGAATCGTATCCCGTAACGCTTCATTGCGGGATGTACGAAGGGCGCCACGGCTTGCCTGAGATAGAAGGGTTGGTTTACTACGAAATGGTGGATTCCGTGGGTGCTTCCGAAATTGAAGCAGAATAGGTGCAGGGGGAAAAGGAACCAGCGGTTCAATACCTGGGTTTGGTCGTGGATACCTTTCACATCCCCGTAATAATGCATATTGGAGGAGACGATTTGGATGCTTGTCTGGCGGATCCAGTTCGGAATCGTATATACGACCGCCGCTATATTTAAGAAATTTCGAATGGTATCCAACCACGCGGGAATCTCCACGGGTTTTCCCAAGAGTTCGTTTCCGATATAAAACGCGTTCAGGAAAAGGAAATTGTACCATAGATGGTAGTAGATCACAAGATACGGCCAACTGGAGCGAACGATCTCGCCTCTATCGAATTTGGGGGCCTCTTTTCTAAGCTTGTGAGCCTGGAATAGGAAGGACATATTTCCGTCCATCATCGTCAAGAGTCTCTTGAATCCGAAATTCATTCCGTTTCCGATCAGACGCTCCTCGATATCCTCTTTATGACCCGATACCTTATGGTGAAGAGTATGGATCATTCTTCTGTACCAAGGACTCACGGTGTTGCCACGGAAGATCCAAACCGTCCAGAACATGAAATTCTGCAACTTCAGATTATCCTTATAGTATAAATTATGAATTAAGTCATGCTCCACTTCATGAAGAATGGAGGCGAGGACTCCGTTCGCAACGATGCAGACCCATGCCGGTATCAGGCCTGCGATGTACAAACTTCCGAATAGGATCATTCCTGCCGCGGAACCTAAGGTGATTCCCAGACCGATCGCATCCTGGTGGCGTAAGAATCCGAATTTTTTCCGGAGCTTCTTGTCCCGGAACCGGATCCATTTCATGATCCGTTTGCTTTTCTCCCGATCGGAGAGTTTGTTATAGAGTTTGGTTGGAACCATGGGAGTCTTTTCTGCGACTGCGATCATCGGTTTCCTCCGTTTTCGTTTTCGGTTGTCCTTATCTTACGGCCGATTTTGAAAAGAGTCGTCCGAATTGATCGAATGATACCGGGGAATTCGTCCCATTCTATAAATTCGAACCAAATACGGCCTCGGTTTTGTAGGAAGATTTCTAATTCGCAGCGCCTCTGAATTCGGACGGCGTCTTTCCGGTATGTTTCTGGAAGGCGCGATGGAAGGAGGACTTGGTTCCGAAACCCACGGAAAAGGCGATGTCCAGAGTGGACCGATCCGGTTCCTTCTTCAATAATTCGCAGGCTTCCTGGATCCTATAATCGTTCACGAATGCGGAAAAATTCTTACCTAATTCCTGGTTGATGAGTTCCGACACCTGGTGGGTGGATAATGCGAGTTCGTCGGCCAAATCCGCGAGACTGAGTTTTTCGTCCCTATACAATCTATCTCTCTCCATCAATTGTTTCAGATTCTCTTGCAGCGCGTTTCGGTTCACTCCGGAGAGAAGAGAGCGGGCGTATTTTTGCCGGGTCGCCTCAACTACTTCCTGCAATGTCTGGAAGAATGCCGGCCTTTTGTGGCCGATCAGATAGGCGAGAGAAAGACTGAATCCCATGGTGGCAGAACATGCGAGTAGAAGAATCTTGGATTTCAGAATAACATAGGCCGCTCCTAAGGCCAGATTTCCAAATGTGGAGAATACGATGAAAAGCAGGATTCTTGCCGTCCATTCCGACCTTAAGACTTCCCAATAGAAAAGGTCCCGGCTTCTTTGGAGGATCCAGGCCATATAGAATACTAAGACCGCCAAGGGGAGCCCCAATAGTATTTCTCCCGCATGGATTCCCCTTTGGGATAGGAATGTGGAGATCTCTTGTTTCATCCAATCTTCGGGGAGAAGGACGGCTACCGCCCCGTAGAGAATCCAAATGGTTCCCAATAGAAAAAGATGTGTGTTCTCCAGGCCGAATAGGGAAGAATTCTCGGAATCCCGATCTATACTGGCCTTATATACCCCGAAAAGAATCGGCCCCGTGGAACCTATGAGAGGAAATACCAATAGGGAAAGCCTTGGAAAATCCAAGAATAATCCGGAGGCCAAAAGAAGAATAGAGGCCTGCAATGTCCCCATAAGGAAGAAAAGAAGGGCCAGTAGCCGATTCAATGAGGTCTTGTTTTCCAGAGCAAGCTGGCCTAGGGACATGAGAATTCCAAGGCAGGCGCCGAATTGGGTGATTCCCCAGAGGAGAATATAGAAAGGGGTAGCGCCTTGAGAATTTTGGCTCCATTCTCCTATTTCCGGCATGGCAGGGAGAATCCAGGGCTATCTTCCATCTGTCAACACTTACCTCTGCGGAAATGGAAGGGTAGGAGTGACTACAATCCGGAAAAGCAAACGAGTTTTCCTAGAGCAGAAGGGGCTGCCTTTTTGTATAACAATTGTTCTGTAATGGAGAAATCTTTTACTTTCCTATTTTACACCCGGGTTTATTCTCGGTGGCCTTCTGTCGATCCGCAATCTGGCAGAGATTACAGTCCGAAAAGATAGATTGAGACTCCGAGGCCGGAGTTGAGATAATTGAATAACAAGTGTTATTAAAAAAAATCGGTTTCGGTGAGTGGACACTTTTTCTAACCCCCTACTTATTTTTTTCAGAAACTCTGCCAAATATAAGGCTGATATAAGAATACTTTATGTAGCGACCGCTATGCTGGCTACACTCGGAAGTTTTCGAGTGGGAAAAGCCTAAAAATGAAAACGATGCGATTTATGATCCTTTTTGTCGTTTGCTTGGGAATTGCCTGCCAAGCGAAAGATGAAAAACCGACTGCCGACGGATTCTACGATAATATAGAATACAGCGGAATTCGGTTATTCAATATATTCGATAGTTATCCTTCCATTAAGGCCGGATTCCAAAGCCTCGATCCCATTCCTTTCAACGAAAGACTCGAAAGTTCCATGACGATTCCCTACAGAGAGGACATCGTAGGCTTCCTTAGGGCTTCCGGAGATCTTTTACTCAAGCCGGAAGCGCATGTGAGAGATTCTCTCCGAAGATTACATACCCTTCTGGATCGGATCGATAACGCTCCCAATTCCGCTTTCGACACGCTGCAACCTTGGCTGGAAAGTTTAAGAATTTATAATAAACCCGTATTAAGAAATCTTTCCCCTCTTTCCCAGAGCGCTCTTAGTTACATGTATTCCAAATATTCGAAGGATACCATGCAGACCAAGTTCGAGGAGCTCTCGAGTATCCTAAAGGATCCGGAGATCCGGATCCTTTTCGTGGAATTGGAAGACGTATTGGATAAAATTGCGAATCAGAATGCGAACGCCAAAGCCGCTTTGAACGGTCTCTTGCAAGGGATGGTGGATCCTTCTTTGATTTCGGATAGAGTCATGAAACAGAAACTCATCCAGATCATTTCCTCTCTGGGACATTCTTTCCGCCAAAGAGCGGGCTATAGCGACGCCAAATCCTCGGAAACCGTTCTAAAGAATCTTGTGGTAAATCTGGAAAAATTCTACACCGCGGGAGGAGAATATTATTCGGACAATAATTTCGCAGTGTATCGCGACGCTACCTATCCTAGCGAATTCGCCGCTATCCTGAGCGAAAGCTTCCGTTACCTTCGCCCCATGTTGGGCAGAGGCGGGAACTTTACCGCGGATCCGAACGTTATCCTTTCTTTAAAGCTGGCTCAGAATTTCGCCAATTTGGATTTTTCCACCGGTGTGACAGGAGTGGACGCTTCTCTCCGAGAATTGATCCGTATGGACGCCATGGGAAGGGACCGGGTAACCGACGTGGATAGCAATCCTATCACGGCGCTCGAATCCTTGATGTTCATTCTTACTCTATCCGATAACTACGGTTTCCGTTGGGAAGCGCCTACGAATAACAGCATCCAATCTTTGGAATCCGATGCGAACGGAGGCCCCATGAGCGGCGGAATTTTAACCGTAGGGGACAGTATTTATTCTTTAGGATCCAAGATGACCACCGATTTCGGTGTGAAAGCGTTCATGACCCAGAGTTCTTCGGGAGCGGCGGTATTTAAGAATGGGGACCCGAATACTCCTACCTCGTTGCAGATCGACGTAAATACTCCCACTCTTGCTCTTTTAGAATCGCCGGATCCTAGTATCGTTCCGAGTGTGAACGACCCTGTTTATACCAAGACCATTCCTTTTATCATGAAGCTAGTTCGCAACGTGACTCTTTCCGGAGGGGGACCCTATTATAATAAGAATCGCAGGGATAGCTCCGGAGCGATCTACACGATCGACGGAAAACTTTATAAGGATTCCGACGGAAACGATCTCATCTATAAGCCAAGTTGGAACACTTCCGAATACAGGATTAAGGTTTCCAATACGGTTAGCGGAGCTTGCACTAGTTCTAGCCTTTGCAGATGGGTGGGGCCGGGTGGAATGGAAACCACTGCAAATTATGCGAACAATTCCTTCACCCAAGTTCCCACGGGCACGAACGAGTCCGGGACGAAAGGATGGAGCATTCCCGTTTGGGAAATCGTTAAGGACGATGCGGGAGAAAGAGCCTTAAATACGGACGAGGAAGTCATCTATAAGAATTTCCAATGGCTTCTCCATGAAAAGAGAATGGTGGCGGTCATTCCTTTAAGAGCTTCTTTGGGAAGCGGCGTTCCTTATAAGATGGCGGCTTACGTCACTCTGATCGCAAACGGTCTGACCGGATTGATGAGCGCTGCTCCCATTCTACAAGACGGAACCAATTGCGGCGATAGAATCAACGGAATCTGGAGAATCAAGAACGCTCTTTTGAAGCCGGGTTGCGCCTCTGCGACCCAACCGAATTTTAGACAACCCGGTGTCAGAATCGAACAGCAGAATTATTCCGATATTCCCGGAGATAGCATGTTCCTTTTGGAGGCATGGGATTACGGAACGAGCGGTAACGGTCCCTTGACTTTCAATAGTTTGGGCGACGGTTCCGTTTATGCGATCTTCTATCCGGGTTCCAGCGTTTCCAGTTACGGAGTGATTCCTCCGGCTATCGCATCCAATTTCGGAGTCATGGAGCGCTTATCGTTTCTCACTTCGGATAAGGTTCTTCCTTCGGGAGCGAATACTTCGTACGGAAAATCCGTGGACGAGGTTTGGGAAAAGAGAAACAAACTTCTTCCTTTGATCGTTACGCTGGCTCAGACCCTGGACGATCAAGCGGATCCTGTGAATAATAAGAATCCTTTCCAGATTCTTACCGGTTTAAGTGCGGCCTTGAGTAGGCCACTTCTCGCCAAGATCCAAGACGGAGAAGAGAATTCCGGAAACAGAACGATCACCGTTATGCGTATGGTCGGCATCAAAGGGACTAGTCCGAGTGATCCGGCCCAAATGGACAACCTGACCATGATTCGTAGTACTAAATCCGATCCGGAAGATTACGGTTTCCGTTACCAAGATCCTCTTTCCGCAAAGCCGGTTCGGTCTCCGCTTTCCATTCTCTCTGAAAACGAGAGAAGATACCAGGACGGACTTTTGAACCTGATGTCCCGCACGGATCTACTTTCCACTTTCGTTACCATGCTCGCGGAGATGGGAAAACCGGAAAGAGCGAGCGGAGCTCTTCTTACCTTCCAATCCTTGGCGGATCTTTTGGGAGAAGTGAAGTTGGCGAACGAGAGTCCCGCCGCGAATCAATTCAATCTGGAAGGATATCTGGGAGAAGTCAGAGATATGCTGGCCGCTTTTCCGGACGCTAGACCATCCAATATTTACGATCCGGATTGGGATCGTCTGGGAGTCTGGGCGGTTCGTATGAGGGATTATTTCGATCCCGAATCCATATACAGCCTGATTCCTATGATCGATTTCTCTCTCGATATGATCATAGATAACGTTCCCACACAGGCTCAATTGGCGGCAGTCGTGGATCTTATCGGTGGCCTGGTAAGGGACTCCGGAGGCAATCGGGATTACTTAATTACGAATTTATTAAGTGTGGACGCTGCGGACCTGGCTAAGGTCTCGGCTCCTTACGGTAGAAGCACCGTAGGGGTTCTTATGGGCATCGTGAAGAACGGAGAATTCTTCTCCTATCTGGAAGCAGACATGAGATCTCCTTATTCCATCCGAGCGATCTTCAACGATACTAAGAAGTTGCTCGTATCCGATATGATTCAAACAGATAGAAAAGACAATTCTTCCCTAATCTATACCGCGGGTATTTTGATGGGGATTTTTGCGGATCTAACCGAGACAGGCAGAAAGCAATTCCCAGACGGATTCGTTTTCTACGATAGATTCAATAAAGACGAAAGTTCCGAAACGTATTGGGACAGATTCGTTACGGTATTCACTCGGTGAGAATAATGAAGAGAAGTGTTGAGGAAGAGAGAAGGCGAGGGTTTGTTATGAACCGAATCAATAGAAAAAGCGCGTTTCAGGGAATTGAAATAGAGGGGATCTCGATGATTTCTAAGATCATATTGCGAGGGAGTCTGAGATTTCTGGCTTTCCTATTCTTGGCGGTATCCGTTCTGGATTGTAACGCCAAGAAGGATAAGGGCTGGGACATGTCCGATATCTTCGATCTGGGTTTCTTATCCGGGGGAAGAATCTTCGGTGTGGATCCCAATCTGCAACCTCCTTATAATAGCGTGGACAACGATACAGCGGTGCTTCCCGTGGATTTCGGAAACTCTGCACCCCAAGCGGTGCTGTTCATTAACTCTTTGGAAAACGTGGATCGATACAAAGAATTGGAAATCCGCTTTTCTCATCCCATGAATTCCGCAACGACCGAGGTGAATTTCTCGCTAAAAACCAAATCTGGATCTGCTCTTCCCGGTCCGGACAAAGGCGGTGAATTTTATTGGATGAGCAGCAAAAAACTACGTTTCAATCCTTATCGGGAATTGAAGGCTGCGGAAACCTATACTCTTCTCATCACTTCCGACGCTTCCACGATCACCTCCGAGTCCTTGCAAACCTATACGGTGGATTTCAGGACCGGCGGCGATTATAATATGACGAATAAGATCACACAAGGTTCCGTTTATACTTTGAACGGCACCAACGATATGACTTTCGATCAGTCCGCGGCTTTACAACTCGCATCCACATTCAATAGTCCGATTTCCGGAGAGAATTATATCCAGTCCGTCAAGTTGAAGAAGGTAGGATCGACAGCTTCCGTTACCGTTTGCAACGCTCCTCCTTGTTCCATGTCTTCCACAATCTCGCTGAATCTAAACACTTCCGCAGTTCCTCCTACTGTGGGAGGAAACACTTACTATTACGAGATTCTGACCGCTAGCGGTAAGACAGCGAATAAGTATTTCAGTTTCAACTACGGAAAGTTGGAAAACGCGTCTCAGGTTCTTCCGTACGTCGCGAACGGCGTGATGGACGAGGCGCAAATGCTTCCTTTCTTAGGAAAGGCCATCGAGAAATACACCACAGGCGCCTTCAAGGTGTTGGATACTGCAGGTACTCCTCGTACTTTCCAAGAATTCCTATTGGGAATGCCGGATTATCCTAAGAAGAAATTCTTCGAGAACAACGATTGGACCATCGGCGAAGCTTGCATGAGAATGGACGGAAAAATGTCCGGAGACGCGAACGCCGCCGCATTTAAGAATTTCGAATATATTCCCGTCTTCGGGTCGAAGGGAGGCGGTGCGGGTAGAGGATATTGCTGGGTAAGGCACCCTACCTGTGTTACGGATAATGGACCGCCCTATCATCCTAAGAGAAGGGCGAGCGGACAAAGTAGAGACGACTGGTGGAATATTTATAACGCGAACAATTGCGGGCAAAACCAAAATAACGCGAACTATCCTCAGGCTTGTAAGAATCTATTCCATTGGGGAGAGGCTGCCTGGAGTCTTTGCCATTATCCTACGGACGCCAAATCTTATAAGAATAACGGATATACTTCTACGGTTTTCTCCACATTCGGCAGGCCGGACGGGGATATTACCTCGGCAGGAGACGACTTACTCGATTGTGCTTTTCCTGCTTGTTTCTTCGATTCTTATCATATCGAAAAGATAGCACCTGGGCCTTTCTCCAAATATAGCGCAACCTTGAACGTGGCAACGGGAGGAATTGCAGACGGTAGTGCCGCGATCACCTTGGACGTATATGTTACGGACATGAGACTTCCAAAATCCGTTAAATGCGGATCCAATAACGCTACCTATGGTTGCGCTGCGGGTGTGGGAACTCAATTGGGGAACGTGGTCGCCGATCTAAAAGTGAACCCAGGCTCCGGAAACGTAGCACCCGGATTAGGATTGGATCTGAAATCCAGATATACGGAAGTGGATCTTCTAGTAGTTTCTCGTTTCGAGGATTGGTACGGAGCGTTTAACGGACCGGGAGCCTTACTCGTATTCAAGACTACCGCGAAACTGAACTGGGATCCCGTTGTGGAAGGCGCGTTGAACGGAACTGGATACGACTGGAATAACGTTCAACTTACCAAACCTCGATTGGCCCTGGCTCGTGCCCGGAACAATATGAGCGTAACTTCCGACGGTTTGATCAATATGACCGTCAGAACTCCGTTCACCGTAAACGATTCTTATTTCCCGAATAACCCGAGCGTTGCGGAGATACTATCCGATACGAATAACTTCTTCATTCGTCCATGGGCAAATCCGTTGAAATTATCCTTAGCGGGACTCTATCCCGGCGAAGACAATTCCGACTTCATGTATACGGCGCCTATGACCTATATTCACGGAAGCGAAGGATTCAACACCGTAATCGAGGCATTAGTCGGTTCCGCGGAATTGAGTAATATGGCGAACCTCACGGTGGATCAAGTAAAACAGATCATCACCCAGTATATGTTGAGAGATATCGTGCAAAGAATCGCTCCGAACGTTTTGAACTCCGTCATCGCCGACTTGAGAGACACAGGTGTGACCATCACTTTGCCGGATTATCTACCCGCTCCTCTCGGAAATTTCCCACTTACGGTGAAATTCAAACTGAATACCGACGCTACGATCAAACACGACGGAACGAATAAGGGCCTTGTGACTTCTCTCGACTTCGCATTTACGAGCGGATATACACCGGCTGGCGGTCTTAGGACCCAATCCGGAAAGAGCGGAATGGTTACCACAAGGAACTGGACCGCAGGAAGTCCTCCGCCTTCCACCTATCAATTCAGTCAGTCGGCAGCCAATCCGGGGTTCTTGATTTCCATGCATACGGATACGATTTCCCAAGCCGCTTTCCATCTATGGCAGAGAAGGGGACTGGATATCGTGTTGAATAAAACCTTCATCGACGGTATGAACGCGTTTGCAGGAGCGGATCCTCTATTCGCACTGACCACTTCCTTCCTGAAGGCTTCTCCTCTTGTGACGATTTTAGTGCCGGGAAGAAATAAGCTGCAAGGCTTGAACGTGAGTAATCAGCTCGTTCCCGCCGTGAAATCCTACGATGATATAGATATGGTCATGTCTCCGATCCATGCGCCTAACGTGAAATTCAAGCCAATGACTTCGGCAGGAGTTCCTAAGATGAGATTGTATTTCACGGAAATGCAATTACAGATCATCGCTAAGAAACCGACCAGTTGTGCGGGACTCGTGGATGCGGAATTAACCGAATGCCAAGCGGATTCGAGACCTGCGGGATTGCAGCAGACTCTGGGAACGGTTCGAATCAGTTTCGCCGCAGACGCGGATTTCCGTTTCAAAATGTTCTCCAATCCAACCAGCAATCCGAACTTAGCCAACCTGAACGCTCTGCAGGTGATCTTGGATCCGAATAATAACCTGGATTATTCCGTGGAAGTATTGGAAGGGGCCACCTACAATCCGTTCGGTTTGGATCCGGACGGAATCAAGCAAATGATCTCTCCTTTGGTGACCACACTCGTGATTCCTATGGTGAACAGTATCATGAAGGAAATTCCTATGCCGCCGAACATTACCTTCCCGAAATTGCGTAACCCCGCGAACACAGCAGCTTGCGCGATCAGCGCGAAAAGCGATAAGGTACAGTTCTTTACTCTAGATACTCCTCAAGTAGCAGATCCGTATCTTTTGGGAGGAATGAGATTCGTAGGCCAAGCGGTAACGGATCCCGCCTCTTTGATTGTCTGCCCCCCTTAAAACTCCTCGCTATTTCGAGAACCTCGCTGTCGAAATGACCGAAAGGGACGCCCCTTTCGGTTTTTTTTTGCCGGAGTCGAAGAAGGTTACCGAAAAATCTTTTGGATTGCGGAAATCGGAGGATGTATTTCTATATTGGATCCGGATAGAGTCGCCACTCATTGAACGGCATTCGCTATTTCATAACGTTCGTTAGAACGTGCTTTATAATCTTCTAAAAAACGAAAAACAACTGAAGAAATATTATGGTTTGGAAAATAACGAGCGATTGTTCATAAATTTTGTCTCGTTTACATAAATAGGTTGCAGGAATCGGAATAAGATAGGAAACGAAAGTCGAATATGACGTACTACCAGCTCTCTTGTTATTTGGTCGTGACGGTTTTAGTTTACCGTACCTTCCATAATTTGGTTCTCTATTTTAAGAACCGGAAGCAGGTGTATCTACTTCACTTCGCCTTATTGCAAGTTACATACGGCGCTTACTTATTCTGTTTCACTCAGACTATCAATGCGGAAGGCGCAGAGAAAGCCTTGGTTTGGGAAAGAATGGAGAACGTTTTTGTTCCCATATTTGCCACATTTATAGCATTGTTTATCAATAGTTACAAGAGAATTTTCAGCAGAGATTTCATTTATCTTTATGTGATAATGAATCTTCTCTTAGCCGGAGTGATCACTCAGGATCCCACCGCTTATACGATGAGCGTATCGCATCCTAGGATATTCCCGGCGTTAGGCATCATCATCTACGAGACGGACCAACCGGCAATTGTACAATACGTATTTCTATGCGGGATCACTCTGATCATTTGGTGTTTGATCAAGGTAATGACCCAATTCTTAAGGAATCGCTTCCGCAATCGGTTTTTACTCTACGGACTCATACTATTCTTCTCGAGCGTGATCCTGGATATACTAGTTGCAAGTAATATCATCGAAATCCCATACACCTCCCATTTCAGCTTTTTATTTCTCATGTTCTCCGTGGATAGTTTTCTAACGGTCAATAAGTCGGAGAGGGAAGTCCGGATCGAATTCAAGGAATCCATAGCAAAATGGATTTCCAAGCCAGAAGTGGCTTCGTTTGCGGACGCCAAGACAGCGAGTCGATCGGATGATTCCGATAGGAAGATTGCAAAAGGAAAGGCAGCGAATTCCAAGAAATTGAGGATCAAGGTCTTGGGTCCTCTGGAATTGGATCTGGACGGGAAAAAGATTCCCGCTGCAGAATACTCCAGTAAGAAAAAGCTCTTAAAACTCATTAAACTACTCACGGTTCGATTCGGCAAAGGGATCCATAAGGAAGAACTCTTGGAGAACCTTTGGCCGGGAATGTCCGAGAAGAATGCGCTGAATAGCCTACATGCGCTCCTATTCCGACTTCGTAAAATTCTAGGAAACCCGGAAGCGATCGTCTTCGCCGAGGATCGTTTGTATTTTCATACGGAACTTGTAGAGGCGGATTTCGTTGAGTTCGAACAAGAGTTCGAAAATGCGGGTAAACTATTTAGAAATCGCAAGGAAGACGAGGCAGTTGCAAGCTATAGAAAGGCCCAGGAATTGTACAAAGGCGACTTCTTCGAATTCGATCTATACTTTCCGGAATCGGAATTGAAGAGAGAATATCTGAGAAAGAATCTGATCGAAATCTATAGGATTTTATGCGAATCCTCGCAAAAAACGGGGGATGCGACCGCTTTACTCTCGGACTCGGAGAGTTGGATTCGTTTGGACGATTTGGACGAGAGAGCCTGGCGTTTCCATTTCGAATCCTTACAATTATTGGATCGTAAGAACGAAGCACTACGTAAGTTCGAAGATATGAAGAAGATTCTAAAAAAAGAACTAGGTGTGGATCCGGACCAAGAGACGGTTACATTGATCGAAAAGATCCGGGTTGCTTCTCCTGTGAACTGATTCTTTTTTGGGAAACACTGCACCATAAAATAAAACGGTCATTCAAAAAAAAATATTGGACGAAGGAAAACCTCTCTGTAGGTTCTTCCAGAATCCCCCAAAATTCTAATTAGAAAAATAACCCCTACCCAAGATGAATAAACGAATCCTTTTATTTGTAACGATTGTTACAATAAACCTAATCAATTGCTCCCTCGTATATCGGATTACCGGAAAGACGCTGAATTCTTATGCCCAAGATCACTTGGTTCCATTCTATCTTGGAACCGACGATATTGATGCGATTTGCACCGGAGGAACGGCGCTTGGACCCCTAGTAGCCTCGTTCGAAAGGACGGGAGCTTCCGTGGAACTCGCGACAATGGTGGCTCAGATGGGAGCCGGAGTCTGCGCCGAGAGGAAAGCTCAGGAAGCGGAACTATTATACATAGCCGCAGTTCGCAAGGGAAAAGGGGAAGAGGCACTAGACCACCAAGCGATGCAGATACGCTGGCATGGCGTCGCCGCCAAACGGTACGGAGACGCTCATAATCGTTTTCTACAATATTTCGGAGAATGGCAGGGAAAATGTCCTTCGATTAGCGAAGACGAAGAGTTATATTACTTAGTCGGATTGTCTTCGGGCCTACTGGCCATTCTTCATGATTTTGCATCCCAAGGTTATGCGGGAATCACGAGAGAGGTTCCTAGCGTAGTCTCCCAAGGATCCAAATGTTTGGATCCGAAAAGATGGTGGGGAACTCCTTTGGCATTGGAGGCGGTGGTTTGGCTTTCGGTTCCCGGGGCTACTCCGGAAGGAAAGGATCCGAATAAACAAATGGAGGAGGCGGTGAAATTGGGAGACCAAGCGGGAGTCCGTTTGTCCAGAGCCTTCCAGATACAAGCCGCTGCGGGAAAGGGAGATGTGGAGAAGATCAAGAAATTGATTCTAGAACATTCCAAATCTCTGGCTCAAGTTCCTCCCAAGAAAGAGTACTTATTCTTAGAAGCGTTTGCGGAGAATCTATCCCGCCACGAATCGGACAAAATCTGGATGAAAGAAAAAGGGCATAGGGGACCGATCAACTTCTCCTCTTTCCCCGGAAAAAAGAAAAACACTAAAGAAGAAGACGATCTTCTCAAAGATCTTTGAGCAACAGGTTCTTGGATGGAAAACGAAATTAGCAGAACCTTAAGGAGAAAAAACTATATGAAGAAGTTTCTCATACCGACGGCAATTATTCTATCGGCATGGATTTCTACGGGGATCCGATCCTTGGATGCGGCGGAAACCGTGGATAGATCCATGTGCGTATTCGATCCATCCGGAGCTCACGGGGACCTTTTCAAAGCGGCGCAAAGATACCAAGCTCAAGCATTGTCTTGGGGAATCCGTTTGGAGTTGAAGGCATACACGGACGAGGTAGTTGCCAATTCGGATTTCAAGGCGGGAAAATGCAGTATGGCACTCTTGACCTCGCTTAGAGTAAGAGGATATGTGCATGAGTCCGGTTCCATCGAGGCTATCGGCGCATTGCCGAGCTACGATCTTTTGCGTAAGACCATCGAGGCTCTTTCTAATCCTAAGGTTCGGGAACTGAATACCGACGGGGATTATGAAACCATGGCTATGTTTCCCGGAGGAGCGGTCTATCTGCTTTTGAGAGATAAAAACTTGAAAGATATCAAGGATTTGGCGGGGAAAAAGATCGCCACACTGACTTATGACCAAGCTGCAACCACTATGGTGGATATCGTTGGCGCTTCCATGGTTCCTGCAGAAATCGCGACCTTTGCAGGGATCTTTAATAACGGAAGAGCGGACGCATGTTATTCTCCCGCGATAGGAATCAAACCCTTGGAGCTGATGAAGGGTATTTCGCCTAATGGCGGGATCGTTCGTTTCCCTATTGGACAATTGACCTTCCAGGTCGTCGCACGTCACAAGGACTTTCCGGACGGTTTCGGAAACACTTCCAGAGCTTGGGCGGCAACCCAGTTCGAATCCATGCTTTCTCTCACCAAAAAGGCAGAGCAGGAGATTCCCGCCAAATATTGGTTGGAAGTTCCTAAGGACCTTCAGAAGAATTATTTCGAAAAATTTAGGGAAGTTCGTATCAAATTGAGAGATAAGAAGGTATACCATCCTACCATCCTCAAGTTGATGAAAAGGGTTCGTTGCTCCGTGGATAAGGAAGCCTCCGAGTGTTCGGACAATCTTGAGTAAGAACGATCGCTAAAACATAAAAATTAAGGCGGGAGAATTCTCTCCCGTCGTCATTCAATCGCAGATTCCAGAGGTTTTATCTTATGTGGAGAAATATCGTTTCCTGGGCCGTATTATTCTTTCTTTTCGTTCCTCTCGTACAGAGCGGGAGCCAGCTGATTCAGGCCAGACTTTTAGGCTTAGGGGGAAGTATTTGGCCTAACTACGCGATGATTCGCAATGTGTGCGTTGTCGACCCAAGCGCCGCAACCGAGGAGAAGGCGGTAGTAAGCGATGCGGATATGGCCGCTCTCGATGAACTCGGATTAGGCGACGATAACGCTAAGGCGGCGGAGGCCGCTCCTACGGGACCGACTGAGACTCAAATAGAGCTCGCGAAACTCGCCACCAGCCTGACCTGGGCCCAATCTACCTATTGCGGGATCGAGAGGCGTTTGTCATGGATTACGATTTCGGCGATCGATTATATCCCGATGACCATGGTGGTCCTACTCTTGGTCGCAGGAACCGTTTCGACGACCAGAAGATACCATATCGCTTTACGAAATCCCGAAAATTCCAAAGAGGAAAAATTCGCGGAGTATAGCCAGATTCTTGCCAATACGATCGTTCTTGTTTCCGCAGCATTCATGTATCCCTTACAGAAAGGCGTGGAGGCTCAGATTCAGGTCCTGTGGATATTCGGGATGGCTCTTTTAGCCGGATTAAATTTCTATAATTTAAAAAATCCTGTTTTTAGACAGGGAGAAGGCAGGCAAAATACCAAGCTTTCCAACGCCTTACTTTGTATCCCTTTGTATTGCTGGATGGCGATCGTATGCGGTCTGTATTTCTTCGTTCTGGAACACCACCCGGCCGGTCTTGCCATCTATCTGCAGAAATTAACGGCTCACGCGACTCTGTACATTCAGATCGGTCTGTACGTTTGGACGGGAATTCTGCTAAGAGATACTTCCTTAGGTAGAAGATTTTTCGATCTTCTTAAGCCTTGGAAATTACCTTCGGAATTATTGGCGGTGATCATCGTGGTGGTGGCAGCGCTTCCTACCGCATATAGCGGAGCTTCCGGAATCGTGGTGCTCGCGTTGGGAGCCACCGTATTTACGGAATTGCGTAGAGCGGGGGCCACTCAGGAAAGAGCCCTGGCAGCGACCGCAATGTCGGGAAGCTTGGGGGTGGTTCTTCCTCCATGTTTACTCGTGGTGATCGTGGCTTCCTTGAATTTGGACGTTACGACCGACGAGCTATTCTATTGGGGTTGGAGAGTGTTTGCGGTTTCTTCCACTTTATTTCTGATCGTGAGTTGGTTTACTAGGACCGAGTCTTGGAAGATCAAGCCTGAGTCCGGAGCTTTCGGAAAATCTTGGCAAGCGTTCAAACCCTTCGGGATCTATATGCTCGTTTCCGTTGCTATCGTTCTTGCGATCGTATTGGGACTTGGAACTCATTTCGACGAGCATACCGCGCCTTATATTCTGCCGATCGCTATGCTTGCCTTGCTTTCCATAGATTATAAAATTTCTAAGAGAGAGCATGCTGTGGCTGGGTCGGTTCATGCGCAGGAAGAAGTGAAACTTTCCCGTACATCCTACGATGCAGGTTCCCATTTGGGAGCGTTGTTGCTGCTCATGGGATTATCCGCCTGTATGGGAGGGGTATTCGAAAGATCGGAAGTGATCAATCTGTTCCCGACTCATCTGGGGTCGCCGATTTCGGCTATGATCATTTTGACTGTGGCCTTAGTCATCATAGGAATGCTTATGGATCCTTACGGTGCGGTGATTCTCGTTTCGGTTACCTTGTATCCGATCGCGAAGGCAAACGGGATCCATCCTCTGAATTTCTGGATGACCGCTTTGGTTTCCTTCGAGTTGGGATATCTGACTCCTCCTGTAGCCCTCAATCACTTGTTAACCAAACACGTGGTTCGAGAACAGTTGGTCGAGGATCCGAGTCTGGAAGGAAAGGGGTTCTTTGCGAGACACGAACATATCATTATTCCGATCATTGTCTTGAGTTTGACGTTACTCGTGACCGCATTCGGACCGATTTTGTATAGTTACTACTCGGCTTAAGAGAATATAAAACGCCTGGGTCGTCCCAAGAGGAAGGCGGCCTTGGTGGTTGTGCATCTTATCCGCTGCTTCGCAGCAATTCTCGATTGTTTCCAAAACGAGAATACTAGTAAAAGAATTTCGGAGGTTCTCGGACCAAGGCTTTTTTCTTAAGTCCGAGGAGTTCCTAATTTAAGAATTATTTATTCTTCTTTTTCTTCTCTTTTTGGTCGGGAAATTCCAATTTATTTGCCGCATTTTTCTTTTGGAATTGTTTCTTCTTGGATTCGACCCAAGGCAGGACCCATACCAATTCCTCCGCCATACTCACTAAATTCTCGTTGATATCCAAAAGTTCTTCGACCACTACGAAGTAAGCCACGCTGGATTTGAGCCTGCTGTCTCCTTTTCGGATTCTCTTCATTTGGTTTTTGTAAATCCGAACCTTTATGTCGGCGAGTTCTTTGGTCCTTTTCTTGGATCTGGCTTTTTCGAGAAGCCCCGGGACCTTATCCGAATCCGCCAAGAGTTCGAACATGTCCTCCGCCAATTTTCTGAGTTCTTTCAGATCCTCTCTCTCGTCCTTAGTGAGTCCCGTTTGGAAACGGTCTATCTTGTCCGTGGATGTCCGCAGCACATTCTCCAAATTTTCCGTGATTCGGTCTATGTAGCCGATCGCATTCGTAAATGGATGAATTGCTTGGTAATCCGCTTCGTCGAAATGTTTATCGACTAACGATAGGAAGCCGGAGAGGGAGGTCTCGTAACCTTTCTTCAAATTTTTCAGGATCTTTTTGGCCTGTTTGAAATCCTTCTTCTTCCCTCCTATATATCCGGAGCAAAGAGTATTCATCGCTTTTTTTGCAAGTATCAGATTTGCTAAAAGGGAAGAAACGGATTTGGAAAGAGCCTTGTCCGGATGCTTATTCAAAACGATCAGCTTTTCCAGATCCTCTTCGTAATCCGCCTTTCTTTTCTTATGGAGTCGATTGAAGGCGAGAACCAAAAATAGAGCGGCGGCAAGAACGACCGTTACAGCTATGAAATGGAAATAATAGAAGGAAGCTGCGAGTAGTCCGCCCGTAATGGATGCAAAGACTGCAGTCATGAACCATCCGCCTACGACCGTCAATACTCCGCTGACCCGACTGAGCGCATTCTCCTTTTGCCAAGCCCCGTCGGCTAAGGAAGTTCCCATCGCGACCATAAAAGTTACGAACGTAGTCGATAAAGGAAGTTTTTCTATGGTTCCTATCAGAATCAAAGCGGAAGCTATGAGTATATTTACAGAGGCTCTTAGCAGATCGAATGCGTCGCTCTCATGAATTCTCACGAGTTCCACGGTTCCGGATTTCTTAAATCTGGAACCGATCCAATTCCGGAAAGAATAGGGAAGAATCCTTCTCACAGGTTCGTAAATGCCTACCGCAATCTGAACAAAGACTCTCGCGACCAGGCTGGATTGATAACTTTCCACAGTCTCTCCGTGGGATCCTAAGCTCACCTCGGTTCTTGTGACTGTCTCCGCCTTTTTGGATTTGAAAAGAGCCAGGATCATAACGAGGGCGGCTCCGATCAGTAGACGATTATCTGTAAAGACCTCTTTGCCTAATCCGGCAGCGAGCGTACTTGCATCTCCGTTTGCGGATTGGATGAGTCCGTGGGTTTGTAAACTCGCTATAGGAACTCCTATGAAATTCACCAAGTCGTTACTCGCAAACGCCATAGCGAGTGCCGCAGTTCCCAATAATACGATGATCTTCAAAACGTTTATTCTGAAAAAAATCAACGCCTGGAAGAATAGGGAGAAACCGGCGAAACTTAAGAGTAGAATATTGCCGAAATTCCCTTGGATATAGGAAACGAGTTCCTTACTTAGGAAGGTAGAACCTTTCATAGCGGTCAATAGAACGAAGAATATGACCACGGTAGTCGCAAGCCCCGAAAAGAGTCCGCCGAACCAAGGAAAGGTCTTTTCCAATTTAAAACTGAAAATCAATCGGAAGAAGAACATTAGGATCATTCCCGCGAAGAATGCGGTGATAACCGATAGCACGATTCCGAAAATGATCTTTAAGGCGGATTCGGAGTTGATGATCGTGAATGCCGAGTTCAAAGAGTCGGTTTTTAGGATCGCAAGAACGAGAGCCGCTCCCAGTAATTCGAATACCAAAGAAACCGTAGTGGATGTAGGAAGTCCTAAAGTATTATAGAGATCTAAAAGAAGAATATCCGAGACCATTACCGCCAGAAAGAGAAACATCAATTCTCCCAGCGTGAAGAATTCGGGGTGGAAGATTCCTTTGCGGGCCACCTCCATCATGCCGTTGGAGCTCAAGGCCCCCAAAAGAATCCCGATTGCCGAGACGATTAGGATCAATCTACGGGAACCCGCACGGGCGCCTATCGCAGAATTCGTAAAGTTTACCGCATCGTTGGAGACTCCGACGAGTAGGTCCATGACTCCAAGTACAGCCATGATCACTACGATGATTAAGAAGATATCCATTTGAAATAATCCTGGAAAATATGTCCGGAAGTGTCGGCCCGACCGGGCCTTTTGGGTAGTTTTACGGGCAATTAGACCGCCACAACCCAAATTTCTTCGGGTTTGTTTTTCGAAAGGGTAAGTTTGAAATCGGCTTTCTGTTTCTAAAGGACCTGAAAGAATGGGTGTTCGAACCCTGTTTTTTCGGTCTCACCGGGAAAACTCGGCAAATCGTCACGATACAAATAGGAGGCGGTATGAAAATTTCCGTAGGCAATCTTCCCCAAGAAATGACGGAAGAAGATTTGGGAAAATTATTCTCGAAATATGGAAAGGCCGAACATATTTCCATCAAGAAGGACAAGTTGACCGGGCGCTCTCTCGGATACGGTTCCTTAGAAATGGAAGACGCAGCCGGTAAGAAGGCGCTAGAAGGTTTGAACAAGCATGAGATTTCCGGAAAAGCAATCACCGTGGTCGACGCGGAAGAATGGAAAAAGGAATTCGACAAAAAGCAATCCGTAAAAGGAGAGCCGGGTCAAACGAAAGTGCACTCAAGCCAAACCAATAAAGGCGGATTCAGCGGATCCGGAATCAGAAGAACGGGAGGACGAGGAAAATGAATTTAAAGAAAACTTATATATACGCGATATCTTTTGTGGGAGCCGTCCTAATTTCAGGGGCGGTATTCGCTCAGAACCAGGGATTAGGCATTAAGGACATCAAGAAAGGCACCGGTAAGGAAGCTTTCAACGGTTCCCATGTGACCGTACATTATACCGGTTGGCTTACGAACGGCAAAAAATTCGACAGTTCCAAAGACAGGGGACGTCCTTTCGATTTCGATCTGGGCTCCGGCCAAGTAATTAAAGGCTGGGACAAAGGAGTGCAAGGCATGAAAGAAGGTGGAGTTCGTAAACTTACGATTCCGCCCGAATTGGGCTACGGAAGCCGTTCCACAGGAGATATCCCTGCAAATTCTACTTTGATTTTCGAAGTGGAATTGCTGAAAGTTTACTGACATTTTTGTGTCAATCCTGGGGCTTTAGGACCGGAATGTCCTAAAGCTTCCGATCTATTTCCTTTGATTCCCTTCGAAACTCTGCCTTTCCTGCATCTATAAAAGAGACCGAATCTCTTTCTATACCGATTAGTTTCATTTTTTTTAATACTCATGTAATATTTCAAACGAGAGCAACTTCCCATATTATATAAGTCGTTCGGCTTATGGGGAGGAAAGAAGCATTTGAGTCCAAACGGCAACGTTCTTTCTTCCGGAGATAATTCTTATCGCTCCCTTTTCCAATACCAACCCGTGGCGGCGTTTTTGGTGGAAGCGGACGGAACTATCAGTCTAGTGAATCAGAAATTTGAACTTCTATCCGGAAAGAAAAAGTCCGAAATAGAGAATCGACTCTCTTGGACTTATTTCGCCCATCCCGACGATAAGGAAAGCCTAATGGATGCCTTTCTTTCCGGCTTTAAGAAGGAAAGGGATTACAGCTTTTCGATCCGGACCCGCTTCAATACCGGTAAAGGATACGCAAACGTTTTCGTAAGAGCGACGGATATCCCCGCGGAGAATAGGCAGGTGCTTGTCCAAGTCGAAGAGTTGGACGAAGAAGGGCTTCTGAAAGAATATTCTCTTTCCGATTCCGACTATCGTTGGAGATCCTTCCTAATGGAAGGTCTGGATATCGTGGTGATTCTGGATCTTTCCGGCAATATTCTATTCATCAATAAAACCTTAAGTGGTGGATCCGTAGAAGGAGTAATCGGAAGAAACGTATTCGAGATTCTGAAACTCGAGGACGGTATTAAACTTCAGTCGTGTATCGGTCGAGTCCTTCAGTCGGGAAGACCGGACTCCATAGAGGAGTGGAGTAGTTTCACGGGAAGAAGGAGCCATTATTTTGTGAGAATTTCTCCCGTAACTCGGTTAGGAGAAATCGAGGCAGTTCTACTCACCATTTCGGATACGACCAAGCAAAGAGAAACGGATAGCGATAGACTGAAGAGAATGGAATCTCAAAGGCATAGGCAGAAACTAGAGGCCTTGGGTACGCTCGCAGCCGGAGTCGCTCATGAAATCAATAACCCTCTCACAGGTATCCTAAATTACGCCGAAATCGTAAGAGAGCAGGTGGAGAACAACGAAAGCCTGAAAAAAAACGTGGAAGTCATCATCCGAGAGAGCGAAAGGATTTCGGGAATCGTAAGAAGTCTATTAGGATTCGCTCATAAGGAAGAGGGGATTCGGGCCTATATTTCCACCGGAGAGATTCTTCATTCTTCGATACAATTGTTGATGCCTTTCTTGATGCGGGACGGAATAGCGATAGAAGACGAGGAGCTTTTTCCCGTATCCGATTCTCATGCGGACACGCCCTTGGTATTGGGGGAACCTCAAAAACTGAAGCAAGTTTTCTTAAATCTCATCACAAATGCGCGGGATTCTTTGAACGAGAAATTCCCGTCCGGTTCCGTAGAGAAGCGTATTATAGTGAGTCAGGATTTAGTAGTTCGTAATAAGACAAAATACGTTCGGATCACCGTAAAGGATAACGGAATCGGGATCAGCGATGAGAATATTCCCCGCATATTCGATCCCTTCTTTACCACGAAGCCTACTTCGGTCGGGACAGGGTTAGGGTTATCCGTGAGCTACGATATCATAAGAGAGATGGGCGGAGAGATCGAATTGGAGTCCCAGGTAGGGAATAATGCCGTCTTTCACGTCTTACTACCCGCCTCGGAAAAGAATTCTTGACCTAGCTTTTAGGAGGAGCAAACTTTAGGTTCCTCCATGTCCGAGTCAGATAAACATTCGTCCGGAATCCAGTCCGCCTTTCGCTCCGCCTCGCGTAAGGACGTGATTCGTATTCTGGAGAGAATCACGGACGCTTTTCTTTCCTTGGATCGGGATCTCACGATCCAATACGCCAACTTCGAAGCCGAAAAGCTTTTGGAAGTGATCCGAGAGAACCTTGTAGGCAAGAGACTTCCCGAAATTCTCCCTCAATTCAACGGTTCCGTTTTATTTCCTTTTCTGGTGGATTCGATCCGATCCGGTCTTCCTAAAGACATGGAGATTCTGGATGAGAAGAATAGGATCTGGTACGAGGTCAGAATCTTTCCTTCTTCCGAAGACATTGCAGTTTATCTCAGGGACGTAACGACTCGAAAGGAAGGAGAGGTAAGACTTAAGGAATCCGAAGAAAGATTATCCGAGTTGGTTCGGACTTCTTTGGATCCCATTCTTTCCTTAAACGAGTCCTTGGAGTTGTCCCTCGTAAATCCCGCCGCGGAGAGACTCTTGGGCTACGATTTCTGGGAGCTTAAAGGTAAATCGGTACTTTCTTTGATTCCGGAAAGGCATCGTAAATTCGTGTCCTCCGTCCTAGTCCGGTTGGCTAAAGAACCGGAGAGGGGAGTCTTCGGTCCTTTTAAGGTGAAGAGAAAGAACGGAAGCGAACCGATTATGGAAGCCGCGGTTTCTCGGGTCAGCACATCCTCCGGGATAGGATATACTTTAATTTTTCGTGATATAACGGATCGCATTCTTACCCAAAGAAAGCTTAGAGGGACTATAGATGAACTCAAGCAAGTGGATCGGGAAAGAATGGATTTATTGCAGAATTTGGAGGCGGAGGTGGAAATTAGATCCGCTGAGTTGTCCAGATCCTATCGCGCCATGAAGGAAGAATTGAGTCTGGCTAAACGGGTCCAAAATAGCTTGCTGCCCCCGATCGACTATTCCTTATCCGGAGTACAGACTTACGTTACCTATCTTCCCGTTATGGAAGTAGGCGGAGATTGGTACGATATATTCGAATGTAAGCCGGGAGTGTTGCGGATACTGTTAGCGGATGCCACCGGGCACGGGGTCCAGGCGGCTCTTGTGACCATGACAATCAAAGGGGTCTACGAACCTTTGAAGTATCTGGCCGATTCTCCCTCCGAATTACTGCAAGGGATCAATACTGACTATTGTAGGAACTTCAAGAATCTTCAGATGTATTTTTCCTGCTTCATTCTGGACGTGGATACGATCGAAAAAAAGATTCGTTTCGCTTCCGCCGGACATCCCGCGTTATTATGGAAGTCGGGAAAGCAGATCCGTTTTCTGGAAAGAACCGGTTCATTGGTGGGCCTGCTCGCAAAAATGGAATTTACGGAAGAAGAGTATTCCTACGAGCCCGGAGATTCCATTCTGATGCTAACGGACGGAATCTTCGAGGAATTCGATTCGGAACAGAATCCTTTCGGAGAAGAGAGGATAGAGAAGATATACTATCATTCCGATCTGGAAGGATTCGATCTGCATAGAAAAATCGTATATGAAATGGATAAACATATGGGCGGAAAATCGCCCCAAGACGATATTACTCTCATTTCCGTTATGCTTAGGTAATCCTGTTGACTTTGGACGCGATTCTCGTAGATTCCGATTGTGTCCGGCTTTCTGATGCTCGCATTCTCTCTTTCGATTTTTCTATTCTTCGGTTTGCTGGAATACAGAAATCACAGTAAAAGAAGGGACAAGATACGAATCCGCATTCATGTAAACGGGACTAGAGGAAAAAGTTCAGTTACTAGGCTCATCGCTTCCGGATTAAGAGCGGGAGGATATAGGGTCGTCGCGAAGATTACCGGGACTCTGCCTAGATTGATTCTTCCGGACGGTTCGGAAAGGGATATCATTCGATTCGGATATCCTAATATTATCGAGCAAAAAATCCTGGTCCGAGAGGCGTCCGAAAACGACGCCGAAGTCCTTGTCTCCGAGTGCATGGCGCTTTTGCCTTTTCATCAATGGATTAGCGAGGAAAAATTCATCAAGGCCACGCACTACGTGATCACCAACGTTTTGGAAGATCATTTGGAAATTATGGGACCCGAGAAACTCGACGTAGCCTTAGCCTTTTCAAGCGCTTTGCCGTTCGGAGGAAGCGTATTCTCTTCCGAAAAGGAATACGGACCTCTTTTGGAAAAATTGACGAAGGAGAGAAATTCCGATTTCTATTCCGTTGTTCCTGAAGATCTTCCGGGAGAGGAGGAGATGAAAGCGTTCGGATATCTGGAACATCCGGAAAATGTGGGATTAGCGCTTAATGTTTGCCTCTCTCTCGGGGTTTCTAGAGAGAAGGCTTTGCAAGGAATGTGGGAAGCTCTTCCGGATCCCGGGGCCAATACGACCGTTGAACTTGCTTCGGAAGGGAAATTGATTCGCTTCGTCAACGGCTTTGCCGCGAACGATCCTGATTCCGCGAGAAAAGCATGGAACTTCGCCGTTCGGAATTTTCCCGGAGCGGAAAAAAGGATCGCCCTCGTAAATTGTAGGAAAGACAGACAGGAAAGGTCCCGGCAATTGGCCGAGGAAATTTCGGATTGGATAGAGAATTCTCCGGATCTCATCGTTTGCATCGGCGAGGCTACCCGTTCCTTTCTGATCGGAGGTAGGAATCGATCAATTCCCATACTGGATGCGGAAGGAAAAATCGATCTGGAAGTATTCCAATTATTGCATTCTATTTCCTCGGATAGAACTTTGATCGTAGGCTTGGGAAATATTGCGGATCTGGGCCTGCAATTGTCCGATTTGTTTCGGGTCGGAGCCCGGGAATTTTCTAGTATATAATGGATTTATTGAGCATCTCCATCGGTATCGGCCTCGTAGTCAGTTTGGTATTCTCCGAGTTCTTCGGAATTGCGGGAGGCCTCGTGGTTCCGGGATATTTCGCCCTTCATCTTAGGAATCCCCTCTCGATTTTACTCACATTAGGAATCGCTCTATGTGCCTTACTATTTGCAAAAGGTATTTCCCGATTCACGATTCTTTACGGAAAAAGAAGGACGGCGCTTCTTCTTTTATCCGGTTTCTTATTGGATGCTTTGTGTAACGAATGGATTTTAAACGGACTCCATCCGGTTCTTCCGATCTCGAAAGATATTCAAGCTGTAGGTCATATTATTCCAGGGCTCATCGCTCTTTGGATGGATAGACAGGGTTGGATGGAGACCGTGGCCTCCTTATTGACCGCTTCAGTGATCGTTAGGCTAATATTGATTTTATTTTTAGGTTCGGAATTTTCGGAGTTATAGAATTGAAAGGGGTCTACTGGAAATCCAATCGGCGCTCCGGGATTTATTTTTTAATCCTCGCGTTATTTTCTCTTACGGGTATGTATCTTGTGGAGGCTTGTAGGAAAACGGAATCTCAAGCGATATTAGATAAGAAGTTAGAAGCTTCCTCTCTGGCTAAACTTGCCTTTGAGGAAATCCGAAAAGAAAAAAGTTTTAATAATAGAATTCCGGATCCTAAATTCGATCCTTCCGGATCCGGACTTATCGGAACCTTCTTCTCTCCCGTTACAAGCAATTTGGGAGTTTTAGCCGCCAAACAAACTTCCGTGAATCCGAATTTTTCGGCTCTGGTCTTGGAATATCTACAGGAAGCCGGCGTAAAAGAAGGAGATACTATCGCTCTGGGATTTTCAGGATCCTTTCCCGCTTTGAATATTTGTGTGTATGCAGCGGCCAAGACCCTTAGACTAAAATTAGTGACCGTTTCCAGTATTTCTTCCTCTCAATGGGGGGCAAATGAACCCGATTTCCTCTGGCCGGATATGGAAAGTATATTATATAAAAAGAATATTTTTCCTTACCGTTCGACTGCGTTCAGCATGGGAGGGATAGAGGATAAAGGAGTTGGGATCGGTCCCGAGGGCTTAAGCCTTCTTTCTAAAGCCGCGGATAGAAACGGTATTTCCCTAATGCATTCCGATTCTTTTTCGGAGAGTCTGGAAGAAAGAATGAGTTTGTATTCTCGCGAAGCGAACGGAATCGATAACTATAAGGCTTATATCAACGTGGGCGGAGGAAGCGTTTCCGTAGGAACTAAATTCGGATCCAAGGAATTTCGCCCGGGACTGAATCGGATCAATTCCGTAAGTCCGTCTGGCGACTCGGTTCTTTCCCGATTTTATGAGAAGAAGGTTCCTGTAATCCATTTGACTCGGATCCAAGAGTTGGCGGTAGAGAATGGTCTGCCTTTGCGACCTAAAAAATTGCCGGAGGTAGGGGAAGGAGGTCCCTTTCATCGCTTACAGTATGATTTGCGATTGGTGCTTGCGGTTTTGGTTCTTCTTCTCCTTCTTCTCTATGTTTTTTTTAGAACCGATTCCTTTCTGGTCACTTCCGATACGGATATTTCTCTCTGAATTTGTAGTAGCTACTACGGTTTTTTAATAGAAGATCTCTGTCTTTCAATGAGTCGGTGCAAGAGAAATATGCTCTTACTTCTTCGAAGGAGGGTTTTACGTAAATAGAATAAGAATTCCGCTGAAAAAGCAGATTCACATTGCAGAAATCGAGCTTTTCTGATATAGCAAATCCCAGCATTCTCCCGCAAGCCCGCCTCCACCACCCGAGACTGGGCGGGGGCGAGCTTTTGCATGTGACGGCGGAACGGAATTTCCTTTCAGAAGTCTCAAAAAAGAGGTTGGGGATATAGTGATTGATTCAGTCCCAGAATACAAGGTTTGATTTAGAAAAACGGTTCTTGCTATTCTTCCGTAAGATATCCCATTCTATTCTTTTATTTGAAAAGGATTTCATATCATTTGCAGTAGCTACTACGAAATTCGCTTAGAAAGAAAATCCCGGATGGCCTTGTCCCGAACGGAATCTTGCAATAACACGCATTCGTAATGGTTCTTGTCCTTTAGCTCCAGGACTTCCAGATTCGGGATTTCCTTCCTCATCCTTTTTACAGCATAATCCGGCAAAAGTTCGTCTCCCGGTTTGAAATTCGGCTTTAATGCTCTGACAAGTAGAACGGGAAAGTTCATGCTCCCGTAAGGCAGGCGATTGTTTTCCTTTAGAATAGAAAGGAATCTTAGAGGGTTCCGGATAAAATTGCGGAGTATTTTCATGAGAGTCATGGAACCCCCCATGCTTTCCAATTCCGATTCTATCACGAAAGGAGGAATGCTGCAGATCACGGGACCGAAAGGAGGAACTCCTAACGGATTTTTAAGAGAAGTGCTGAGCATTCCTTTAGTTTCCAACTCATAGGTTAGAAAATTACGTATATCTTCGTTCCAGGCGGAGAGAAGAGGGGATTTTTTGGCCTCCGACAAATACGCCTCTTTGCTCGGCACGATTCTCCCGAGTCTCGCCAAGGAGCTTTGGATCATGATCAGATTGGAGAGTTTTCTTTTAGGTGAAAGAGCTCCGCCTCCGTCCACTAAAATCGCTTTCTCCACGGAGCCCGGAAATAATTCGGAAAATCTGAGGGTTACCCAACTGCCTAAGGAATGGGAAAGAACGGATATTTTAGAATAACCTAATGCACTTGCGAGTTCCTTCAGGTCTTTTGCGTGGATTTTTGCGGAATATTCCTCTTGGGGTTTGTCGGAATTTCCCCTTCCTCTCAGATCGTAAGTCACTACCGTGATTCCTTTTTTGGAAAGTGCGATCGCGATCGGTTCGAAATTTCGGAGATTCCCCGTTAATCCGTGAATGCAGAAAAGAGGGATTTTGGATTTACCCGGAAAAACCCGGTATGCAATCCGGATTCCCGAAGCCAAGGTCGCGATTTTGGGATCCGAATCGAATTGTTTCATTTAGAAAACGTTTAGGAAATTTCCGCCCCTAGTCTCAAAAGAATAGCGGCAAGATTTTTTTCCATTTCTGCCCGAAAGGCGATATGGAGTAAAGCAATCTTTTCCCGCTTCTTCGTGGCAAAGAAGCCGTCTCCTTCTTTCTCGAGTTTATACCAGATCTTGGATTCGCCTAACCCGGAGAATCGGATGCAAAAATCGTTTTCTTTCAGATCGAATTTTGCGATCGCACCCAATTCTCCTCCGGCTACCGCTCGACTGAGTTTTTTTAGAAAAGTTTCGGGATCGGATTCCTTGACTCGAATCGTATCCATATTCTCTTACGCAACCACCAACATATATATACCTTGCAAGAGTCCCACGACGGCTCCAAGCACAGAACCTATGAGTATCAAAACGTATTCGTCTTCCTGGAATGCGGATCTTAGGATGGGTTCGAATTCTTCCGGTGGGAGGTCCTTCATTCTTTTGAACATATTATTCTCTATGCTCATAGCTCTTCCCATATAGGCTTCCAATTTGCTCGAACCTCCTGCGAGGGAATCGCTAACGGTACGAATGACTTCTTTTTTGGTGTTTTCGAAATCGGATTCTTCTCCGCGGTTTTCCATGTCCAGATTTCCGTTCAGATGCAATCTTTGGGCGGCCGCTTCGGTTTCCGATTGTATGGTTTCTACCAGAGTTCTTGCGGCCCTCTTATAGAGTATTTCTTCCAACACGTTTCTTGCGGTCAATACCTGGGTCGCAAATACGTTGGAATACTTTTTGGAAACTTCTTCCTGTCTGGCTAGGAATAATCCTCTGTATTTGATGGGTCCGAGTCTCTTTTCATAAAGAGGGCGGAAGATCATGGTAAGAGCCACCCAGTTGGTGATATAACCCACGATGACCCCTTGGATCGGAAGGGTCCACCATACAGGAAAGTAATTCCATAGAATGGCCTGTAGAATTCCGAGCGCTCCTCCCAGATACCAACCGCAGCGTTCTATGAAAGTGAATTCTTTGGATCCTACTTCTTGGAAAATATCCACGATACGTTTTACGTTCGGACCGGTGAGTTTTCTTAATACCAAGGAGCGGAAATTGAATACGGAGGAGACGTTTTCCTTTACCTGAGTCATGATATTCTTCACCGTATGCGCGCATTTTTCCTGAACGGCCCGAACGATTTCTTCCCCGTGTCCGTTCTCCAAATGTTTGCGTAGATCCGGATTGATATGATGAACTATCTCTTGAGTAGCGGAAGGTATGAGATCGTTCAGAATGGGTTGGAACTCCGTCTCGAGTTGTTCGGGATCCACCTTAGAGAAGAAGTCCTCGACTTTGATAAGCCTTTCGGTCATGATATTCACGGATTTCAAGGCAAGTTTTTGAGCCTTCTTAGGAACGATTCCCTGCCAACCCAGATAGGGGGGAATCCCTACGAATTCCAAGGGATAAAAGGTCATCTTTAAGGCCACGACATTCGTGAACCAGCCCACGAATCCGTAGGTGAACGGCATCATGATGATTCCGATCAGTTCTTTGTTTTGACTTAGGAAAGAGAGATCCATATTTTCGATTCCTGTAGCGTGCGCTATAATGGTCGGTTTAAATGCAAATTCCCGTTCCTTACAATGCTACGCAAGTTATTTTTCCGGATTTCCCGGATCCGGCCCGAGATGCCTAAAAAAAGGATTTTCTCAAATCGAATGATTCCGGGGAATTAGATTCCCCCGTATTTACCTAAATGAAGTCTTCCTTCTTCCCAAGCTGGTGCATTTTATTGGATTCTTCCGGAAGGATCCTCCAGACCAATTTGCCCTTGGATTCCTGGCTTGGGGCTCCCTTAACCGATTTCTTTATCGGTGCGGAAAACATTCGAGCAGAGAATGGAAGCGCTCGCTTCTCCTGGATTCCCGGCAAAAGCCCTATCTCGTTTCCGGAGAATATTATACTTTCTGCAAATTGGCTCTCTCATGACGGAACGATCTGGCTAGAATTAGAACCGGAGGAAGAGACCGCCGCGGATCAGATCGAGAATTCCTTCTGGAAGGAATTTCTTGCCAGCGATTTACCCTTTCGACAGATCTTCGAAACCAACCAAGCAATTAAATGGATTTTAGATCCGGATACTGGCAGCATTCTTTACGTCAACCAAGCCGCTTGCATATTCTACGGATATTCCAGAGAGGAACTATTGGGGATGAACGTAACCCAGATCAATATTCTGACCAAGGAAGAAGTATTCGAAGAGATGAGAAGGGCCGCCGCCGAGTCCCGATTGTATTTCCTGTTTAGGCATAGATTGAAAGGCGGAGAGATCCGGAATGTGGAGGTTTACAGCGGGCCCTTACAGTTCGGAAGCAAGAGGGTATTATTCTCCATCATATACGACGTGACCGAAAGAGTAGTCGCGATGAATCGATTGGAACTGAGTGAGAAAAGATACAGATCTCTCGTGGAAAGCGCATCCGACGCGATCATCATAGTGGATCGGGAAACCCGCATCCAGGAAGTCAATCGACGTTGCGAGGAGCTATTGGAATACGGCCGGGATGAATTGCAATCCCTGACTCTCCAAGACGTCTTGGACCAAGAAAGTTGGAGAAATACCTTGGAGCAGATTCCCAAACTGGAACAAGGAAAGCCGATTTTATTCACTAGGCGCTTCAAGAGTAAGACGGGCAGGTTGATCGAAGCGGAAGTGAACGCGGTCCGATTGGAGGATTCCCATTATATGGGGATCGTTCGGGATCTAACGGAAAGAAATCTACTCACTCGAACTCTGCAAAAATCTTTGCATGAAAAGGATTTTATGCTCCAGGAAATCCACCATAGAGTGAAGAATAACCTGCAGGTGATCTCCAGTCTTTTGGGATTGCAGTACGAGAATTCGGAGGATCCGAATTTGAAACGGATCCTTTTGGAATGCGAGAATAGAGTGAAATCCATGAGCTTTGTGCATGCGGAACTGTATAAATCGGACAATCTTTCCGAAGTGGATTTGGAAAGTTATTTCTCCGCTCTCTCCTCTAGTCTTGTGAGAGTGTACGGAGCCATCCAAAGAGTAGAATTGCAGTTGGAACTATTCACTCTGGGAGTGACTATCGAGAAAGCGATTCCGTTGGGCCTGATTTTGAACGAGCTATTAACGAACTCCTTAAAATACGCTTTTCCGGAAGGTAGGAAGGGGAAGATACTGGTTCGGATTTCCAAAAAGGAAAACGATCTGGAATTCTATTATTCGGACGATGGAGTGGGATTCGTCCCGGATGATTCTCAAAAAGCGGGATCCATCGGCATCCAATTGGTCCAGATCCTTTCCGAACAATTGAAGTCCGATCCCGAATTCGGCTCGGAAAACGGAGCGTTTTTCAGACTTAGAATTCCCAATTCTTTCCGAGGAAAGTAGCTTGAAGGTTTTGTTCTAGGCAAGAGACTCGGTCTTTCGGTAAGAAACTCAAATGCAACATACAACGGAAGAAATTCTACACCAGATCTATTTATTCTCCAACTTCTCCATGGACGATTTGGCTAAAATTGCGGAGAAGACCAAGTATAAGGTACTGGAACAAGGGGACGCGGTCTATCAGGAAGGAAACGAGGCAAAGGCCTTTTATGTCGTGATGTACGGCACCCTGAAAATTCTGACCTCCACGGAAAAAGGGGACGATGTAAGCGTGACCACGATCGCAACCGGAGATCATTTCGGAGAGTTCCCATTTCTGGACCAAGGGACTAGAGCCGGGACCGTGGAAGCGATGGAGAGATGCGAGCTTCTGGAAATTCCCTACGAACATCTCCAGAAGATTTTGGATTCGGACAAGGAACTGGCCCTGAAATTCTATAAAGGGATTACCAACTATCTGGTAAAGAGAATGAGACTTCTAACCCATGACCTCGCATATGCGAGAGAGCTGAAAAAGAGATACTCTTAAGAGTTTTGACCCAATGAAAAAGTTCGCCGCATCCTTTCTATTTCTACTGATCGTTTCCTCGAGTTTCGTATCCTGTACCGGAGCCCTGGTTCGATCCAGAATCGGATATGAAAGATGGTCCGGAGATCTGGAGCGCAAAGAACTACGCCTGGGTCCTTGGAATTGGGTATATTTAGAAGGTGGAGAGGGCAAGGAAAAGATCCTACTCGTTCACGGCTTCGGCGGAGACAAAGATAACTGGACCCGCTTTGCGAAACGTCTTACCGAGGATTATACCGTAATCGCAATGGATCTACCCGGTTTCGGAGAGAACGAGAGATTGCAAGACGAGCATTACGGCATCTACGAACAAGTTTCCCGTTTGGACGCGTTCGTGAAAGCGGTAGGCTGGGAAAAATTCCATATCGTCGGAAATTCCATGGGCGGCTGCATATCCGGAGTATACGCTTCCAAGTATCCGGAAAAGGTGATTACCTTAGGATTATTCGCACCGAGCGGAGTGAATAGCCCGGAAAAGAGCGAGCTCGCTAAGAATCTGGAAAACGGAAAGAATAATCTGGTAGTAAATAATCCGGAAGAATTTCAAGATTTGATGAAGTTCATTTTCGTGAACCCGCCGTCGATTCCTTCCTTCGTCGCTTCTTATTTCGGCGAAAGAGCGGTTAAGAATGCCGAATTCAATAAATTAGTATTTAAGGATATTCGAAAAGAAGGTTTTCCGCTCCAGGAAAATATGGGAAAAATCAAGGCCAAGACCTTGGTCCTCTGGGGAGATACGGATCGCGTTTTAAGCGTTTCCGGCGCGGGAGTCCTGGAAAAGGGAATCCGAGGCTCTAAAAAGGTGATTCTAAAGGATATCGGACATGTTCCTATGTTGGAGAAACCGGAAGAAGTCGCCAAAATATATAAGGAATTCTTAATTAAATAAGATTCACGGTTGCTGGGACCGTTCGATCCCGGAGTTACGATGGGATTTTCCAAACTCATTCAATGGTTCCGAAACCGTAGACTCCGCTCCAAAATGGAGCAAGAAATTCGGAACCTTGTCCCTGAAGTATCCTACGATTATATTTACCGAGTCGACGTAAGCGAAGACGGAACCCTGAATCTGATCTGGGCCAGCGACGCATTTTTGGCTCTGGCAGGGATCGCTCTTCATGACGGGATCGTAATCCGAGAACCGTCCGATTTTTCCACGTTCCACCCGGAGGATCACCTTCTTCTTCAAGAAAGAATACAGGCGTTGTTGAAAGGTACTGCGAGAACCGACGAATATAGGGTTTACGGTCGGGAAGGAAAGATCTTTTGGCTCCGGGATAGCGGTAGGCCCGTATGGGACGAGAATGAAAAGCGAGTCACGAAAATATACGGAACCGTTCAGGATGTCACTCCTCGAAAGGAAAGCGAGATCGTTCTACAGGACCAACTTTCCTATATCAAAATATTATTAGATAGCACGGAGGATTGGATAATCCGAATCAATCAGGCGGGGAGGGTCCAATACGTGAATTCTTCCGGAAAAAACGAGATAGAGAAACAGTTCGGAATCCGTTTGGACGGGGAGATGAAAGTCTCCTCGTTGGTCGCCGAGGAACACAGGGATATCTTTAACGCGCAATTGGCAAAGGCATTCTCCGGAGAAAAGGTCAAATGGCATTTTACGAAACTTTTTCCTAGCGAGGCTAATTCGGAATTGGAGGCATCCTTCGCTCCACTCTTGAGGGAAGGAAAGATCAAGGAAGTCGTATTATTCTTAAAAGATATCACTCTCAGGACCGTCTGGGAAACGGCATTGCTTTCCAGCGAAGAAAAATACAGACGCTTGGTGGAAGTTTCTCCGGACGGGATAGGTCTTCATGCGGACGGTAACCTAATTTACGTAAACGAAGCAGGATTAAAAATGCTGGGCTACGATTCTTTACAGGAAGTGGAGGGAAAGCCGATCATAGACTTTGTGCATCCGGAATCCAGACCTTTCGTAGGTGAGAGGGTGATCCAAGCTATATTAAAGTCGGAGCCCTTGGAATCTATGGAGGAAAGGTTCCTACGAAAGGACGGTTCCGATGTTTCCGTGGAGGTTTCCGGAGTCGCTTTCGAGCAGAGAGGAAGAAAGTTCATGCAGGTCATCTTTCGGGACATCACCGAAAGAAAGAAAGCCGAGCTGGAATTGAACGAACTCAGAAGAAAGATATTACTGGCGAACGATAGATTACAGGCTATCATAGAGGGTGTAAAAGATTCCATATGCGCGGTCGACATGGACTTAAGGATTATTTCATGTAATACCGCTTTTGAACTCATGGTCTGGAAAGTTTACGGAAAGAGACTGACCGTGGGATATAGAATTACTGACGCGGCCTTGGATAATGAGGAAGAAAAAGAGAGAATCATCAAGAATTGGAGTAGGGCCTTGACCGGAGAGGTATTTCGAGTGGAAAGAAAAATTTCCGGACTCGTAAAAGAGGATGTCGTTCTAGAGATCAATTACAGTTCCATTCGGGACGAGAGCCATAATATGATCGGAGCCACTCAGATTATTCGGGATGTGACTGATCGTTACCAATATGAGGAAACTTTACGAAAATCCTTGGATGAAAAGGAGGTAATGCTCAAGGAAATCCACCATAGGGTGAAAAACAATCTACAAGTCGTATCCAGTCTATTGAGTCTTCAGACCGATTTTGCGGATGATCCCAAGCTTGTGACAATTCTGAAAGAATGCGAAAGAAGGATCCAAGCGATGGCTATGGTTCATAAGGAACTTTATCAGAACGATACGATTGCGGACGCCGATTTCAAAGAATATTTAAATAATTTAATGGTAGCCTTGGTCCAGTCTTTCGGAGCGAATCGAAAGGTGGAGTATACGATAGATTCCGAGGAGATCCGATTGAATTTGGACTCTGCGATCCCTCTCGCTCTCGTTTTCAACGAACTGGTTTCGAATTCACTGAAATATGCCTTCCCAGGGAATCAGGTGGGAAAAATTTTCATCGAGCTTTCCCGTTCGGAAGCGGGATTTTCCATCGTTTTGGGCGACGATGGAGTCGGATTGCCTGAACGTTTCGATGTGAGAAATTCTGACGGACTAGGATTGCAGTTGGTCGGAATGCTACTCAGTAAACTGAAAGCGAAATGGGAACTGCTTCCCGTGGAAAAAGGAACAAGATATAGGATCCAAATTCCCCTCCCGAAATAAACGCCCCCTTTCGGCGGATCCGCCGCCGGATCGATCACTCCCTAATGAATTATCTTAGTTTAGACTTGCGCCATCTCTTCGGTGCCAGACTCTGGAAATGCGATGAACCTGTTATCCGTAGACCGAGTCAGTAAGAGAATCGGAGACAAATTACTTTTCGATCAAATCAGCTTCGGAATAGACGAAGAAGAAAAGACCGGTCTACTCGGAATCAACGGGTCCGGAAAATCCACCCTATTGCGAATTCTTCTAGGCACGGAAGAATGCGACTCCGGAAAAGTGGTAAGAAATAGGGAGCTAAAGATTTCCTTTCTCGCACAATTTCCCACCTTCGATCCGAACCTTACGATATTGGAGCATATTCTTTCCGGCTCCGGAATCCTTATGGAAACTGTTCGTAGATACGAGAAGGCATGTGTCGATCTGGAGAGAGGGGGAGAAGAAGCAGACAGGGAGTATCACTCCGCGATGGAGGAGATGGATCTCCGTCAAGCCTGGGAACTGGAAGCGAAGCTGAAAAATATATTAAGAGAATTGAATATTCCTGACGTGACTCGACGGATGGGAGAACTTTCCGGAGGGATGGCCAAAAAAGTCTCACTTGCACAGGCCCTTACGGAAGAATCCAATATGCTGGTTTTGGACGAACCCACCAACCATTTGGATATAGACGCGATACTTTGGCTCCAGGACTATTTAAAAAGTACGGATAAGGCGGTTCTTCTCGTCACTCACGATCGATATTTCTTGGAGGAGATCGCCAATAGGATTCTGGAAATCGATCGGGGAGAATTTCGAGTCTTTCCCGGAAATTACGATCTATACTTGGAAAAGAAAGTGGAGATGCAGGCCATCGAGGAAAAGGAGGAAACGAAACGAAAATCTTTTCTTCGCACCGAATTGGAATGGCTGAAAAGGCAACCCAAAGCCAGGGGAACCAAACAAAAGGCGAGGACGGATCGTGTGAACGAGGTCTTGGAGAGGAAGAAAGCGGGCAAAGATATCGTTCTGGATATATCCGTTTCCGGCCGCAGACTGGGCGGGAAGATATTAGAATTAAAAAATATACGAAAATCTTATGCCTCACCTCTGATCGACGGGTTTTCCTACGTTTTTAAAGGGAAGGAACGGATCGGTATCGTCGGGCCGAACGGAGCCGGTAAAACCACGCTTTTAAATCTGATTACCGCGAGGGAAAAACCGGATTCCGGGGACGTTTCCGCAGGACTCAATACTTCTTTCGGGTATTTCGATCAGATGGGAAAGGATCTTCCTCCCGCTAAAAAGGTGTTGGATTACGTAAAGGAAGAGATCGCTCCGAGCATTCGAATGTCGGACGGAAGTCTTTGGACTGCTTCCCAATTTTTGGAGAGATTCCTATTTCCTTCTCAATTGCAACAGACGAGGATCGAGAGATTATCCGGAGGAGAAAAAAGGAGATTATATCTTGTTCTTCTCCTTATGAAGAACCCGAACTTTCTAGTCTTGGACGAGCCCACCAACGATCTGGACATTCCCACATTATCCGTATTGGAGGAATTTCTGGACGATTTTCCGGGAGTGGTTCTCGTCGTTTCCCACGATCGCTATTTTATGGACCGGGTGGTGGATTATCTTTTCGTATTCAAGGGAGAGGGAAGAGTCGATCGATTTCCCGGAAACTATTCCGAATATCTGGAATACAGGGATTATGAAGAGAAGGGGACCAAGACAAGCGCTCCAAAGCCGACTGAAAAACAATCGGATAATAAGAAGAAGGGCCTAAGTTACCAAGACAAAAGAAAACTGGAGATCTTGGAAAAGGAGATCCTCTCTTTGGAAACGGAGGAGAAGGAGCTGGTCCAGAACCTACAGTCAAGCGATCCGGAACTTGCCAAAAAATCCGGAGAAAGACTAAGTAACCTGCAAGATGAGTTACAAAGGAAGGTCACTGAATGGGAAGAGCTTGCTTCTAAAGAATAGAATTTGCTCTAATCTAACAATGCTCAGTTGCCCCTTTGTGCCTACGGTTCTATTAAACAGTGTTAAACGAACTAATCCAAAGTAATTAGTTTTTGCCATTGAATATTCCTAATTCTATGATTTTTGTTCCCTAGTGTCGCTCGATGCTTGACGGGAAAAGAACTAGGTGCATCTTCCTGACTATGAAACATCTGACGGTGCTATTCTTATTCTCTTATATTTCTTTAATCAATTGTGGTGGTGGGCCTAGCCAAGATCTAAGCGGCTTACTTTTATTATTGGGAACAGGGGGACCGGCCAATTCATTTCATTGCGGTCAGACGGTAGCAAATCCGGTAAGTTATTCTAGTTATAGTGCATCACTGCCAGCAGTTATCGCTGATAGTTCAGGATTTATATCAGCAACAGGTGGTAATAATTGTGGGACGGCAGCCTTGGTGGACAATGATGATGGTACTGTTACTGATACACAAAATAAATTCTTATGGACTCTTTGCACTGCTTACAATCCAGGCACTATTGCTTTATATGATTACGTTTCTTCGAATTGTAATGCGGGAGCAGTAGTAGCGGCTGATAGAAATATTACGCAGTCCCAAGCGATTGCTTTTTGTGAAAGCTTAACTTTTGCAGGGCATTCCGATTGGATCTTGCCCGATGCGATCCAGTTGGATACTTTATATACTACGAGCAGTCCTTATTCTTTGGATCCATTCGGAACGAAAGAATCCTTAAAAAGACTTAGTGTAGTCTGGACCTCTACTCAAACTGCTGACGGCATCATTCATACATATACAAGCGGAGCAGACCGGTTTGTTGCTGCCGCTAAAACTGCAACAAGTATTGTTAGCTTGATTTGTGTGGCTAAAATCTAATCGTTATTGATTGGCTTAAAGCGCATATACTTTACGTCATCTAACTCAAAAGCTCTTAGAAGCAGGTTGAATCTATCTCAAAAGCTCCTATAGAATAACCAGCAGAGCCGGATGGAGTACTTCCACCTGAAGATGTGGTTCTAGTAACAGGAGAGCCTATGACTGCATCCACTTTATAAATAGGATCAAAGCTATTCAGATAAGCAGACGTTTCCACTCCTCCGAATGCGATATTGCATGGACCACCTGCTGCTGTATTCAGTGACAGCCAAGGTTGGAGGGGAGGATAGCTGTTGAAGCTAGGAGCATCCGTAAAGTTTTGATCCGATCTGACAGTGGAAAGACCATTGTTCATAAACTTATCGCTGAGAAGGGCCAACGCACATAATGCAGTATTCGTAAATACTCCGGAGCAAAGCATATTATATGTTGTTGCAGAGGATTTCACTAAAGTGCCCGCGCTACAAGCGAGATTATTTCCTCGAAACATCGCATTATTTACATTCGGATCTGTTGAGAATTGTGCACAGACTCCGTTGCTTCCTTGAGCGAGAATGAGATTGTTCGCAATCTGCGCGTTCGTTGCTGCTCCGGTTATATAGATTCCGTAATTGGAACCTACGGTAGCTCCGTTAGAATAGATCGTATTTCCCGCTATATAGTGTTTAATTAGAGCAGCCGCATTCTCCTCAGTACGGATCCCATAAGTAAACTTAGAAGTTACGGAAGCATCCGTATATTGTCGGAAATTCATCGTATTATTGATTATTGCTATTAATGAATCCGCAAAATTCACGACCCACACTGAATGGGAATCATTTGCAGCTTTGTCCCCGCTGATCCTATTTCGAAGTAAATAGGCGTTAGAATTAAAACTATAAACCGCAGTAGAGTTTAACGCACCAAAACCTCCTTTAATCACATTCGTATCGATTTGGTTATTAGAAGCAGATGAAGTAAGGTCGATCCCGCCTCGTGTTCCGGTGGAATTCTCGACTCCTAGTCCTCCTTCCCCTCCGGAAATATAATTTCCAAAGACGTATGCATAACTATTCGCATCGCCGTTCAGGAATCGAATACCGAACGCGTTCGGTTTCGTTTCATCCGCAAATATACTAAAACCTTGGACTACATGGGCTTTGGTTGAATCTCCTGCCATCCCGGACGCTGTGATCGTGATCGGGGCACACTCATTCGAGCTTAAAGCTGTTCCCGGACATTGGGCGACTGTCCTATTATCCGCGATCCTACTAGGGGTTAGATCCAAACTTTGGGTGGTGAATGTCGGGTCGAAACTTCCTAAAAGTCTGACTCCTCCGGTAGAAGTGAGAGAGATAGGTGATACGGAACCGGAAATGATATAATTTCCTCCTTCTACAAATACAGTACAAATGCTTGAAGAAGAGCATAGGTTTACGCCGGTCTGAATGGTTTTGCACGAATCGCTAGGATCCATACAACTATTACTATCATTTCCGGAAGTATCGCTTATGAAGTAAACGTCACCTTCCATCATTTTAACGGTCACGGATAGAGCGGCCCCGTTATTTGCCGCTGCCACCGCATCCGCACATCCTGTCAGAGTAAAGTTTACTTGTAGAGGAAAGGTAAAAGCTCCAAAAGACCAGGGTAGAGTAGTCGGCGCAATCCTTGCCCCATTTCCAATATAAGTCACACCGGGACTTCCGCTTGCCATCCCCGCCGAATAAGGAGGACCGCCGCCCGTCGAATCCAATACGCATCCGGTCACAGGACCGGAGAATGTGAAGGTCATTGCCTTGGTAGAAGGCATAAATCCGCCGGCAATCACGCTCGTCTTCATTAGGCTCAAGCAACTGATCTGCAAGTTTACATCCGCACCTGCGATAGTTCCGTTTGCCGGAGAAGTAACAACCTGACAAGTATGGGTGGAGGGAACTGTGGGAACTGATCCGATCGTGATATCGTAAGCTAATCCGTCCCCCACGTCGAAACTTACCGTTCCGTTGGCGGAGGTCGTTTTTAGGTCCGTTCCATTATTATAAATTTGTAAATTTGTAGTGTTTGTGCTGTCTATTCCCGTAACGGCAACATTTGCCTTATACCAGTTTTCCGCACAGTTCACCACGAATGTAGTACTCGCAAAAGTAAGAGTAAGATTCGGGTTACTAATGACACAGGTCTGGGTAGGAGTTGTTGCAGGTTGGGATACGATATTTAAGGTATAAACAATATTCGAATCATAATATCCGCTAAAAGAATTCGTTCCTGCGGCGGAGAAAGTAAGTTGTTCTGCGGTGCTTGCCAATTCCACCACTAAAACGCCTGAGTTGGTCAGACCGTTTACTTGAACATTTAACGGAAAGGAAGAACCGGTTAAATAGGACACGAAATTAGATATATTCATAAAATCTAAAATGCCCGATTTTTTAGGACGGGTATAACAGCCCATCGTGCCCAAAGTGAATAGGATCAGTAGAGCAGAATATGATTTCGGGAGATAATTCTTGAGAGTTATCATATGAATTGCACTTCTAATTCCATTCTTTGAGGTAGAAGATGATAGTTTCCAAAAAGCTTCCGTTTTGGGGATCTTTGTAACGGAATGAGAATACAAATAGGCCCAGAAAGAGGTGAATGGATTCGGGCTTGGACAAATCTATACTGCAGCAAGATTTCGTATCCCCTAATTAAGTAGGACAATCCGGAGCTCAATAAATTTCATCCCAAAATCGGGATCCCTGCTTTAAATTAGCATTTCGAGGGAAATCCAAGACTAGACCCAGGTATAAGACCTGGAGCTTAGAAAGAAAAAATATCCCTTGGGGGATTTCTTTTGGCCGTAGTTTTTCAAGGACTGCAGGTGCTTGCATCGATTTCGATTGCTCCCAAAGTACGGCCGTAAAGTGAAGTGGTCCTAGGGCGGAAAAAGAAGTCGTTATCCTGAATATAGGAGAAGTAGGAATCGATCCCATACCCCACCGAACCGGAGCGAACATCGCAAGGAATATCCTTCAAGATCAGCTCCGGTAAGAAAGCGGTCACTGCCAGATAGGAAGCGGGAGAATTTACGAACGTTACATTCTTACTATATTGTGTCATGTTCGTGAAACCTGCGGGAGGGGCTCCGGCAGGGGAGCAAGTCGCAGGAAAATCCGTAGTGAACTGATAATCGAAAGGGCAGTATGTGGCCGCAGATAGTCCATAATTCAGTAATGTCGTTCCGTAATAATTATTCCCCGCAATTACGCCGCTAAGAAGTTGAGAAGTATCGAAGGCTATGTTCGGTCCGGTGGTATCCGCTCCGAAGAACATATTATTAAAAATTTGTAATACTTGAGAAGTAGGACCCACGAGAACGTTTTCCACCGCCTTGGCGGAAACCGAGCCGTTGCCTGCATAGACCGAGTTATGGACTTAGTAGGAGTTCACGAGTCCGCTAGAGGTGGCCGCAAAACGAATCCCGACGGTTCTTCGGCCTACAGGCGCTCCCGGATTCACATATTGGTAATAATTGATCTGGTTGTTGGCAACTGCGTATCTCCCCAATACGACGTTTCGCATCTCTATTCCGGTAGAATAGGTTGTCGCTAAAAGACCTGCAGAGGATCCGCCGTCGATCAGGTTATTATAAAGGGAAGAATAACCTGCGGCGTTATAATTGGGATTGTCCAATATGGCTCCCGCGGAGATTCCGGATCCTTCTCCTCCGATGATGATGTTGGAGAAGATCTCCACATTATTCGCGTTGGTGACTACGATTCCGTATCTTTCGTCCGAACTATTCGTGACCCCGAGATTTTTTCCGGCGAACATTCCCGTTTTGGAAATCCGGACCTTACCGGATCCGCTATAATTATAAACGAAGATGGGAGCGACCTTTTGCTTGGTAGCGTGTCCATATATTGAAATATTGCTAACTTCTAATATTTCTCCGGATCCTAAGGCGACGGAAGGGGAGATCTCGATGACGGGGCAAAAAGAGGCTCCTAAGAGTAGACTTCCTGGAGTGAGACAAACGGTTCTTGCGTCGCTGATAGACGTTTGGTAGTCCGATCCTTGGGATTGAAAATCTGTGCTAAAACTTCCTACGAGAGAAGTCTTGGCGTTAAGTATAATATTCGTATTCCCGCTTAAGTTGCTGAGAATATAATTCCCTTGCGCGACTAATACGTAGCAAACCTGTCCGGTGGCGTTACATGCGGTGATTCCGTCCTGGATATTGACGCAGGCATTCACGTCCGAGGAACAATCCATCGTACCGCCGACAATTCCGCCGTTCACATACTTCACATTCTGCGCGATCGTTAATTGCAGCTCTACGTTCTTATTTCCATCGTATGCGATTTCTCCTCCCGCCGAGCAACTCTTTAGGCTCAACCATCCTTTGATTTGAGCTCCGGAACCCCAAGTGCTCGTAGGTGAAACGGTGACTACCGTAGTATCTACTACGTTACTGTACGAAATCAGTGCGGAGGAAGTTTGCGGACTGAGATCCGTATATCCGTTTGGCACCGGACCGGAACTAAAGCCGCAACCCGTGACGTTAGGAGTGGAGAAAACGAACTGTAAAGAATTCGGAGCCAAGGCTACGTTTGCAGGGAGTTTGATCGCACTTAGACAATTTACGAATAAGGTGATATCCGAGGTCCCCATAGTCCCCGTAGGAGCGGGACTCGTGGAGGTTTTCATAAAGCATTCGTGGTTACTCGGACTTGCGGCTACAAAGACGGAATAGGAGACGGTCTCACCCACTTGGGTCGGAAAATCGTAAACTCCGTCGCCTGAATTGACGGACAGGGTTTCTATGCTGCTGCCGACTTTATTGGCGAGGATAAGACCTGACGGGTTGGATTGATATACACCGAATACTTTAACGCTGACCTTGTGTTTCGCGACCGCACATTGAACCGTGAAGACTGTTTTTATCGGGGCGGTTGCCGTAGGAGGACTGAAAACGCTACAAGCAACCGGAGGAGTCGTAGTCGGTTGAGTGAGAGTGAGCGATACGGGCAAGCCGGCCTTGTGAGACACGGAAAAATTCTGCGCGCCGTCCGCGGTGAAACTTAAGGAAGGATCTCCGAAAGAATTATCCACAACTAGGGCGCTGGATACGGTAACCGAAGTCAAACCGACTACGTTTACTTCTATGACTCCGGGGGAACCCAGAGCCTGATAGCTCGTTTGCAGGGGAATAAAATCGAATAGGCCGCCTGCGGTAGGGGATTTATAGCAAGCCGCAAGAAACGAGCATAAAATCCCACCTAAGAGCAAATATGCGATTTTTAACGATAAATGTCTTGGGAAGGATTTCATGTTTCTTTCCGGGCTCTAAGAGAATAACAATCCTTACCAGGAAAATTGAGCGCCGAATTCCATTCTTTGAGATAAAACAGGGGAGCCGGAACCCGTGTAGGAACTCCAACGCTCCGATTCCGGAACGTTTCTAAACAGAGGGGAAACTGTAACCGGGGCGTTCGTCCCTTCCACTAGGATCTGTTTCGGTCCGGAAATGAACCCCGCATCCAAAAGATTCACTAAATAGAATAAGCCCACGACTCCGATCGCAACTTCCAATTGACCGAAGTTTGCGGAAGCTGCGGAATATTTGGGCGAGATTTGCATGTAATTCATGAAGGCGAGATTGAATAAGGTCGGATCTCCCGTCTGGAGAAAGGCGGCGTTCAGAAGAATATTATTCGATCTAGCCGCATCCAATGAGTGGACCGAGCTTAAGTAAGTGCTTCCCTGGAAAGCGGCGTATGAGCCCGCTCCGATGATCAATGCCGGAAAGACGAAGGTATGCAGTTTGGATTTGTTTTGATAGGCTTGTCCCCAACCTGGGAGTACTGCGGATCTGGCTGCCGCGCCGAAATCGAAAAAGCTGGAAGAGGAAGAAACCTTGGAACTTTTTTCCTCTTCTAATTCCGCCAATTGTTCCGGAGTCTCCGCTAGTAGGAGATAATTGTCCTTTTCGGCGACCTTGTTTCTAGGGTTCTCGATCCGGAGAGAAATGGCTCCCTCCGGTGCCTTCCTCTTATCTATCGTAACGACTATGGTCTCGGAATCCTTGACTTCCATGGACTTAATCGGGATCTCGTTTCCTTTAGAATCTTTTAATGTGATTTTGGTGCCGTCCGTGAAATGCTTTCCTTTGATTTCCAAAGTGTCCGGAAGATCCTTGTTTAGGAATTTACTTTGGGAGGCGGCGAGAATTTCGGGCTTCTGAGAGAGAATAACGTCGAACGGAATCCAAGTGGAAAATACGGAGACTCTTCCGTAGCGATTCAATACTCCTATCCTATGTTCGTAGGTTCCCGGAGGGAGTACGACTTGGATCTGAGTGGCGTTGGTTTTCTCTCGGGTGATTTTTCCGCGAGAATCCTTGATCTCGACTACGTAACCGCCCGCATCGGGAATGGGTTTCCATTCCAACTTTACACCTTCTTCTTTCGCAAATAAAGGTACGGAGAATAATAGGATTCCGAGGATCCAGAAAATTCTTTTGGAGATATATAAGACTCTACTCGACATAGAATTCCTTAGGAGTAAGAACCTCTGGCGCTTTCAGAGTCGCCGAGATCACCACTTCGAAATCTCTGGAAAGCGGAAGAGTGGTGCGTGCGGCTCCCGAGGAGTCCCGGTATTTCGCGCTCAATCTCCACTGGTATTTTCCCTCTTTCAATCTATATAACTCTCGGAAATCGAAAGATTCTCCTCGAATTTCCTTTTTGAACACGGTTTTCCAGGCTTTTTTATTCGACTCTAATAATTCCAGAATATAAGAATCCGCTTTTCCTTCCGATTCCCAGTAGAATGCCAAACTTTCCTTCTCGTCCAAATCCACCTTGTCTCCATCTCTAGGATAGGACGGGGTTACAAAAGGAGCCGAATCCAAGGTTTTGAAAGCGGCGACAGGACTTACGATAATCGTATCTCCCTCAGGGGATAGAAGAGACACTCTCCAGTAATAATTCCCGGGGCCCGGCAGATCCACGGAACCGACTCCCGAGCGAATATTCGTATCGGTAACTTTGGAGCCGAAATTGGCTTCCCGGGAGACTTCCAACTTATAGGTTCCGGTAGGATCCGGTCTGTCCCATCTAAAGGATAGTTTTCCGTCACTCGGATGACCTAACTCCGATCCGTCCTTAGGAAATGCGAGTCTCATGGGGAGAAGAGGCTTGAGAACGAAACGATTCACTGCGGAAGAAATCTCTCCCTGGCTCACTAAGTTCGCACGAACTCTCCAATAATAGGTGTTCTCTTTCCAATCATATTCCGGTTTTATAAAGTTAGCCGTAGTATTCTTGGAATAAATCACGCTTTTGAAATCCGGATCGGAAGCTATTTCGAGGATATAGGATTTGAATTCCTTGTTGGAACTCCAACTGAAGAAGGATCCGTTTTTGAATATACGGATTCCTATTTCTTCTCCCGCCAAAGGTTTGAGAAGTTGAGGAGGTTCCGCTTGGGTCAGTTTCCTGACGGAGAATGGGACGGGATCCGAGACTAATTCAGTAAAGCCCTCTCTTTCGGAGAACATCCTTACTCTTGCGAAGAATTGTCCCTCCGGTTTGGGATCCCATTTTGCGAATCCTACGTTAGAGTCCGCCGAATATAATATTTGTTTAAAGCCTCCGTCCTCGGAGACTTCCAATTTATACTTGGATCCGGGATCGTTCGTGGACCATTGGAATCGAATCGGCGCCAAGTTTGCAGAATAAGAGAATACTTCCTTGGAGGTGGGGGAGAGGAGTCTGGGCTTGGACCAGGAAATGAGTCGGAAATTTTTGGAGGAACTGGACTCTTCCTTACCCGATTGAGGATTCTTTCCTATGACTCTCCAATAATAGGAACCGCCGGTTAAGGATACGGAAGTATTGGTCGCATTCGTATTCCATTTCTTGAGTCCTGTTCTGAATCCGGAGTCCTTGGCCAACTCCACTCTGTAAGACTTCACTCCGGGAGCAGGCTTCCAACTTAGGCCCAGGTTTGCGGTTTCCGTCTTAACGGGAATATTGGATTTATCGACAGGACTGATCGTTTCCAGATTTAGGGAGTGCACTTCCACTTTCCCGCCTTGGACGTCGGCGGATTGATTATTACTTACTACGCTTTCTCCCGAGGCGGAGGCGACTTTTGCCTCTCCCTTCTTGACCTCAAGATTGAGTCCCTTGTTATCGTCGGAAGAAAGTTTTACGTCGGAATTTCCGAGAGAGATCTTAGTATCTCCCGCGCTGATCTGCAGTTTGGCTCCTCCTCCACTACTCGTGGCGGAAAGGGAACCGGACATAAAGCTGATTTTGTCCGTGTCTTCCACGAGGATCATGCTTCGTTCATCCAAACGGATCTCGGCGGAATTCTCTCCGTCCGTGAAAAGAAGCACGGCTTCCGAGCCTTCTTCCGTGCGAATGGTATCCTTATAGCGGATCGGATCGGATTCGTCCAATTCCTCCCACACCACTTCGGAATCCAATTTTCTTAATATTTTAAATTGCTTGGACTTGAGCTCGCCTACGATTTTGTTCGTTCCTGTCTTGGGGCCGGCGTTTGCGTACAGATATAAGAGGCCGGAAAAGAGAAACAAAAGTAGAAGTAGAGCGGTGACGACATATCTGCCATCAGTCAAGTATCTCATACTTTAATTCCTCTTCCTCGTCCCCCGCCTTGGCCTTTTTCTTGGTATCGTATTCTATTCCCAAACGCTTTCTGAGATCTTCCAGATTTACGGGACGATCCGGATCGTCCTTTCTACCTAAGACTGCATAAATGGTCTGGGGTTCTTCTTTACCTTTAACTTTGATGGACTGCATTTTTTCGACTGCGAAGATATTTCTTACATGATCGTACAGATCCTGAGTGATCAGTATATCCGTTCCGAAAGGTTTGTTCAATGCTTCCACCCGAGAAGCGAGGTTTACCGCGTCTCCGATCACGGTGTATTCCAATCTTTCTTCGGAACCGATTTGACCGGCGATCACGGGACCGAAATTCAATCCGCATCCTATTCGAATGACCGGTTTTTTGTCTCCACCTCGCCCCTGATTGAATCTTAATAATGCGGTTCTCATCATGAGAGCGCCGTTCACGGCATTCTCCGCATCCGCGTCCGTCGTTCTCACCGCTCCCCAGGTAGCCATGATCGCGTCTCCGATGAACTTATCCACGATCCCGTGGGTGTCGTTGACGCAGCGGACCATTTCCGTCATGTACTCATTTAAAAATTCCACGACTTCTTCCGGTTGCAGTTTTTCCGAAATTGCGGTGAAAGAGCGGATATCGGAGAAGAAGATGGCGCACATCTTCCGCTCTCCTCCCAGAGTGAGTTCTTTGTTCAGAACCATCTCCGCGATTTCCTTGTTTACGAAACGACCTAATGCGTCCTTTACCTTTTCCCTTTCTTCCAATCCTTTGCCCATGTTCACGAAGTAATCGGTGAGAATTCCGATCTCGTCTCTGGTGGTGGATTGGATTCCGATTCTGAAATTTCCTTTCGCGATCTCGATCGTAGCGGATAGAAGTTTGAGAATAGGGACCGTGATGTTTCTTGCTAAGAAGAATACGATGATCAAGGCGATGCAAAGAGCGATCGCCATGATGAGAAGATTCTTCGTCTGGATTCTGTATACCATCTCGAAGACTTTTTCTTCGGGAACAGTGACTATGACTCCGGAACCTCCGAATCCCATCTTCTGATAGGAACCGTAATATTTGGTCTTAGTGCCATCTTCATAACGAGTCTGTTGGCTATCCTCTCTAACGGAAGAAAGCATGGTCTCGAAGATGGGAAGATCAGACCAATTCGTTTGGGATGCGAGTAGGGGTAGATCGTGATGCGCGATCAGATCTCCGTCGCCGTTGACTAAGAAAGGAACGTTAATATCCTGTTTTTGGAATGCGGATAATAATCTCTCCGATCTCAGAACGTAAACCAGTAAGGATTTACTCGTATTATCGTAAACCGAAATGGAAAAGGCAGGTTCCTTGAAATAAGCGGTAAGATTGTCTATTCTTCCTTCGGACTGGATAGTCTTTAGAAAAGAGGACTCCTTTTGCTCAATCGCGGTGTCCAATTCTTCCCTGTTGGAGGAGATACCTTCCAGATAGGAATCGTTGTATAGAATGATTTTCTTACGTAGATGTTGGTCCTGAACGGAATAGATTCCGACTAACAAAAAGTCCGGTTCGTTTTTGAAGAATAGATCCGCATAAGCTCCGGGACCCTTAGGATCCAGAAGTTTCTCTACTAAGGTTTTACCTTTGTCTCGTATATCCTTTAGATCCGATTTGATCTTGATCCCTAGGATATTCACGAGGGAAAAATTCGTCTCCAATACCCGAACTTCGTAATTCTTTTTGAATTCGCTGGAAGCGTAAAGAATGACTGTGGAAACGGTAACGGTTAATAGGAGAGAGATGACTCCCATCAACTTCAATTGCAAAGGAAACTTTGCACTGGCGCTCGGATCCCTCGGTTCCGGAGGAGGAGGCGGATTCTCCTTCTTTACTTCGGAGACTTTGGCTTCTTTCTTGTCCGGCTGCTTCGCTTCCTGAGTAACCGGTTCCGGTTCCTGCTTTTCCTTATTCTCGGAAAAGACTGTATCGAAGGAAATTACCGGTTTGGTTTGTATATCGTCGAAATGATCTTCGTGGTCCCGCAGGGATCTTTTCGATCTTCCTCCGGAAGAAGAATGGCCGTTTTCATTTTGGAATCTTCCTAATTCGATTCCGGAGGCGGCGAGAGGTAACTCTTTTAGGAAAACGGAAAATTCTCCTCTTGGTGTGTCGGGAATTTCCCGAGGAGCTTTTTTGCGGGAAACATAAGAACGGAATTCGCCTAATAATTCCCCTTCGGACTCTCCGGAAAGAGACGGGAACCAAGCGCTTAATTCTCCTAAGGCCAGATGGGGGTGAGAAGCGAGAACCATTTTGGAAAGGATGATCTCCCATCTTTCCATGAGTTCGGGAGGAATTAGAAAGAGTATGTTCGATTTTCCGGCGGAGGAAATCAATTTCCAGGAGGAAAGAAAGACGGACTCGTTGGTCTCGGGGCCCGGAGGGACCTCCAGAGCGAAGAGTTTCCATTCTCCGGAATGTAGTACCTCCTCCAACTCGGTTACGAGCGGAGAGCCTTTCTCGGAAAAGACGCAGACTACGGATTTGATTTCTCGGTCCGTCCAGGTCTGTAATAAACCCGCGTCCCTGATTTTATCTGGAGCCGCAGTCCAGAATGCGACGGAACCGTTTGGGCCGAGTGGGATGTATTTAGTAGATGAAGGCATTGAAAATAATATCTGCTCCGCTAATTCCGCCAGCTATAGGAAAAGAAAAAAAAGGAACCGTCTAGCGGAAAGTAGATTCCGTAAATCCTCTGTTAAATTATCGGAACTAAGGCCCTATATATTGAAAACAAGTCTAGGCCAGAACTCCGTCTAGAAAATACCGGAATGAGTTGATTGCTCGGATTCCTTTTAAATCCTGGATCCCCAGAGGCAAACATGGCAGTCGCAAAATTTTTGACAAATAGGGGAAACTTCTCCGTTTTATTGGATGAGGAGAAAGCTCCCGTCACTGCGGGAAATTTCATCGAATTGGCCAGGAAAGGGTTTTATAATGGCCTGATCTTCCATAGGATCATTGCAAATTTTATGATCCAGGGGGGCTGCCCGAATGGCTCCGGAACCGGTGGACCGGGGTATAAGATTAAGGACGAATTCCATCCGGATCTGAAAAATAAGAAATTTACCATCTCCATGGCCAATGCGGGCCCGAATACAGGCGGTTCCCAATTTTTCATCAATGTTCGGGACAATCTCTATCTGGACAATCGACACGCGGTGTTCGGTCATGTGTCGGAGGGAGAGGACATCGTCCAAGCCATTTCCGAAACCCAGACCGGACCGGGAGATCGACCCATCCAGCCAGTGGTAATCGAATCTATAGAAATTGTCTAAATGTAGCCCATAAGGGTTAAATTTGGTCAAATTATGTAATACTAAGAGATATTTAGAGATAATTTGTAAATTATGCTTGAAAATATCTAAATTTCGCCATAAATAAGAGTCCCTGCGGAACGCATATTCCAAGGGATTCTTGCATGGAATCCACCTCCAAACAATCCGAAACCGATACTTTGTTATCGGAAAGAAGGGAACTCGCTGAGTCCAGGCTGAACTATATCCTTTCTCATACGCCTATTATCTTCTTCTCCACGGATAAAAAAGGAATCTTGAACTATGCTTCCGGTCGCTTCTTGGAAAAGATCGGGCTTTCCGCGGATTCCATGGTGGGATCTTCCTTTTTGGATTACGATTGGAACGCGGAATTTAGGCAATCCGATGGAACGAGCCGTTTCATAAAACCGGCGGAGGCATTGGGGCTCGTTTTAGGCGGCGATGGGGAAGTGGTCGCGGAAACCGTTTTCGCCTCCCGATTTTTTTCCTTTCGACTCTCTCCTTCCAAGGATGAATCGGGAAGAACCAACGGTATGATCGGAATTGCGATCGATATCACCGACCAGAAACTTGCGGAGAGAGAATTTGCGAGCCGCACCTTAGATTATAAAACCGTAATAGGTGCTTTACCTGTGATCGTTTTTTCGATTTCCCGGGAAGGAAGGATACTGTTAGCCGAGGGAAAAGGCCTGGAGAGATTGGGATTTCAATCCGGAGAAACCGTAGGGCAGACGATTTATGAGAGAGCGGAGGCTAGACCGGAAGCTTTGGAGGCTTTTCATAAGGCGCTCGCCGGTGAGGAAAGTTTTTATCAATCCGTACAGAACGGAAGATTTCTAGAAACGAGAATGTATCCTAAGATTCGAAACGGAAAGGATACGGAAGAGGTTTTGGGGATCACTTACGATATTTCCGATCGTCTCGTTTACGAATCCAAGGTCCGGGAAAGCGAGGAGAATTATCGCAATCTTTTCCAGAATAATCCGCAGATCATGATCCTTTTCGATCGAGAAGAATTCAGGGTGGTGGCGGTAAATCGAACCGCTATCCAAATTTACGGGTATTCAGAGGAAGAATTCGTAGGAAAGCCGATTCTGGAACTGCGTTTGCCCGAGGATAGGGAAGAAGTCCGAGATAAGATTCGAAATCTGGAGATCGGTCCGAACTTTTTCCAAGAAGTCAGGCATATTAGAAAAGATGCAAGTATCATTCATCTGGATCTAGTCACTTCCATGATGAGATTCGGTGGAAAAGATTGCGTTCTCGTATCCGGGACGGACGTCTCCGCCAGAGTGGAAACGGAAAAACAAAACAGATTCAACCTGGCGGTTCTTTCTCAAGTGAGCGATGCAGTCATAGCCCTGGATAACCGTAGAAAGATCGTTTATTATAACGAGCCGGCCGCCTCACTCTACGGGATCGGATCTGAGAATTATATAGGACGTCATTATACGGATCTATTCACTCCCGAATGGTTCAGTGAAAAAGATAAAGAAAATGCCATGAAAGACTGGGATTTGGAGGGTACCTCCAAAATAGAGTTGGTGCATGTGCTTCCTTCTGGTCGTAAAATTGCTATTGAAACGAACTTTAAGAGATTCCAAAGCGAAGGAGAGGACGAACCCGGAGTGATCATGGTGAATCGGGATATCACCGAAAAGATTGCATCTAGGAATTCCTTGCAACAGGCTTTAAGGGCTTTGGAAAAAACAAATAAGGAATTGGAACAGTTCGCATACGTCGCCTCCCACGATCTCCAGGAACCTCTTAGAACCATCGCAAGCTATCTGCAATTGTTGGAGAGGAAATTCCAAGAGGATATCAAACCGGAGATGCGTGAATTCATACGTATTTCAGTGGAAGCCGCAAAAAGGCAGCAGGGACTGATCGAAAGTCTTCTGAGCTATTCTAGAGTGGGCGCTTCTTCCCTGAAGAAGGAAAAAATATCTTTGCACTCCGTCTTGGAGGAAGCAGTAAGAGATCTATCCTCCGTTCTTTCGGATAATTCGGTCAAATTGGAGATAAAGGGAGAACTTCCCGAGGTGTATGCGGATTCGGATCAGATTCGCAGGTTACTCACCAATCTCATATCGAACGGAGTCAAGTTCCGGTATCCGAATAGGGATCCGATCGTTTCGGTTTCCTCGCGAAAAATTCCGGGGTTTTGGGAGTTCGAAGTCTCCGATAACGGCATAGGCATGGATGCGAAATACTTCGATCGAATCTTTATTATATTTCAAAAGCTGCATGTTCGAACCCAGTATCCGGGAACGGGTATCGGCCTTTCGATCTGTAAAAAAATCGTGGAGAATCACGGCGGGAGAATATGGGTGAAATCCTCGATAGGAGAGGGATCCCAATTCTTCTTTACTCTCCCGGAGGTGAATGGATGAGCGCTGCCAGAAAGAAATACTTCGATATCCTTCTCGTGGAGGATAACCCCGCGGATGTTCGGTTAACGATGGAAGCCTTGGGGGATCTGGAATCCGAAAAGCGATTATTCGTTGCCAAAGACGGAGAGGAAGCGATGGATTTCGTAAAAGGAGAAGGGGAATTCGTAGGATCTGCCCGTCCGGATCTGATTCTATTAGACCTGAATCTGCCTAAGAAAAACGGTTTGGAAGTCTTGGAAGAATTGAAGTCCGATCCGGACTATAAAAGAATCCCGGTGGTGGTATTGACCACTTCCGGATCGGATCGGGACGTGATCGAGACTTTCAATTTGCACGCGAACTCATACATACAAAAGCCGGTGGAATACGAAAATTTTTTGGAAGCGATGGAAAATCTTAGGGTCTATTGGTTCCGGACGTCTCGGTTACCGCCCAAATGAATGCAAGAGTAGTATCTACTAAAGAAAAACAAATTCTCGTAGTCGAGGACAATACAGACGACTCCAGATTATTCGAGATTCTATTACACGAAGCGGATCCTAACGGAATCCGTCTTCGTTATTGCCTGACTATTTCGGACGCATTAAGCGAATTGAACGAGTATTCTTCCGAAATAGATTGCATCATCCTGGATCTCTCTCTTCCGGACAGTTTCGGTTTGGACGGTTTCGAGACCCTCAAGAAGAATTTTCCTAAGATTCCCATCGTGATCTGTTCCGGATCGGAGGACGAAACTCTGGCCACCGAAGCCTTGAAAGCGGGAGCCCAGGATTATCTGATCAAGGGCAAGTTCGATTCCTTGCTACTATTCCGTTCCATTCTATACGCGATCGAAAGGCATTATATGCTCTCCAAATTGGAGGAGCAATCCTATATGCTTCGGGAAAGCGAAGAAAGATACAGACTGATCTTCGAAAACAATCCGCATCCGGTCATTCTTTACGATTACGACACTTACGAGATCGTGGATTCCAATCAGGAAGTCGAGAAAATCTACGGATATAGAAGAGAGGAAGTGAAAGGATTGAGATTTCATAATCTTTTTGAACTTCCGAACGGAAAGAGGGAAAATCATATTCCCATTCTGAATTACGGCAAGAACGAACCGGAAACCCATCATCATAGAAGAAAGGACGGAAGTCCTCTGCTCGTGGAAAATACCTCCTACCGTTTCCGATTGCGCGGGCGAGAAATCGTACTTGCGATTCTCGTCGATATGACCAAGTGGAAACAATCCGAAGATAGTCTGATCCAATCTCTAAGAGATAAGGAAGCGATGCTCCAGGAGATCCATCATAGGGTGAAGAATAATCTTCAGATCATGGCGAGTCTTTTGAACTTGCAGGCGAATTACGCGAAGAATAAGGACGTGATCCGCGAACTAAAGGATACGGAGAGTCGTATCTATTCCATGTCTTTGGTACATAACGAATTGTATAATTCCAAAAATCTTTCGGAGGTAGGTTTGAGCGCTTACGTGGATAAACTTTTGGATAATCTTTGGAACGTATACGGGATCGGACAAGGGGTGAAAAGACTGGTAGAAGTGGGAGATTTGAGTCTCGCCGCCGAAAAGGCTTTGCCCATCGGCATGATGATCAACGAGATCGCAACTAACTCCATCAAATACGCCTACGGAGAAAAGAAGGTGGGAGAGTTTTATATCCGGGCCAAATCCGGGAAGGGCTCTTTTCGGTTGGAAGTGGGGGATAACGGCAAAGGGATCGCTAATTTTTCGGAAGTGGAAAATAAGGAGACTCTCGGCTTCCAGCTGATCCGTATTTTGTCGAAACAGCTGAAAGCTAAATTGGATATCCAAACCGGTTCCGAAGGAACACTATATAAGGTGGAATTTCCTTTTCTCTAGTTAGGCGGCGATGATCTTTTTGAATTCCTCGATGCACGCTTTGCAGGAATCGGAGCAATCCTTGCATTCCTGGTGGTGATCCGCGTGTTTATCGCATTGAGCAGCGCATCTTTCGCAAGACTCCAGGCAGAGGCTCGCGAGTTTCTTGGTTCCCGGAGACTTACGGGAAGCGAGCTTTATGAAAGCTTCGCAAAGAGCGGAGGTCTCCTCCACGCTTCTCAGGCAATTGGCCATTTCCTGATGACCTTCTCCTAGGAATTCTATGCACATATTGATGCAGATTTGGCCTTTGACCACGCATTGAGCCGCAGCGTCTATAGCTCCTACCGGTTGTTTGGAAGCTTTTGGGGCCTGTTCTTTTTTTGAGCCTTTCTTTCCTTTTTTAGGATCATGTTCATGATCGTGGGCGAAAACGGACGCGCTTGCCATGGCTGCAAAAGCGGCTCCTGTCCATCCCAATAATTGTTTTCTGGAAATCTCTTTCTCCATTCTAATTACTCCTAGAATGCTCGCAAGGGTATCTTGGTGGAAACTTTTCGTCTCTCAAAAACGGCGAAATCCGGGGAAAAAAACGGCTTTCTTTCCGAAACTTTCCCCTTAGGCTTGGAAAATTCTTCCCGGTAGTAGCTCGGATTTGAAACCCTCGTCAGATGATTTTATAGTGAAGATGTTGGAACCGACAAAGGAACAAAAAACGGCTAACCTCCAGACCGAGACGGATCGAATCCTAATTCTGGACGATGCGCCGGAAAATTGCCTGCTTGTAGAGAGAATCCTAAAGAAAGCGGGCTATTCGGATGTGGTCTCCACTCAATCTCCGGAGACGGCCTTGGAATGGTTGGGTTTGTCCGGCAATCCTGAGAACCAAAAAGATATTTCCCTTCTTCTCTTGGATATACTCTTGCCCGGGGGGATGAACGGTCTGGATATTCTCAAGACCTTGGGATCTAAGGAAGAATTCGCCGATCTCCCCGTAATCATTATCACCGCCATTCATGACACTCAAACTTTGGAGTCCGCTTTCGACTTGGGAGCGGTGGATTATGTAACGAAGCCTTTCGATGCAAACGAACTCAGAGCCAGAGTTCGCTCTGCTTTGAGACTGAGGCACGAGATGCTCCAAAGAAAGCAGAGAGAAAAGGATCTGGAAGAAATCACGGACAAACTTTCGGAAGCCTATCAGACATTACTTCGGGTTTCCCGTACGGACGGACTTTCCGGAATCTGGAACAGAAGATTCTTCGACGAAATCCTGGAAGTGGAATGGAAGAGATCTTGCAGAGGATCCAAGCCTATTTCTCTACTTCTATTGGATATAGATTATTTTAAGAAATACAACGATACTTACGGACACCAAGCGGGAGACGAATGTATCCGCAAAGTGGCCGGCGTCCTAAAAAATACCGCAAGAAGGGCGGGGGATTTTCCGGCCAGATACGGCGGGGAAGAATTTGCGATCATTCTTCCGGAAACGGATTCGGGAAAGGCACTCGTAGTCGCAGAAACGATTCGAGCAAGAGTCCAGGATCTGAAGATCTCCCACGAAGCGTCGGACGTTTCTCCTTTCGTTTCCGTGAGTATTGGAATCGCCTCCACGGTTCCCGATAAAAAAAGCAATCATCTGGACAAGCTTTTGGAAGAATCGGATAAGGCCTTGTACCGTTCCAAAGAATCCGGAAGAAACAAGGTCACCGTTTACTCCGACTAACTGCGTTCCTATACTTTCCTCTCCTAGTTTGTAATCGACTTCCATTTCCTTCTGTCCGAAGATGGGCCCGAGGAATCATGCCTACCGAATTCGAAAGAAGAAAGATCCAAGCCAACGGTTTGGAGTTCGAGGTCTTGAAATTGGGTCGGGGTAAGAACCTGGGCCTTTTTCTACACGGCTTTCCCGACGACGCCAGATCCTTTTTACCGTTGATGGAAAAATTCTCGTCTGAGGATTTCACTTGTTATGCTCCTTTCTTAAGAGGCTATTCCAAGGGTTCCGTTCCGGAAGAATGGAAATCCGGGAAGAATAGAACCGTTTCGATCGCGGATTTGGCCGAAGATCTTGATTCTCTTTTGGAAAGAATCAAGCTAAAGGAAAAGCCGGATAAGGTTCTTGTCCTAGGGCATGACTGGGGAAGTATTGCCGCTTACGGACTCGCCAATCTTTCTCCCAGTTCTTTCGATATCTTAGCTACCGTTTCCGTACCTCCCTTGCCTGTTTTTCTCAAGAATCTATTCTTACATCCTTCTCAACTTTTACGGAGTTGGTACATTCTGTATTTCCAATTGAGGTTGGGTATTCCGGAGAGATCCATTCTGGAAGGAAACCTATTGCGAAAGCTTTGGAAAGATTGGAGTCCGAATTGGGCGATCCCGGAGGAAAGATTTAGGGAAGTAGGACAGAATCTAAAGGATGAGGAAATTTTAGGGACGGCTCTCGGTTATTATAGAGGGTTACTCACTCCCGATTCCTTTCGGGATTGGAATCGAAGTAGGGAATTGGTGTTTAGAAAGATTTCTCTTCCTTCAGTGATTCTTTCCGGAGACAGAGACGGTTGTATCGATAAGGATATGTTTGAAGGTTTGGAAACTTCTTTCCGAGCTCCTTTCGAGTTCCATATAGTTTCCCGGTCGGGTCATTTCCTTCCCTTAGAGAATCCGGACAAAGTCTTTTCCATCGTTCTGGATTTTTGGAAAAGATACTCTTGAGAGCGACTTGAGTCCGATTCTTCTTCTAAAATCTGCAAATCAGGCGGATTTTTCCCTGATTTCGTCATTTTTTTTCTCGAAATGGAAATTTGTTTGCGTTGCACTAAGTCTCATCTGTTAATACACGATAAGATAGAAAGAGCAAGTACAATGGCTATATTGGACAAAATCGTACAGGAGTTTAAGAATCGTTTCTTCGAAACGGTTAAGGTTCCCGTACAAGTTCATTCTTCTTCCGGAGATTTTCCCGCAACTTGGGAAGGGATCGAGGGGACCGCTTTAAGTTTTACCTTGGATCGTTTCCATCCGGAACCGGAAGGAATGAATGCGATCATAGAAATCAAGGTCCCGTTTTGGAAGGACCCTTTATTATTCTCGGGAAAGCTTTTGGATAAAAAGGTGGTTCGTTCCAAATCTCCGGAAAGAATTACGGATACCGTTTTGGTTTTCGAATCTGAACTTTCGGATTTTCTAAAGAAGAATCTCCCAAAGATAGATCTAAACCCAAAGCCCAAGAAATAATCCTATTTCTTGGGTAGGTCGATCTCCAGAATCATGGCGGCATGATCGGAGATCACCGGGTCCTTCTTCACTTCCAGTTTTTTTAATTTTCCTTTTAGTTCGGGAGTTACGAAGAAATAATCGATTCTCCATCCCTTATTATTGCCTCTGGCTCCCGCGCGAAAAGTCCACCAGGTATATTCCTGTTTTTCAGGATACAATTGTCGAAAGCTGTCTACCCATCCGGTTTCCAAAAATTTAGAAACCCAGGCTCTTTCCTCAGGTAAGAAGCCGCTATTCTTCGCGTTGCCTTTAGGATCGTGTATGTCTCTTTCCGTATGCGCTATGTTTACGTCTCCGCATAGTATCAGATTGGGATGTTTCTTTTTTAACTTCGTGGCAAGTTTCAGGAACTCGTCCAGGAATCTCATTTTAGCGGCTTGGCGGATGTCGCCCGTTGTTCCGGAAGGAAAGTAAACCGTCCAAATCGCATAAGAGTCGAATTCCGCCAGAACGCTACGACCTTCGCGGTCGAATTCTTCCACTCCGATCCCGTAGGTAATCTTTTTAGGTTCTTTTTTGGTCCAGAGTCCGACTCCCGAGTATCCCTTCTTTTCGGCGGAATGGAAATAGGCCTTGTATCCGAGCTGGTCCCAAATCTCCGAAGAGAGTTGGTCCGGTTGAGCCTTAGTCTCCTGGAAACATACGAAATCCGGCTTTTCGGAGGAGAGCAGATCTCCCAAGCCTTTTCCCCAGGCGGATCGAATCCCGTTGCAATTTAAACAAAAAACTTTCATAAGCGTTCGAAACCAACCCAGGATTTTCGGGATGCGAAGTCCGGGCAAAGAAAAAAAATGTCCTTATGGGCATTCGCATCCGAGAAGTGGACCGATCCTTCGATTTCGAACCCGTTTTGCAGAGGGCAAAACAGGATTTGACCGAGACAAGCCGCCTCGTTGGGCCGATCCTTGAATCGGTCCGAACGGAGGGAGACAAGGCCCTCCGGGAATTCACTCTTCGTTTCGATAAACTGGAGCCAAGTTCCTTCTATCATCCGGTTTCGGAATGGAAGGGATCCATAGACTCCGAGCTCCGTTCCGCTTTGGAAAAAGCCAAGCAAAACATCGTAGAATTTCATAAAGCCCAACTTCCTAAGGATCTGGACGTGACCGTTTCCGGAAATAAATTAGGAATTCGTTATACTCCCATCGAATCCGTTTCAGTTTACGCTCCCGGCGGAAAGGCGTTATATCCTTCCACCATTCTTATGGGTGTGATACCGGCAAAGATTGCAGGAGTGAAACACGTGCAGATCGTCACTCCTCCCCAAAAGGAAGGGATCCCAGATGGTTTATTTGCCGCGGCTAAGATTGCCGGTGCGGATGCGATCGTCACCGTGGGTGGAGCCCAAGGTATCGCCGCAGCCGCTTATGGAACGCAAACCGTTCCCCGTTCCGAGTTTGTGATCGGACCCGGAAATAAATTCGTCACTGCCGCTAAGATTCTATTAAGCGGACAAGGCCAGATAGGAATCGATAGCCCTGCCGGTCCGAGCGAGGTACTCGTGATCGCGGACGATTCCGCAAATCCGAATTGGGTGGCCGCCGATCTTCTTTCCCAAGCGGAACACGGAGAGGACTCCGCCGCAATCCTTTGTACGGACTCCATGGAGTTCGCAAAAAAGGTGGCGGATGAAATCGAGAAGGCGTTCATAGAAAGACCTAAGCGTTCCGAAATCAAGAAAGCTTCGATAGAGAACGAGAGCTGGATATTCGTTTTTCCTAATTTAGAAGAATGTGTGGAATTCTCTAATCGTTACGCTCCCGAACATTTGGAAATTCAGACTAGAAATTTTTCGGATCTTTTCCGGAAGATCCGCCATGCGGGATCGGTATTTTTGGGACCGTATTCTCCCGTTGCCATGGGAGATTATATCAGCGGTACGAATCATATTCTTCCTACCGCAGGAGGGAGTAGAATCTATTCTTCTTTGGGAGTGATGACCTTTTTAAAACGAGTGACCTACCAGGAAGTTACTAGGGAATCTCTCGCGGATTTATATCCGTATGTTAAGACTCTTTCCGAATTCGAAGGATTGGACGAGGAGCACGGCAATTCAGTGAAGGTTCGTTTGCCTAAGGAAGGAGAGAAATGATCGTTTCCAAAGATCCGAACGAGACTAGGAAGATCGTTCGCAACTGGAAGGCAGATGGAAATTCGGTGGGATTCGTTCCTACTATGGGTTTCTTGCACGAGGGACACGCCGATCTGTTCTCCCGTTCCGTCTCCGAGAACCGAAGAACGGTAGTTTCCATTTTTGTAAACCCCGCCCAGTTCAACGATCCGGAAGATTATGATAAGTATCCCGTAAATACGGAAGGTGATTTGGAGATCTGCCGTAATGTGGGAGTGGATCTGGTCTATCTTCCCGAAAGGGACACCGTCTATCCGGGAGGAGTTCCTGCAGTGGATCTGAAGGTCCCTCATCTTATGAGAAATTTGGACGCGACTACTCGGCCCGGCCATTTCGAAGGTGTGCTTCTCGTTTTGTCCCGTTTCTTTCATACTGTGGAGGCGGATCGTTCTTATTTCGGAAAGAAGGACTACCAACAATATATGGTGGTGAAGTCTTTTGCCAAGGCCTTGGGGTTCCCTATGGAGATCGTAGGTGTGGATACGGTTCGTTCTTCCCAGGGACTCGCTTTAAGTTCTAGAAATGCGAGACTTACGGAAAAAGAGAAAGAAGAAGCGCTTCTTCTTTCTCGGGCTCTTAGGTTAGGGGAGAATCTGATCCGCCAGGGAGAAAAAGATCCTTCCGAGGTGCTTACGGTCATGCGGGACGTTTTGGATTCTTCGGCTTCGATTCGTGTGGACTATCTGGAAATATTAAACGCAGAAACATTAGAAGAATTGCAAATACTTAAAGGCGAGATACTACTCGCTGTGGCAGCCTTTTTGGGGCAGGTGCGTCTCATCGACAATCTTACGGTCGAGGTCCGCTGATCCATATGGCCAAATCTGCCTCGGCTTCCGCGGATTGGAAGAAGCTTCTTATAGACCTATTTTCCGATTCCAAGATTTCCCAATTCCGGGTCTGTTCCGTCCCCAATTCCGTATCTTCTCTTCTTGCTTCGAGTATATTTTCCTCCCGCAAGGAATCGATTCTTGTAGTAGCTCCTACGAATACGGAGGCGGAGTTTTTATACAGAGAAGCTCTTAGCTATTCGGATCCGAGCGAAATTTCCTATTTACCCGGTCAGGAAGTTTTACCCTACGAATACATGCGTTATCCCCAGGAGATGAAGCGGGAAAGGATCAAGGCGTTGGCTCGGATTCTTTCCGGAGAAAAGGTTCTCGTCTTCACCTCCGTTTCGGGATTCTTAAAGACTCTTCCCGATCCTTCCGCTTTGAAGGATAGATCTTTGCGCGTGAGCGTGGGTCAGGAAATCCAACCGGAGCATCTGATGCGGGAACTCATCCGCCTGGGTTACCATAGGGCGGATGTCTGCGAGGCCTTCGGGGAATTCAGTATGAAAGGGGGGATTCTGGACGTATTCTCCTCTTTTTCCCCCGAGCCGGTTCGTATAGATTTCTTCGGAGACGAAATCGAATCCATACGTATATTCGATCCAGAAACCCAGAGATCTCTGGAATCTTTGGAGGAAGCGTTACTCTTACCCGCCGACGAATTCGTTCTGACCGATTCGCAAAGGATAGCGTATCGTAAATTATTAACCGAAGCTGACTCTTCCCTGCATCTTCCCGAGATTCCGGACGAATCCGGGGGAACATATTTCGAGGAGCTGGTTCCTTTGATCCGGGAGAATCGAGGGCTTCTCTCCTATTTTTCCAAAGAGCCTCTACTTATCTTTCCGGATCCGAACGGGGTAAAAGAAAGATTATCCCATCTCGAACGAGAATACGGAGCCTTATACGAGAAAAGGAGCCGAGAGATTTTATGCGCCCCTCCTGCGGTTCTCCTCTCCGAAGGAAAAGAAAAGGAGATCTTGGAAAGCGGAAGCGGGATTTCCTTTACCCAATTGCCTCCTAACTCGGATAAGGACTTAGTTTGTCCTCTCAAGGACGCCCCCGCCTTTAAGGGGAAAATCCGAGAAGTCCGGGAGAAGATTAACGAGCTCAAAAACGAAGGCGGATGGAGGATCATACTCACTTCCTCTTTCGAAGCTCAAACGAAAAGACTTTTGGGTCTATTCGAATCGGACGGGATCCGTCTATTGAATCCCGAAGCGACCGAACCGGAGAAGATTTTCATTCCATCCAAAGGAAACGGAGACGTATACTTGGCGGTCTCGGAGATCCGCAACGGATTTCGTTGGGAAGAAGAGAAACTCCTTCTTCTTTCTGAAAACGACGTCTTTGGCAGGGATTATAAACGCAAGACTAGATTCAAAAAACAGAATAGTAAAGCTATCCAAAGCTTCCTGGATCTGAAGGAAGGGGATTTCGTAGTCCATGTGAACCACGGTGTGGGAAAATTCCTGAAGATAGAAAGGGTGAACGCAGGCGGGAAGGAAAGGGACTTTCTCAAATTAGAATACCACGGAGGAGATACTCTTTTCGTTCCGTTGGATCAGATCTCTCTTGTCCAACGATTCGTGGGCGGGACGGAAAGGCCGCGTCTGGACAGTCTGGGCAAAAGCACTTGGAAAAAAACCAAAGACAGAGTGCAAAAGGCCGTGGAGGGTCTCGCAGAGGATCTGGTCAGGATGTACTCCAACCGGATCAAATTACAGGGTTATTCTTTTCCTCCGGATACCATCTACCAGGAAGAATTCGAAGCCGAGTTCGAATATGAAGAGACACCGGATCAGATAGAAGCGATAGAGGCCGTCAAAAAGGATTTGGAATCTCCCCGACCTATGGATCGCCTCGTCTGCGGAGATGTGGGTTACGGTAAGACGGAGGTCGCTATCCGGGCCGCCTTCAAAGTTGCGATGGCGGGACGTCAGATTCTGATGTTGGCCCCCACCACCATTCTTGCATTACAGCATTATAATAATATCAAAAAGAGATTCGAGAATTATCCTATAACCGTGGAGTTGATCTCCCGATTGAGGACTCCTGCGGAAACCAGGGACGTTCTTAAGCGATACGCGGCGGGAAAGGTGGATATGCTGATCGGAACCCATGCTATTCTCGCAAATTCCGTACAACCCAAGAATTTGGGGCTTTTGATCATAGACGAGGAGCAGAGATTCGGAGTGAACCATAAGGAATCCATCAAGAAGATGAAGAATCTTGTGGACGTTCTCACTCTCACCGCGACTCCGATTCCCCGTACGCTTCATATGGCCCTGACAGGGATCCGGGAACTTTCCATTATCGCTACGCCTCCCAAGAACCGCCAGAGCGTGGAGACCTATGTGATCGAGGAGGACGAGGAAGTTCTCAGGGAAGCGATCCGCGCGGAACTCGCGAGGGACGGCCAGGTTTTTTATCTCTATAACCGGGTCGAATCCATCGAACAAGAAACGAAGCGGTTAAACGAAATCGTTCCGGAGGCTTCGGTAGGAGTCCTCCACGGCCAAATGACCGAGGACGAGATAGAAGAAACTCTCGTGGATTTTTACGCCCGGAAATTCGATATTCTCGTCACTACTACTATCATCGAATCGGGTATAGATATCCCGAACGTCAATACTCTCATCGTAAAGAGGGCCGATCTTTTCGGTCTTTCGCAGCTTTATCAGATCCGGGGCAGGGTAGGAAGAAGTGACCGTAAGGCGTTCGCCTATCTTCTCTTGCCAAAGGACAGAGTCGTTACGGAGGATGCGGAAAAGCGTCTGAATACGATCTACGAATACCAGGAATTGGGTTCCGGTTTCAAAGTCGCCATGAGGGACCTGGAAATACGGGGCGCCGGAAATCTGCTCGGGAAAGAACAATCGGGAGATATTATGGAGGTCGGTTTCGATCTCTATGTGCAGATGCTCGAGGAAGCGATTGCAAGGATCAAGGGAGAGGACATTCCGATCGAAGTACGCACTGCCATCAATTTGGAGTCGGATTTCTTCATTCCGGAGACCTATATTCCGGATACTCGCCAGAAGATAGAATTCTATAAAAGGTTTGAGGGTGCGAGAGATCTAACGGAAATCGAAGAGGTGGCAAAAGAGATGGAGGATCGATTCGGGGAACCGCCCGAAGAGGCCAAGACCTTTCTCATGTTGGAAAAGATTCGAACGCTCGCTTCCGGTTTGGGTTTCGAATCCGTATCCGAATTGGGAGAAGAAATACGGCTCAAGTCGGGCGCTCATTTTCTCGGAAGCTATGAAAAGATCGTGAATCTGATCTCGGCAAGAATGGGACTCACCATGAATCCTAGAGAACCGAACGTGCTCGTCTATGTTCCCGGAAAAGCCTCTCAAAAAGACAAACTTGTAAAATTAGTGTATTTTTTGACCGAGATGCAGCCTGACAAAAAGTAATGGACGCCGGGATAGGCATCACTACTTTTTGCTTAGGAATCTCCATAGATGAAACGGCTATTTGTAACTTTAAGCGTTCTATTCTCTTTAATCCTTTTCGCAGCTTGCGGAGACGGATCTCCCGTCATCGAGTCGATCGACGGCAATAAAATCACTACGGGAAGTTTCGAAGCGGCTTACGACACCGCTCTCGATACTTTAAGTCGCACCCAAAATATCGAAAAAAAGAATATTATCAAATTCTTGACCGAAAGCGAGGACAAGGTTCCTCAAGGATTCCTTCCTTTAAGAAACGAGTTTAAAAAGAGAAGATTCTTCGAAAACTACCGCCAGATGCTCGTTATCAAAGCGGCTGCAGACAAAGCGGGTTTCAGCAAGAGAAACGATATTAAAGAAATCTTAAAGTTCCAAGAGATGCAGTTGATCTCCAACATGTACATCACCGAGCAGATCGAATCCAGAATCAAAATTTCCGAGCAAGAATTGGAAGCGGGTTGTAGAGAGCTACGTACTAAATACAAGCAAGCGGAGACTTTGACTATCGAGCAATGCTATGATGCGGTTCGCGCTCAGATCAAGGGCGAGAAATCCAAGGCAGTCTACCAGTCCGTTTTGGATCGCATCAAAGAAGGTGTGTCCATCAAGCATAACGATAAATTCGATTTGGAAAAATACCTGGATCAGGACTTCATCTTTCCCGGAGTGAAAAAAGAGGAGGCTGCAGCTCCCGCTCCTGAAGCGGCTGCACCTGCAAGCCAGACTCCTCCTCCTGCGGAAACCAAGTAGAAGAACCTTTATTAATCGAATTGAATTCCTATCTAAACGCTATATTCCGTAGCATCATCGAAGCGGTTACGGAATTCCTACCGGTGTCCTCTACGGGGCACCTTTTCTTCTTTTCCTCCTTTTTCCCGTTTTCGGAAGGAGCCGAGTTCGACGATCTATTCGATATATTCATCCAGAGCGGCGCCATTCTTTCCGTTTTGGTTCTGTATCGTAGAAAGTTTCTGGATCAGACTGGGTCCGCCGTTTCTTACATTCTGGGAAAGAACGAGGACAAGAAGGGGTTCCAGTTCCTATTACAGGTCGTTCTAGGATGTTTGCCCATTCTTCTCGCAGGATTTTTGTTCAAGGGTTTCTTGGATAAGATCAAGGAAAGAGGGGATTTACTTCTGATTCTGGGGTTGGCCTGGTTTGTGGGAGGAATTTTGATCCTGATCTCAGAGTATTGGTTCCAGAAAAGAGCGACCGTGCAAACTCCTAGAGAGATCACCACCAAGGATGCGATCCTAATCGGAATCTTCCAGTGCATAGCCCTCATTCCGGGAGTTTCCCGTTCGGGCGCGACTATCGTGACCGCGCGTTTTTTGGGAAAGGATACGCGTCATTCCGCCGAGTTTTCCTTCTTTTTAGCGGTTCCCGTTCTCTTAACCGCGGGAGCCTATAAACTTTACAAGCATAGGCATATACTGAATGCGGAGAGTTTGCCCATTCTTCTCCTGGGATTTTTCGCTTCCTTTTTGCTATGTATCCTGGTCATTCGTTGGTTCTTAAAATACCTGCAGGCCCATACTTTCAATGCTTTCGGTATTTACCGGATCCTCCTGGGGGTCGCGGTGATTCTTTATTATAAGGCTTCTTTTTCCGGCTCTTCGGCTTTTATCGTACCGACTTCGCTTCTTGCGCAGGCTTGTAGTTTCGGAATCGGGCTGAAATTTGTGATGCAGGACTGAATCGACACTATAGTGTGGCTTTGATCGGAATGCGCCCCTGGATCCGAAATTGTATAATTCTTCTTTTTGTACCTGCCTTAGCCTGGGGACAGTCCGTCGACTCAGGCCCTAGGGGATCCCAAGCTTCCGAAATCGGAGAAGACGATACCCAAAGATCCGTAGTTAAAACCAGAAATCGTCTTCTCTCCAAATCCATCGAAGTTCTGACAGAAAGGGAAGTGGACGAGCAATTGGAAAACCTGGGCTTATCCAGGGAAGGCTCCATCTATACCAGACGAAAGCGACTGAAGGCGGCTTTGGGAGAGAAGGAAGACACCAAGCCCGAATTGTCGGACCTCCAACAAGCGAATAAGAAGGATCTCCCCATGGTGATCGAAAACGCTGCGGAAGGAGAACTCATGCGGGTGGACAAGACCAAGGGCGGAGTTTTGGTTTTAAGAGGTAGGGTAAGGATCAAATTGAGAACCGGAACCCTTGAAGCGGAAACGATTTCCGTGGATTCCGATCGCCAAGAAATCTATGCGGAGGGCGGGATCCAATACAACGATGGTCGTGTAAAGATCACCGGTGATAAATTCATCTACGATTATAAACTGGATAAGGGAGTCGTATATAATACGAAAGGTAGCGTTTCTCCCGCTTACTTCTTCGGAGAGAAGATCAAGAAGCTAGACGATAAGCGATACATGTTGGAGATGGGGTATTTCACCGCTTGTAACGCTGAGAAGCCGCATTATTCCTTTAAAATAGATAAGGTTATCGTTTACGACGATAAGACGATCGTGGGCACAAATGTCCGTTTCCAAGTGGGAGGAAACACGGTCTTCTGGCTTCCATTCTTCTATAATAATAATTTGGGAAACGGGGCCACCGCGCAAGCGGGTAAGAATAATACGCAAGGCTTGTTCCTACAAACTTCCTTCCAATGGTCTACAATTCCATCTTGGTCCTGGACTCCGATGGGGTACAAGGCAAGGGCCGATTTCTATGAAAAGACAGGCCAGGCGTTCCAGTTGGAGATGTGGAGACAAAGCGCTAACCTGAACTATCTCATCGATATCGGTTTTGCGAATCATAAGGCCTACCAAATCACATCCGGATTCGAGGATCGTTTCGCCAATTACGGATTGGGAACGAGTGCAGTCACGAACCAGGTGGATAAGGGGAATTATTGGGGGACCAATATTCCGAATATAGGAGAAGATCGCGATCCTTGGTGGAAAGGGCGAATATTCCTGAATCATAAGATGAATAATACGGAGAAGGACGTTACCCGTAACCTATCTATCCAATACGAGAATTTTACGAATCGTCTCTTCGAATACGAATACGGAAACAGATACCAACCTAGCAATAGTTTACAATCCTTGTATACTTATCGGGACGTGAGATTCGGATATGTGCGTAACAACCTCGAGTGGAAATTGGATTATACGGAAAACCGAGGGGACCTTTCCGTTAATATCAATATGAAGAGAAATATGCTCTTCTATAACCTTTCTCCTTTGGATAAATCCGGTTATTTTCCCACAGTGGACGTGCTTCCGTCCGTAACCATCAAGAATAGTTCCGAGATCGCCAGGCTCCCTCATTTTGAAACTCCTGTTTACTGGGACGTGTATTTAACGAATACGTTAATGAGATTTTACGGCGCTCCGGTTCGAGAACAGTTGAAGATTCCGACTCCGGACGGAAATTACCAGGATCCGAACGGAGATTATAAGGAGAATCTACTCCGGACCCAAACATTCCTTCAGGGAGAGACCGGTTTTCGTACTTCCATGAATTTGGGAAGTTATATCTCGTTTGCTCCTAACGTGTATTACGGAGCTAAGAAGCAAGCTGCGAACTTGCCGAGCGCAAGTTCCAGTTCGGTGAATACGAATTTCACCTCCTTGGAGAGAAGTCTTGCTCGGGACAGTTATCAGTATTTCCGAACCAATTCCACTCTGAGGATAGGGGCCCCCATTCTCTTCCTGAACACCACTTATAGAAGGTTGGAAGCGGAAAAACCGGAACTTCAGGATCCGATTCTGATGAAGAACCGCCAGCACGAATTGGAACTTTCCCTGGAAAGTTATGCTTTGGAGAATTTCGAGATCTCCTTGAAGACCATCCGAGACTTGAGAAATTTCTCAGACGAATACCAACCCCAGCCAACAAGCAAGGAGCGTTGGTATTATACTGTATTTAGATTCGGCGGTTACTTGGATTTCTTGGACGGTTTCAGTAAAAGAAAAAGAAGTCTACTCGAAAGAAGAAGAAGCTTTTATACCGGATTGTATTTTAATAACGACTTCGTATATCATACCCCTTTGGGACGACCTCTTTCCAATAACCTGACTGTTTCCTATAAGATGGGGGGATTCCGACTTCCTCTGCTTAGGTATATCCGCGAATTGGAAGCAGGAGGAACTTGGTATCATATATATTATGCTTCTATGATGGATAACTATAGATTTTATCTAAAGGCAAGCGTGGACATCACCCGGGAGCTGGGTTTCGAGGCAGAATTCGATTCCAGGGTTACGGAACCTTGGAGATATACCAATCAGACGGATAATTATTATTATCAAAGATACATTCTTAGTCAGGATCCTACGGCTCCTTTCACTTCCATGAATATGACCTCCACTACCTTGGGGCAGGACATCATAAACGGAACGGGAGTTAACGGAAGCCAGGCGCAGCAGAATACCGCCTTGAACATCAACCGGGTTATGGGTATCATCAAATATAATCTGCATACAGTAAATCTTCGTTTAGGGTTGAGCAGCGATCTTAGAACCGTTCCCGGGGGAACCACGGGAGCGAGTCAGGTGACTTTCTACGATCAGTCCATATTCTTCTCCCTCTCCTTGACGGATTTCAATCTGGGACAGGAAGACTCTGCTCAGCTAACTCGTATGCGTTTGTATCGTTTCAGAAAACGTCCTTTACGGGCGGGATACGTGGAAGGAGTGGAATCAGAATAATCCCATGCTGAAAGAAAGAAGCCAGACCTTTAAGTTATTATTCGTCTTTCTGGACGTATTCTTTTCCTTAGGAAGTTGTGCGTTCGCATTCTTACTCCGCTTTCATATCATGGATCCGAGCGGAGCGGACCGCGCTTACGTGGATGTGGGAAGTTATCTCATTCTATCATTGGTCCTTTCCGTTTCCCAGGTAGTTGTCTTCCTATTCATTGATCTCTACCATCCTCGTAGGGGACTTTCTTTTGCGGACGAGTTCCTCGCGATTTCGGGAGGGGTCTTCCTGAACTTATTTCTGGTCCTCTCCCTCCTATTCTTCTTTAGAGGAGATTTCGGAAGCGAAAGATTTTCCCGTTCCTTCATCATCGCATTAGCGATCACGAATACCTTTTCGATAAGTTTCCTACATTTTCTGACGCGGCAACTCCTAAGATATCTGAGAAGTAAAGGTTATAATTTAAGAAGGGTACTGGTCATCGGAGTAAGGGAGACTGCGATGCGCTTCGCGGATTCAGTGCAAAGACACCAGATTTACGGTTACGAGATCATCGGCTACGTGAGTTCCAAACTTCCGAAAGCGATCCGAAAGGACATGAAGATCGTCGGCAAGGCGGATAAGTTCGAAAAGATACTCGACGAAACCAAGCCGGACCTCGTGGTATATGCCCTGAATAACGCGGAAGGGGATCATCTCCAGGATGTTCTGGACGCCTGCGATCAGGAAGGGATAGATCTAAAGGTGATTCCCGGATTCCAGGAATTCATAAAGGCCAAAGGTAGGGTCGACGAGATGGACGGGCTGCCCGTCATTTCTATCCGAAATATCCCCGTACGTTTGGGCTATAATAGGTTTATTAAACGAAGTTTCGATATCCTATTTTCTCTTTTCTTCATTCTAATATTTTCTCCGTTCTATCTGCTTATGGCGCTTCTGGTTAAACTCAGTTCGAGGGGGCCAGTCTTCTATTTGCAGGAAAGGGTCGGTTTGGACAATAAGAGCTTTAAGATGCTGAAGTTTAGAAGCATGGTCGTCCAGGAAAAATCCAAGTCCGAGACCACATGGACGGTTCAGAACGACCCTCGCGTGACCACGATCGGTAAAATTCTGCGCAAGACCTCCCTTGACGAAACACCGCAGTTTTTTAACGTGCTATTAGGAGACATGTCCGTGGTCGGGCCTAGACCGGAAAGGCCCCATTTCGTGGAGAAATTCAAGAATGATCACAGACATTATATGAGAAGGCACGCTGTGAAGGCCGGAATCACCGGGCTTGCCCAAGTAAAGGGTCTACGCGGAGACACCTCCATAGACGAAAGAATCGCAGCGGATATCTATTACATAGAAAACTGGTCTCTTTGGTTGGATATAAAGATCATATTACTGACTCCTTTTAAAGGCGTCATGGACAAGAATGCATATTAAAGGAAAGGGGTAAAGGCAATGAATCTCAACGAAGAATCCTTACAGAAAATAGCCGAACTTTCTAGATTGAAAATCGATCCGAAGGACATCCAAGCCTTCCTTTCCGATTTCAATAAGGTATTGAACTACGTGGATACGATCACCGAATTGGACGTAAGCTCGATTACCGAAGAGGAATTATATCCTAACGAAGGAAATGTCTTGAGAAAGGACGTAGTCGTAGAGGGCTTGAGTCGCCAACAGATAGAGTCTTTTGCTCCAAGTTTTCAAAACGGGTATTTCGTAGTACCGAAGGTGATCGAAACATGAAAGACTATTGGAAACTCAGTTACTCCGAAGTCAAGGCCGGGTTGAATGCCGGAACCTTCACCGCTACCGAACTCGTGGAATCGTTGATATCCCGAATCGAGTCCGAGGACTCCAAGGTGAAAGCCTTTCTATCCTTTGAAAAAGAGGCGATTTTAAAAGCGGCGGCTTCGAGCACGGAAAGAAGAAAGGCGGGTAAGCCTCTCTCCGAGTTCGACGGTATTCCCATCGGCGTTAAGGATAATATCTGCATCCAGGATACTCTGACCACTTGTGCCTCTAAAATATTAGAAAATTATAAATCTCCTTTTCATGCCACCGCTATCGAAAAGCTTCTAGAAAAAGGATTCGTGTTGGTCCCGAGAGCGAATATGGACGAGTTTGCGATGGGCTCCTCCACCGAAAATTCCGCCTACCAGATCACTAAGAATCCGTTCGATACTTCCCGTATTCCGGGAGGATCTTCCGGCGGATCCGCCGCGGCCGTGGCGGCTTCTTTCGTTCCTGTGGCTTTAGGATCCGATACGGGAGGTTCCGTGAGACAGCCCGCTTCTCTTTGCGGAATTTACGGTCTCAAGCCCACTTACGGAACCGTTTCCAGATACGGACTTGTCGCTTACGCGTCTAGTTTGGATCAGATCGGGCCTTTATCCAAGGATATCCAAGGAGTGGTGGATGTTTATTCCATTATCTCCGGAAAGGATCCGAAGGACGCTACTTCCAGAAACATCCCTCCATTCGATTCTTCTAAACTAGAATCCCTTTCCTTACAAGGGCTCAAGATCGGTAAGATGAAGATAACCCCGGAGATCTCTCCGGACGTAGCAAAGGCCTACGAGAATCTATTGTCTCAATTGGAATCCAAAGGCGCCAAATTGGTAGAATTGGATTTTTCCCTTCTTTCCAATTCCATTCCTATCTATTATATCATCGCGACCGCGGAATGTTCCTCCAACCTTTCCCGATTCGACGGTATCCGATTCGGCGCTAGAAAAGACCCGAACGGAAAACTGGAGGATCTATACGTTACGAGTCGTAGCGAAGGCTTCGGTAAGGAGGTGCAAAGAAGGATTCTACTCGGAACATTCTCGCTTTCCGCAGGATACTACGACGCGTATTACGGAAGAGCGCAGAAGGCGAGGGTACTGATCCAAAAGGAATACGCAAAGTATTTCTCTCAGGTGGATCTGATTCTACAGCCTACTTCTCCTACGACAGCATTCCAAGTGGGGGAGAAAACCTCCGATCCTATCCAAATGTACAAGGCGGATATACTGACCACGTCCGTGAATCTTGCCGGAGTTCCCGCTTTGTCTTTACCGATCGGAAAAGACTCTAAAGGACTTCCGATCGGTCTACAGGTAACCGCTCCTATCTTGGGAGAGGCGAAAATATTCGGATTCGCTAAAACGATTTCCGAGTGGCCTGATTTAAAAGTTGAATTACCGGATCGCATCCAATGAGTGAACTCGCCGCGAGAATCATTCCCTGTCTGGACATTAAGGACGGACGAGTAGTCAAGGGTGTGAACTTTGTGAACCTAATCGATGCGGGAGATCCTGTGGAATCGGCGGTGGCTTATGAAGAAAATCTGGCGGATGAATTATGTTTTTTGGATATCACCGCATCCAGTGATAAAAGGGATATTCTCATTCATTTGGTAGAGGCCGTTGCCGAGAGAATCTTCATCCCTTTCACGGTGGGCGGTGGAATCCGAAATTTGGACGATGTAAAGGCCGTTTTGGAGAAGGGGGCCGACAAGGTTTCCATCAATACGGCTGCTTTCCAAAACCCGGATCTACTCCGGGCAGCCGCGGAAATTTATGGATCCCAGTGTATCGTTTGTGCAGTGGACGTTAAGTTTCATCAGGAAAGAGGAAGGCATGAGATCTTCCTACACGGTGGAAGAACGGAAACCGGACGGGAAGCGTTGGATTGGGCCATGGAGGCTCAAGAAAAGGGAGCCGGGGAAATTCTGCTCACATCCATGGACAGGGACGGAACCAAAAAAGGTTTCGATATCCCTCTTTTGAAGTCTTTTTCATCGAGCTTGGAGATTCCCATCATAGCGAGCGGTGGAGCGGGGAATCCGGAACATATGGTAGAAGCCATTTTAAGGGGAAAAGCGGATGCGGTACTCGCAGCTTCTATTTTCCATTTTGGAGAATTCACTATCCGTGAGACGAAGGAGAATATGAAAGAGATGGGGATTAAGGTCCGCCTATAATCCCCAAACTTCTTTCTATCGAAATCAATCGAAATGGCAGAATATGCCGATTACCTTTATCGTGCTTTCTTCCGGAAAGCCCATGATAAGGTTCGCGCAATTGTCTACATCCTTTTTATAATAGAATTTATCGTTCTTAAGCATAAGAGCAGGGGCCATTAGTTCCATGAAGCTTGCCCCCCCTTCGAAGGGAATATTATTATCCGTTTTGTATTGAACGGAATAAAGAGAAGGTCCGATCAGTCTTTCGATCGCCTTGTCCCCGTAAATTGTGTCGCCTCCGCCGGTAAACCAGATCAGGCAGTTGGAAAAGGATGCGGCGGCAATTAAAGAGATACAAAAAGCTTTTTTCATATTTCAACCTAAGGCGTTATTCGCGTCTTCTGCAAGTTGTGGTCCCGATCCGATACTGTAAAGAGAATAAATTCCAATTCTACAGTATTCCATTCTCAAATTTAACGAAAAGAGAATGTTCTTTTTTACGAGGATACGAGATTCCCGCTTAATATATCCCTGAATCGGGAAACTAAGACACGGGCTCGAAAAAAAAAATCAGAGCCCGTTGATGTACTGGAATACGCTGTCGAAATGATTTTGAACCGCGGTTAGGGCACCGGCATTTCCACTCGGATTTCGGAATGACATTTGAGAATGGTCCAGGTTATTTACGGTGTTGACAGTTACGTTCGAATAATTATTGAGTAACGCGGAGTCGCGGGGAACGATTCCGTCCGAGTTCGGGAAAGCCGTGGGTGAACTACCGCTGATAATCAGGCAGCCACTGGTGTAGATAGCATCGTGAGTGCCGTCGGAGCAATTCCCCGAAGTCATGTTGCCGGCATAAACGGTCGTCACCGAATTTTTGGAAGTATTGCCGATTAATTCTTCCAAATAAGCGTTATAAGCAGGCGCTGAATTTTTAAAAATTTGCGGGGATATTGGATTTACGCCGATTCCGTTGGTATAAGCCAATCCCTGACCCCCAGGGGTGTCCGTCATAAATCCCACAACTGAGCCGATCGCAGTCATATTTGCTTGATACTGAGGTGAAGAAAACGGGGAGCCGTAGTAAGGAGTCCCTAGACTTACGATATGATCTATAATATCCTGGTTATTATTCACGTCCAGAATGGCCGCACGGGAAACGAGTCCCCCCATAGAATGGGCCACTACGATTACCTTGTCCGAGGAGGAAAAATACGTATTTAAGGTATCAATGAACCTTCTTCCGTTTATGCCTATATAATCGGAAGTGCGATACGTGAAAACGTATATCTCGAAAGTATTATATACCGTATCGGTGTAACCCGAAGGAGTCCTGGTAGTCGTAAAGGAAAGCGCTTGGTTCCAGGTTCCGAGTAGATTCGTCACTTTTCTATTGAAATCGGTGGGCGGATCCGATTGCCTTTCCGTAAAATCCCAACCGTGTATGAATACGATTTTAGGTTTGGTGTTTCTTTGGAAGAACGGATCCTGGAAATACAAATTGCCGATCGTGTTCGGATCGGGCAAGGGAGCTAAGGTGGAAAATTTGTAAAGTGCGTGGTTTGTGCCGGAGAAATAGGCGGCTACTAAATAATCCTGAATTTTTTTAGAAAGTGAATCGTCCTTATGGGGAAGGATATTCTCACAATGGGACAAAGATAAAATCACGAACCCGACTATGATGAGTCCGAGAGTCTTGGATTTCTTCATACAAGGAAATCGTGAGCGTTGTATTGCAAAATCGCAAGCTTAAATTGATGCGAGGAGAATACGATTTCGTTTCTAATTTCGGGAAAGAAATTGTTTATCTACGGTCGGTTTTTCAATCGGTCCAAAACGATTCCCGTGGCTACGGTTACGTTAAGAGAGGAGATATGACCGTGTAAAGGGATTCTAAGGTTGAAATCCGATTTTTCCATGAGAATCCTTTTTAGGCCTTCTCCTTCGTTTCCCATTAAAATGACCAGTTCTTCCCAGGCGGGAACCTTGGACCAATCTTCCTCTCCTCGGTCCGAAGTGGAAACCACCCAAAAGTTTCTTTTTTGCAATTTTTCTAATATTTGTGCGAGATTTCCCACTCGGAATACTTGCAAGTAGGCGAGGGCTCCCGAGGCCACCTTCTCGACTACCGGAGTGATACCCGAAGACTCTCGTTCCGGGATGAGGACCGTTTCCACTCCGAAACATTCCGCCGTGCGAAGAATATTACCTAAGTTTCCCGGATCTTGGATTCTATCCAAAACAAGAATCGGTCCCTTGCAGGTTTCCAGATGCTCGTCGAAGGATTTCTTTCCTCCCGAATGGAGTAGAATGCGGGGCGCCGCGATTCCTTGGTGGTTCACACCCGGCAGGGCCTTGTCCAATTTAGCAGGAGAAGTCTCCAATATCCGAACTCGATTCGAGATCTTTTCCAGGATGTCATGCAGTTCTTTTTTTGCTCCGGAGCTTACCCAGAGTTCTTGGAGGGGAAGTTCGGAACCGGTTTCCAAAGACTTTTCTAGAATCTCCCGGATATTCCTTCTTCCGTAGATAAAGTCGGAGCGACTCATTTTCTTTTCCAACGAAGACCGTCTTTCGTGTCTTCGATTATGATACCAAGTTCGTTTAACTTGTCTCGGATTCTGTCCGATTCTGCGAAGTTCTTATTCTTTCTGGCTTCTTGTCTTTGGCGAACCAGATCGTCGATTTCGGCATCCAGGACTTCTCCTTTCGACTCGAAGCTAAGTATTCCTAAAATGGAGTCGATCTTTTGGAAAAACGCGAGAGCCTTTTCTATTTCCTGGGAGGAAAATCCGGATTGATCCAATCTTTGGTTGGTCTCCTTTACGATTTCGAAAACGGATGCAAGAAACTTGCTTACGTTCAGATCGTCTGCCAATGCGTCCAGAAATATTTCCCAACGGGAATCCGAGAAAAGATCCTCTCCTCCTTCGGAAGAATGGGCCTTGTCCTTGGATCGAAGGAGTCGATCCACGCAATTTTGGATTCGCATGAGAGACTGACCCGCTTCCTCTAGACGATCCTGAGTGAAATTCAATTTGGTTCTATAATGTGCGGAAAGAAGTAGAAAACGGACTGCCTTGGGATCCGAGCCTTGGTTCAGAAGATCCCTAAGAGTGAAAAAATTTCCCTTTGATTTGGACATCTTTTCTCCGTTCACCAAAAGGTGCTCGGAGTGTAGCCAATATCTTACGAACGTTTCCTCAGGATAAGCTCCTTCACTTTGGGCGATTTCGTTTTCGTGATGAGGGAAGGTTAGGTCTACACCTCCGGTATGAATATCCACCCCCGAATGATAGACATCGCGGATCATGGCGGAACATTCCAAATGCCAACCGGGTCTACCGGATCCGATTTCAGTATCCCAAGAGGGTTCTCCCTCTTGTTTCGGGAATTTCCAGAGAACGAAATCTCTTACATCGTCTTTATCGTATTCGTCCGTATCATATCTGGTTCCAGTTTTCATTCCCGAAACGTCTATCTTGGATAAACGACCGTAATCCTTGAACTTCGCGATTGAATAATATAAGCTTCCGTCTTTTTCGTAAACGAGTCCTTTGGACTGTAGATGCTTCACGATGTCCACCATGGATTTTATGGAATCGGTGGCTCTGGGATAATGTTCCAGAGGCTCTATATTAAGAGTTTTTAAATCTTCTTGGAAGGCAAGGATCCAAGGCTCGGTAAATTCCCGTATATTCTTTCCGGAAGCCAGAGAATCTCGGATGATCTTGTCGTCTATATCCGTGATATTCATGGTCATATCGACTCCGAATCCGAGAGCCTTCAAGGATCTGCGCAAAAAATCCACGAATAGGAAGGCGCGTAGGTTCCCTATATGAGCGAAATTATAAACCGTGGGCCCGCAGGAGTAGATCCTGACGCTTGCAGGATTCTCGGGTTGAAATGTTTCCTTGTTTCCCGAAAGAGTATTGTGGAAACGAACCGTCTTCATTCAGGAAACAGGATTTCTCGTGAGAATTCCAAATTCGCGATATTCTGTTTGTCTCCGACGGTTCCGGCTTCGTTGCCTTCGGTGGGATATACCTGCATCCTTTTATCGCAGACAAGATGATTGAAAAGCGCGAACACTGATTTGGGATGCGATACCTTGTCCTCCATTCCAACGGAAACGAGAGTAGGGATCTTTATCTTCTTGGAGAAGTTCAAGGAATCGAAATAAGCCAGATTCTTTTTGAATTGGGATTTCTTGGATTTGGCGTTCGCGATCTGTTCCGCGATTTCCTTGGACCAGCTCGTTCCCAATTTCAATTGGGGATCTTCCACGTAGCAAAAATTAGGAGTTTCTAATATAAGAGCCTTGACTCGATTGGAATTTGCGGCTCCGAATAATGCCATGGAGGCGCCGATTCCTTTTCCTGCGAGAATGATTCTATCTCCGTCGATTCCGTCGGTAAGTCTTAAGAATTCTATCGTGCGGATCACGTCCAAATAGATGGATTTCAGAAAGAAGGATTCTTTGGATTCCAGACCTTTGCGGAAATATCCGGGAGTCCAATCCGGATCGGGGAGTTCACCTTCTTTTAAAACGGGTCGGATGAGTTGGGTTCCGTGTCCTCGTATGTCCAGTATCAGTTGTGCGATTCCGGCTTCCGTGAGTCCTTTGATTACATGCGGGCGATCTTTGGCATAATCGTGAAAATAAACTAAAACGGGAAGATCCCCTCTTTTTCTAGGTATCACGAGACTCCCGGTGAGTGTCGCGTTACCGTAGGATTGAAAAGAGATATCGTATATCGTTTCCTTTAAGATGGTTCCTTTGAGAAGGGCCTTGGTTTGGTTCTTTACGGGAAAGCCCTTGAGTTCTCGGATCGCTTCCGCCCAAAAATCCTCCAAATCGGCGGGAGGAGAAAACGGAGGATAGGTCTGAAAGCACTCGTCGAAGCTGATAGCCATTAGAGATACATCGTTTTCATTTCAACGGGGGTGTAAAGTGATCTTTTGCGGAGTATAAGGTCTGCAGTAAAAGCACTGAAATCGTCATAGGACCGACTCCTCCCGGTACGGGAGTATAATACGAGGATTTGGCCGAAGCCTTGGAAATCTCGATATCTCCCAGATTGCCGGGGTTATAGCCTGCGTCTAGTAATACGGCTCCTGGTTTGATCCAATCCGCTTTTACGAATTCCGGTTTTCCGACCGCTCCTACGACGATGTCCGCCTGGGAAACGATATCCGAAAGATTCTTGGTTTTGGAATGGCAGAGAGTGACTGTCGCGTTCATTTCCGTGAGTAGCATGGCCATGGGTTTTCCCAAGATAGGAGAACGGCCGACTACCACCGCGTTTTTACCGGAAGGATCGATTCCGTATTCTTTCAATAAAAGAACCATACCATAGGGGGTACAGGGGAGATAGGTCTCCACGCCCATGGAAAGTTTTCCGAAAGAGAGGGTAGTCACTCCGTCCACATCCTTTTTCAGATCGATTCTATCGAAGGCGGCTCTCTCGTCTATTTGTGGAGGGCAGGGATGTTGTAGTAAGATTCCGTGGGTGTCGGGATCCGCATTCAGTCGATCTATTACGGCCAACAATTCTTCGGTGGTTGTGGATTCCGGAAGTTCGATTTTTTCAGAACCCATTCCTACGGAATGGCAGGCCTTCACTTTCATGCTCACATAGGTTTCGGAGGCGGGATTATTCCCGACCAGAATCGTGGCGAGCTTAGGGGCTTTTTTTCCGGAAGCCAATAGGGTTTTGATCTCTTCCGCAATGGAATCCTTGATTTTTTGGGAGAGCTTTTTTCCGTCCAAGAGAACCGCAGTCATAGAATCAGGATTTCTTCTCTATTGTCGATGTCATCCGAAAATAATCCTTTTCAGTCGGACAAAAGTCCTAAAATAGGATCATGTCCGAGACCAATATTATAGATCTGAATCGACTCTTCGAGAATCAGGACCGAATCGTAACCGTGCAAGGCTGGGTTCACGGTCTAAGGGGTTCCAATGCCAGACAATTTCTGAGTCTCAGGAACTCCGGAAAGATCCTACAAGTCTTGGCAGAAAAGGAAATTTTAGGCGAGGACAGATTCTCCGAATTCAAACACCTCCGTCAGGAAACTTCTTTGGAAGTGACTGGAAAGCTGGTGGCTAACGATAAATCTCCGATCGGCTACGAACTCATATTGGATTCTTTCAGAGTGGTGGGAGAATCGGAAAATTATCCGATCACTCCGAAGGAACACGGGATCGATTTCCTACTCTCCCAAAGACATCTATGGCTACGATCTAGTAAGCAATTGGCCATCATTAAGATCAGAAGCGAACTTTCCTTTCATATTAGAAAATACTTCCACGATCGTAAATTCACACTCATAGACACTCCGATTCTAACCGGATCCATAGGAGAGTCCGCCGGTACATTATTCTCCACGGAATACTTCGATCTGGGAAAGGCATATCTCGCTCAAACGGGACAATTGTATTTGGAAACCGCCATATTCGCTCATAGCAAGGTTTATTGTTTCGGTCCTACTTTTAGGGCGGAGAAGAGCAAAACTAGAAGGCATTTGACGGAATTTTGGATGGTGGAAGCGGAATCCGCTTACGTATCGCATGCTGAAAATCTAATGCTCCAGGAAGATTTCGTAAAGACCGTGATCCGGGATACCGTCGCATCCTGTCTTCCCGAATTGAAAGTTTTGGAAAGGGACCCGGAACCTTTATTGGCTTATCTATCCAAACCGTTTCCTGTCGTAGATTACTCGGACGCTCTAACGTATCTTCAGTCCCAAGGAGAGGACATCGTTTGGGGAGACGATATCAATTCCGAAAGAGAACAGATGCTGACCGCGAAATATTCCGGTCCTGTATTCATACAAAAATATCCCAGAGAAGCCAAAGCATTCTACATGAAAGTGAATCCTGAGGACCCCAGAACCGTTTTGAATGCGGACCTAATCGCACCGGATGGAGTAGGAGAGATCATAGGCGGTTCCGAGAGAGAAGAGAACTACCGGGTGATAGTGAAAAGGCTGGAAGAGGAAAAACTTCCCGTGGATTCCTACGAATGGTATTTGGAGCTTCGCAAATACGGATCCGTTCCTCATTCCGGTTTCGGACTGGGATCGGAAAGACTCATCGCCTGGATTTGCGGGTTAGCTCATGTAAGAGAATGCATCCCTTTTCCTCGTATGATGGAAAGATTGTATCCCTAAGGGGCCGGAATTTTGGCGTACGTCCTCGTCGATCGGATTCGATTATTCCAATCGGATTCGTACTCGGCGAGGAACGAAGCCGGCTCGTTTTCCAAAAAAAACGACTTAAAAATCGGGGCCAAGCCGATACCAGGAATAGAGGTATCATATGGCTAAGAGTTCGGCCCTTTCTACTCAAATCTCGTTGGAAGAATCCGCTTGGGAGCTTTTTGAAACGGGAGCGTATGAAGAGGTAACACGTCTTGCGGAGAGAAATCCCAAGAACGTGTTTTTGAATCATTTGCGGGCGGTGGGTGAATTCGAATCCGGAATCAGTACCGCGAATAATTTTCCCTTGGAGGGAAAAACGGTTCTGAGTCCATTGCTCGGAGCCTATTTGCAAAAATCCGAAGGAAACACCAAGGAAGCGGCCCGTCTATTCCACGAGTATTTCAAGGCTTCCTCAAGCCCCGTATCCTACGCCATTCTAAAAACGGGAATCAAGACCTGCGAAGAAATCGCTTCTTATAAAGCGTCTTCCGATCTCATCCAAAGATATAAGGTTCTATTCAACGATTCCTATTTCTGTCGGTTGGAATTCTTTTCCAACTATCATTTAAGAAAATTCGAAGAGGCTCTCCGCACTTTTAAGGAGAATACGGAAACCTTAAAGGAAGACAGGGACGTGCTCGCCGCTCTCGGTCTCTGCTTCGTTCATATCGGAAAATTCGACGAGGCGAGAAGCATCCTCGAAAAACTGCCCGGAGCGGGGGAAATTCCTAGTTACGAGGAAAAGGTAACCGAATATTCTCAAGTCATTCGAGAGATTCCAAAATACGAATCCAGAAAAAAAGAACTCTCCCGAAAAGAGTTATTGGATCTGGGTTACGCTTATCTATTCTCCGAATCCTATAAGAAAGCGGAAGAAGTATTTACTTCTCTGGTCTCCCAAGAAGGACGATAACCTTACCTTTTTGCAAGGCTTCCTTGGATTTCGAGGAAGCCAAAATTCTCTCCGAATCTTCGTTGGATATGACCAAGTCCGCGGAGAGTTTTCCGGATACTCCCAAGGCAGTGGTAAATAAGGGTCTCGTGCCTGAAACTTCCTCCCTCATCGCGTCCTTAGGACGAGTTAGATAACGGATATATCCGAAATTGACCACCGAACTTTTCTTCACGAAATAGGGAGAATATACCGCCATTCCATCCTCGTTCCGGATTTCCGAGAATAACGCGGGATCCACATCTAAATGTCTCGCATCTACGATTAGGCCCGTGTATTCGTCGTCGGGGTTTCGATTCTGACTTGGTTCCGGAAATTTTTCGGAGGCGTAAGGCAAAAGAATATGGGTGAAGATTCCTTTTTTTCCTTTGAGCGAAAGTATACCTGTGGCGATCAAGCGATTTCCTTTCCATTTGGCTTGGATCTCTATCGGATCCTTTTCGTATAATTCCTGAAAGATCTCGCGAAACCTTTCGTCTTCTGCGATTTTTTCCCGGAGAAGAAGATTCGAATCCAATTTCAGATTCTCCATCCCTCGGTAGAGATATTTCTTAATCTCTTCCTTGGCCGCTTCTTTGGCGATCGTTCTCGCCTCAGTCAGATTCTTAGCCGTTCCTTCCTTGTTGAAATCCGGATCGTCAGGATGAAAAACGATTTTAGGAAGCTTGATATCCACGGTCTTACGGATCTCTCCTGCTTTCCAATCCACTATCGTTTCCGTCTTGTCCTTGGATTCCCAGGCAAGAACCGCAAACGAGGATAGAATCAGGCCCAGGAGAATCGTCTTTAAAATGGATTTCATACGGCGACTCCTGCATCGTATTTGGGAAGTTTAGAATATTCTAATTTGAGTTGGTTCCATTCGGAGATTCTTTTTGCCGGAGGAAGCGCGTCTATAAGGTCTCTCCCGTAGGACTTGGTCCAAATGCGGGAATCCAAAAGACTCACGATACCCGTATCCTTTTCGGAGCGAATCAATCTACCGAATCCCTGCTTGAGAATGGTCGTAGCGTAAGGCAATTGCAGATCCTTGAAAGGATTGCCTCCTTTCTCTTTTAATTTTTCGCTTCTTGCTTCTAAAACGGGATCGTTCGGGGGTTGGAAGGGAAGTTTGGTGAGAATGACTGACCTAAGTTTGTCTCCTCGTATATCGATCCCCTGCCAAAAACTGGAAACTCCGAAAAGCACCGCATTCTTTTCGGCCAAAAACCGCGTTTTCGCAAGTTCAGGGCCTAGTTCCAATTGGGAGAATATGGGAAGATCCGTAAGAGGTCGGATGGTTTCTATGATCTCGTTTAAGGATTTGTTGGAAGTGAATAATACGAAGGTTCCTCCGTTCGTCAGCTCTATCAATTTCAGGATGTAACGGGATAGATCCGCTGCGTTTCTTTCCGCGGATTCGGTGGCATCCTTGATATCCTTCGGTAGAAACAATAGTGCATTCTTCTCGTAAGGAAAAGGAGAAGGCACGAGTTTGGAACGAGAAGGAAGTTGCCCGATCCTGTCTCCGAAATATTTCAGATCTCCTTTGTTCGTGGCCAGGGTCGCCGAAGTGAATACGATACTTTCGGTTCTGGGTTCCAGTACTTCTCTGAGAATCGTTTCGGATTCCAAAGGTTGGGTCAGAAGTTTGGGAAACATCTCCTTTGTCTTGGTATTCGGAGGATCCGCCCAATACACTCTCTCCCCCGCGTCCATGGTTCGGAATAGATGCAATCCTTCCGCTACCTGTCCGATTCTACCCGCGAGCATCTCTATCTCGAGAGCGATTTCCTTTTCCTCCAATTCTTCGCTATCCTTGGAGTATTTTTTTAGCTCTAAAAATAGAGACTCTTGGAGAGAATCCAGCACGGATTCCAAATCTCCCCCGTCCATTTTGAGAGGCCTACGTATCCTTTGGGAGCCGTAAAAATTCAGAGGTAACTCACTCAGAAGACGATTGAAGCAGATAAAAAGTTTATCTCCCGCTTGGCCTGCGAGTTCGTTAATCTTAGGAGAATTTAATCTGGCACCCAATCCGGATTTTTTTTGGGAGTTCCAAACATTCTGTAAAAGCTTTTGGATCTCCAGAGAGGAGAGTTCGATCCTAAACGCGGAACCCAATGTCTCCGGAAAATTATGAGCTTCGTCTATTACCAATTTCTTAAATTCGGGGAGAATATTGAAATCCGACGCGATATGTGCCGCAAGAAGATGATGATTTACGATTAGAATATGTGCCTTCTGCCATTTGGCCCTTTCCAAGAAATAAAAGGAATTCGAGAAATTAGGACAGCTTCTACCAAGGCAAGAATCCGCTTCTCTAGTTACCTTGGACCAAAAATCGGGAGAGGCAAAACCGTCGTATTCCTGTCTTCTTCCGGAGGAAGAAACGGAAACCCAATCCTTGAAGGAATTCAGATGATCCATCATCTCCGGACCGAAGGTTCCCTGGGAAAGAACGTGGCTTAATTTTCTTTTACATACATAGTTGGAGGCTCCCATGGCGATCTCCGCCCTGATTTCCTCTCCTAAAATTTCGGATACTAAAGGAATATCCTTACGGATAAGCTGGTCTTGCAGCGCTTTCGTTTCCGTGGAAATGACCACGGTTTCTTCGTTCGCGATAGCGCTTAACGCGGCGGGTATTAGATAGGCCAGGGATTTTCCCACTCCCGTTCCCGCCTCTACGATCAGATGCTTGGCTTCGCGAAAGGATGTCTCCACGCTATTAGCCATCTGTATCTGGCCCGGTCTGGATTCGAAGTCGGGCCAAATCCCCGATAGTTTTGCAAATTGTTCTTCCGCCCTGCCCAAATTACCTCATTCGTTCCTAGTCTGGAACAATTTGATGATACAATATAAGGACAGAAGAGTCACTAAACTTAAGGAGGTCCACATAATCAGGGATCCGTCGAAAGTCAGGAAATTGCCAGAGCTTTCCGGAGAAGCCGCTTGGGAACCGGAGACTCCTCCGTAAGGAAAGAAAAACATCGCAAAGCTTAGGACGAGAACGAAAGCCCCGAAGAATAAAGGTAGGATCTTATTCTTGCTTTTGTCCTTCTCCACTACCGCTTCTTCCTTTCCTTTTAGGCTGATATGCACTAAAAGATAGAGTAATGCGAATACGACTAAAATCGCGATAAACACATAACGGGATACGAGAGCTTGTACTGTGGCCTCGGCTGCCGAGACCGTGGGGGCTGCGTGTTCCACCATCCAATCCACGCTCATCTTATTGGTATAAGAGCCGAGATTTTGGTAGAGAAACATTCCGAATACGATGAGAAGGAAAGCGGGAGTCACATATTGGATGATCCACCAGAAAAAACGAGGGAGTCGAATATGGGAACCTCTGTCTCCTTCTTCCAAACCTTTTTTGGATCCGATCACCCAACCAAAGATTAGAATTTGCAGTGTCGCGAGAATATAAATGAGCACCGTTCCCACCCAGAAATCCGCCTGGTCCAAAGCGTTGAAATTCTTATTGAAATACAGGATCGGAAAAGAAAGAGAAAAGGTGAGTAGGAAAAGAATGATGCTGGAGGTCCTACGTCGTATATGGAAGGCCTCTTCCAGAAAAACGATCGCAGGTTGTAGCATGGTAACGGAGGAAGTGAGGGCGGCTAAAAATAGAACGAAGAACCAAAGCGCTCCGAAGATTTGTCCGCCCGGCATGAGAGCGAAAACGGAAGGGAGTGCTATGAATCCCATTCCGAAGGTCCCGAAAGAGGTAACTGCCGCACCTAAGAATAAAAACGCCACTGGGATCGTGATCATACCCCCGAAGGCCACTTCTACGAATTCGTTTAACGAAGCGGCGGATAGGGAGGAGAGAACGACGTCATTTTCCTTTTTTAGATAACTTGAAAATACGAGGGCGATTCCGAAGCCCGCGGATAAAGTGAAGAATATTTGACCGGCGGCGGAAATCCAAACCTTAGCTTCTCCCAGAGCGGACCAATCCGGGTTCCACATTTTAGCCAGTCCCAATTCGATTCCGTCCAGAGTGAGAACTCTGACAAGAACGACTGTGGAGCAGATGAGCATGGATGGAACCGCGATCTTGGCGAATACCTCTATCCCTTTTGCGATCCCTCTGTAAACGAGTATGAAATTCATGAGAAAGCAGGCCAGTGTGGCGTAAAAAATCTTACCCTCTATGGCGGCTCCGTTTTCTCTCGCTCCTACAAGAGTTTCGAAATGTTCCGTGGCGTTTTGGATCAAAACTCCTTGGTCGGTTCCCGGGCCTCCGAGATTGACCTGTCCTGTCACGAAATCGAAGGCGTAAGCAAGGCACCAAGCCTCTACAAAAACGTAATATACATAGATGAGAAGGGGGATGGTAACGCCGATTGCCCCTAAGAGTCTTAAAGGAACTCCGGATAAGTAAGAGCGAAAAAGGTTGGGGGAGCTATGACCTTGGTCGCCGCCCATTCTCCCCATCACCCATTCGGTTATGCAAACAGGGATTCCCACTAAGATAAAACTCACTATATAAGGCAGGAGAAAGGCACCTCCTCCGTTTTGGACCGCCTGTCCGGGAAATCGTAGGAAATTCCCGAGTCCGATCGCACCGGAGGCGACGGTAAGTATGAGTCCTGTACGAGATTTCCAACTTTCTTTGGGAGACTGACTTGACATTTAATTCCGATCCGCCTAGGAATTTCGAACCCGTTTCACTTGTCCGAAGGGTGAGTGGAACTTATAATCCCAATCCAGGAAGGTTCATTGTCAAAACGATTTCCATTCTTGGATTGGAAAAAAACGGGACATAAGACTGAAGAAATTGTCTCTGACTATCTGGCAGAAAAATTGAGAAAAACTTGGGCCAGACCTGTCTAACCATTGAAGTTGGAAATCCTAGGATCGGATCGTTAGAAATATGAAATTAGACAAGATCACATTAAAACTAAACGAAGCATTAAGCGAAGCGCAGTCTTCCTACGAGAAAAATCCCGAAATCAAGGAAGAGCATATCATCGCTAAGATTTTAGGGCAGGGAGACGGATTTGCCCCGCCTTTATTCGGTAAATTAGGGCTTCCTTTACAGGAATTCAGAAGAAGGACCGAGGATTCTATTCTCAAACTTCCGAGAGTAGAGGGCGGATCCGAAAAAGGATTCTCTAGAGAAGCGGCGGCACTTCTACAAAATGCGGACAGGATCCGCGCGGAGCTAAAGGACGAGTATCTATCCACTGATCACGTTCTATTAGCTTTTCTGAAATCGGGAACCTCCTCCCTGCGCCAGGACTTCCAAAAGCTCGGATTAGAATATCCGAAATTGTTAAGCGCAGTATTAGAACTTAGAAAAGGACAACCTATTATGGACGACACTCCTGAAAATAAAGCGGATGCTCTCAAGAAATACGCCAAAAATTTAAATGAGCTGGCCAAGGCCGGAAAATTGGATCCTGTGATCGGAAGGGACGAGGAGATACGTCGTACCATCCAGGTTCTATCCCGCAGGTCGAAAAACAATCCTGTGCTGATCGGAGAACCGGGGGTCGGAAAAACCGCGATCGTAGAGGGACTCGCCGGTAAGATCATCCAAGGGGAGGTTCCGGAGGGAATCAAGAGTAAGATCATCTACGCTTTGGATCTGGGAGCCATGATCGCAGGCGCCAAATACAGGGGAGAATTTGAGGAGCGCCTCAAGGCCACCTTGGACGAGGTAAAGCATAGCGAGGGGAATATCATTCTATTCATAGACGAGATCCATACTCTGGTGGGGGCGGGGGCCCAAGAAGGAGCCATGGACGCTTCTAATATGTTGAAACCTTTGCTTGCCAGAGGGGAACTCAGATGTATAGGTGCGACCACTCTCAAGGAATACCAAAAATATATAGAAAAGGACGCTGCCTTGGAGAGAAGGTTCCAACCGGTTTACGTGAAGGAGCCCAGCGTAGAAGAGACTGTGACTATTCTTCGCGGACTAAAGGATAGATACGAATTGCACCATGGAATCAAAATACTGGATTCCGCGATAGTAGCGGCGGCAACTTTATCGAATCGTTATATAGCCGATAGATTCCTACCGGATAAGGCGGTGGACTTAATCGACGAGGCCAGTTCCAAGATGAGAATCGAAATGGATTCCATGCCGGAAGAATTGGATCGTTTGAGTAAGAAAATCCAGTCCCTGAAAATAGAGAGGGAAGCTTTAAAAAGGGAAACGGATCCCGCTTCCAAGCAGAGGACGGAAAATCTGGTCAAAGAGCTAAGCGAACAGGAAGAGACTTTTCGCAATCTAAAGGCTCGTTGGGACCTGGAGAAATCCAAGATCTCCAAGATTAAGGAGATCAAGGAGGAAACGGACCGTTACAAGCTTTTAGAAGCGGAAGCGGAGAGAAGGGGAGAGATCAACCGAGTAGCGGAGATCCGATACGGAAAACTCGTGGAGCTTTCCAAGCAAATGGAAAAAGCGAACGAGGAATTGAAGAAGATTTCCGGATCCAGTCGACTTCTGAAAGAGGAAGTGGATGAGGAGGATATCGCCAATATCGTATCCCGTTGGACCGGCATTCCGGTATCCAAGATGCTCCAGGGAGAAAAGGCAAAGCTACTTCGTATGGAAGATTCCTTGAAGAGCAAGGTGATAGGACAGGACCATGCGCTGGAATTGCTTTCCGAAGCGATTCGCAGATCCCGCGCCGGAATTTCGGATGCAAACCGACCCATCGGAACCTTTCTGTTCTTGGGACCTACAGGTGTGGGAAAGACGGAAACGGCCAAGGCATTGTCGGACTTTCTTTTCGACGATCCGAACGCGATGCTTCGGATAGATATGAGCGAGTATATGGAGGCACATTCCGTATCTCGTTTGATAGGAGCTCCTCCCGGCTATATCGGCCACGACGAAGGAGGACAACTCACGGAAGCGGTGAGAAGACGACCTTATTCCGTCATACTATTCGACGAGGTGGAGAAAGCGCATCCAGAGGTGTTCAATATCTTCCTACAGATTCTGGACGAAGGTAGGCTAACGGATAGCAAGGGTAGGAATGTGGACTTTAAGAACACGGTCATCATTCTGACTTCCAATATAGGTTCCGAGATACTAAGCTCGAAAGAATATAGTCAGGAAGAAAAGGAAAGAATGGTGGACCAACGCTTGAAGAAACATTTCAAGCCGGAGTTCCTGAACCGATTGGACGAAGTGATACTCTTCCGTTCCGTGGATGAGACGATGATCGCGAAGATCGCCGAATTGCAGTTGATGGCCATGAGTAAAAAGGCTCTGGAAAACGGACTCGAAGTGGCTTATACTCCGGCGCTCAGGCAGCATATCGTAAGAGAAGGATTCGATCCGGAATACGGTGCTAGACCTCTTAAAAGATTGATCCAAAGGGAGATCGGAAATGCTCTCAGCAATTTCATTCTGAAAGGAGAGTTTCAGAACGGTCAAAAGATCACTCTGGACTACTCGGGAGGAAAAGTCTCCGTAAAATAAATAGAGGAAAGAGCGAGCTAAAACAAAAAACCCCGGTAAATACCGGGGTTTTTTTTTATAAGGGAAAAGAATGTGCAATATTGCACTACAGGGAGCGGAAAAGCTCCCCGTTTGTTTCGGATTAGAATTCTACTTTATGTAGAAATAATTCCTCTTTTTTCATTTTTAAGACCTTAGAGGCCATGCTCTTAAATTCTTCTGGGGGTTCCAAAAGTCCCAATTCCACTTTGGAAAGGAACGGGGTGGAAACCTTAAGTTTCTTCGCCATATCGTATTGTTTGATTCCCAATTCTCTGCGTTTTGCCCAGAGTTTATTGGTGAGGCCTTGGCTGAATTCAGGGTAAACCTCTTCGACCGGGCTCTCGTTAAAAAGTTTATCTAATGTGGTTTTCAAATATTTTGCACAAGCTTGTCTGAACTTTTCCGTAGGAGCTTGGCTTCCTGTTTCGATCTTGGAAAGGTAGCTAGGGGATACACCCAAAGCTCTTGCCATATCGTATTGTTTGATACCCCGTTTTTTACGGAGCATATAGATGTGGTTATTCATTCTTTTCCCCTTTTTTACCGTTTTATTAAGAGGTCGCTTAGCCTCAAGAATAAATTTCCATCACTCTCCATTCGGATTCTGGATAGAAGTTTTTTCCTAAGTAGGCTAATACTAAAAGAACAGACTTTAGGAAGCAAGCGATTTGAGCTTATGCCTCGCGAAAAGTAAATACCCTATTTTAGGTATTTAGAAAACGGTCGGTAGGCCAATCGTCGAAAACCCTAATGATTTAGGGTTAGAAGCAAGGGAAAAAGAGGGAACCTTTTCCCTTGCTATTTGTCATCCTTTAGATTTTGGCGGGTTTCAGTTCTTTGGAATCAACTATGAACTGATAATCGGTCTTTAGCTTTTGGGTGAACTCTTTGGCTAGTCCTTGCCTTTTGGCTCTAAGCAACTCGTCCTTAATTTTCTCTCGAACCTCTCCGTAAGGAAGAGGGACTCTGTCTTGAGGATTATTCGGATTAGGCTTAGCATAAGTGAATAGTTTGCCTGTCTCGTATTGCTCTCTGATCTCCGCTTCGCTTACGTCCAAGTTGGCTGGAAGAACTTTCTTGAAGACTAAAGGTTGGAGGCTGTATAATTTCATCAGAGCGAATTCTTCCTGGAATTGCTGAGACTCGTATACCTTTTTGATCTCTTTGCTTTGATCGCCGATTTTATACCAAATAAATTGGTGTTTAAAGAATTGTAATACGTTAGTCTTGTTCTCGAGCTTTCCGGCGTCTAGTCCGGTTGCGGCCGCAAGTTGTCTGAGTTCTATTACGACATCTTTGTATTTAACCGTCTCACCGTTCTTGGTATTCGTGAGTAGGACGGATTCGTCGTTAAAGGAATTGAAATTTTCCTGGGTGATCGTAGCCGCTTGGTAACCGGCGTCTTTGATCACACGCTCTTCCAATTCCATAGCGGCGTTTCCTAAGAATCTTTTTTTCATGTATTCTTCGTATCTAAGAGCGAAATCGTCCACTTTTAGATCCGCATAATGACGTTTAGCATCCGCTTTGCTTTGTTCGGAAAGCCCTGGAGTGTTGACATAGTTGGAAGCGATGGATTTCAGTTTTCCGAGTTCTCTTTGGAAGAATTTTCCGAGTCTACCTGCGTAGATGGTTTCCACCTTTTCCACTCGGATTACCAAGAATCTCTTCGGCTTAGGAGCGTTTGCGGGGGGAGCGGGCATTCTAGGATCTTGAGGCTCTATGAGTTCCTTCACAATCCAGGTTCCTAATTTATCCGCGGCTTCGTTTGTGATTTCCGAGATAGGATCGTTACCGCAATTTAAACATTGCGGTTCCAGGAGTCCTCCGATCGCTTTTCTGGAACTTTCGTCTGTATTTTCCGCGATGAATTTAGCCACATCCTTTTTGGAAGAGATCTGTTGTACTTTTTCCAAGATATCTTTGGCTCTCGCTTCCGTGGAAGCGTTTGCATTCGCGTCGGCGGAAGCTACGAGTGCGATTCTTGCGAAGGCGAACTTCAATTTCCCTTCCACTTCCAATTTATCCGCTAATTCTTTTTGGAGATAAGCGTAAGCGGATTGAGGGCGTGTGATTTTTAGGAAGACTTCGGATTCCGCATCGGAGACAAGATTTTTCTCCGCATTGTATTGTGCGATCAACTTGAATAATCCTAAGGTGTCCAGAAGTTGAGTCTGCTCTTCGACGGTAGGATGATTCGGTTCGGATTTGCGTCCGCCGGCATTCATCAGTTTATAAAAGTTCCGTAATTCTTTTCTGGTAATGGTTCCGCCTTTAAAGGAAGCGAGAACGTCGGAGTCCAGGTTACACTGGGAGAGGGCCAGAGACAAGAGGGAGAGTACAAGTATCTTTTTGTTCATATTTCTTTCGTTTTAATTGATGGTTGGACCAGATTCGGGAAGAAGCTAGTATTTGTGAATCGTCTTTCGGACAGGTTGTTCCTTTTTACCTTGGATTTCAACGGATATTTCTCGGGTCAGTCGCTTTTCGTTATCCTGGTATAGACCTTCGGCTGCTCTTGCTCCTGAAGGAAGAGAAGGGGAACTCCAGTCAGCGGGAGTTTCCTTAGTGGATAATGCGAGCATATCCTTTCTTTGAGAGGATAATTTTTCCATCTCCGCACCGATAGATTCGCGAAGAGACTCCGAGTAATCCCGATCCGCTGCTATTCTATCTTTGATCTTACCCAACTCGGTCAAATCTCTGTCGATTTCTTCCGTTTTTCGTAAAAGATGAGCAACTTTAATTTTCATGAATAGTCGATCCGAAGCTTCTATATCTCACTTCCGGATTCTGGACCCAGGGTGCCTTCTTGCAAGTAAGAAAAGAAGAGGCCTAAAGAGAAGAGAGCGAACTCCTTACCTGGGCGAGAAACGGTTATAAGGAGAAAGAATGCGAAAAATAAGAGACGACTTACCGGATCGATTCTTCCCCGAGTCAATACCCATCCTAATCCTAAATACAGAAGAATGGATTTATAAAAAGAAGGCTCCGGTACCGGGGAGACATCCGTAAAATAGAGCCATATCAAGGAGGCGACACAAAAAGAACCTAAAACCGCGATACGGAATCCTTTGGAAAAGAAAGGAATCACTATAACCGCCATAAGAGGAACTAAGAAAGGGGAGAAATCTCTACGGGCGTAGGCCAGAATGCAGGAGGAGGCCAGAAGCAATAGACCGACCGCCTCTTTAAAGGCGGGAGATCGATTGCTCAAGAAGGAAAAGCCTCCTCCGGAAACGATCCCGGCCAAGCTGATACATAATAGATCCAGAATATCTTCCGGAGAGGAACCGTCCCAAAGAGACAGGACACAGAGACAAGCGGGGAAGAATAAAAATCCTACGCCAGGCCTCAAGCTTCTGGCCGAATGAAATTGGGAAAGCGCTAGGGTGAGGCAGAGAATAAGAGCTCCTGAGAATGGAAATCCGTAAGTCTTGAAAAACAGGAAGGCGGTGGAAAAGAAAAGAAAAACCATTTGTATCTATTTGGAAATCTCGGTATCGTGGCGAATCGGGAAACAGCTATGATTCTTAACGAGATCATCATCTCGACGGAAAAGATAGACAGCGTTCAAGTTCTGAAATTGCAGGGTTCTATCAACTCCTTTACGGAGAAAAAGTTCAAGGATGCGCTTTCCGTCGCCGTGCGCCAGAGCGCTGTGATCATGGATATGGAGGACGTGCATTTGGTATCTTCTACGGGAGTTCAGGCCTTAAAGGAAGTGAGCCAGGTCAGTTTTTCCAGTAAGAACAAACTTGTACTAGTAAATATTTCCAAACCCGTAATCAACGCATTCAAGATGGCAGGCTTAAACGGTTTCTTTCTCATCGCAGGAGACGAAGAGGCTGCCTTAAAAATCGCCTCGAAACGCTGACAAAACGTTCTGCTTTAGACAAAAAGAAAATATGTTTCCATTCTGGAAGATGTAAAGATGAAATCCGAAAAGAAAACCTCCTTCAATTATTTCAGAAAAGCTTGGCATATGCTCGGCTTGATCCTTCCGGTTTGTTATTATCTGGATATTTTTCAGGGAGCCTATGGACTCGTTTACGCGACTAGAGCGGTTCTAGTTCTGATACTTTTGTTTTGTCTGGCCTTATTGGTCTTACTGGAGTTTTCCAGATTCAAGATCGGATTCGTGCAGTCCCTATTCGTGAAAATCGCCGGCCCTCTACTCAAGGAAGAGGAGAAGTATCGGATCAACGGAACTTTTCCTTATTTTCTTTCCATCACCTTCGTAGTATTATTCTTTCCTCCGGATATTGCGATACTATCCCTTTTGTTCCTGGTCATCGGAGATCCGATGGCCGCTTGGGTAGGAACCCATTACGGAAAAAACCGTTTCTCCAACGGGAAATCCAAGGAAGGGATCGTGGCGTTTCTGGTTTCCTCCGCCTTGGTCGGAATCTGGTTCGTATATTTGGTCCAGGGAGATTCTAGAACCTTCGGGATTTATCATTTCGGAAGCGGATCCTTTTGGGAGAATCTGATTCTTATTCTTCCCGCTGTGGTCGCAGCCGCTGTAACAGAATTGTATAGCGGAACGTATTGGAACGGAGTGGTGGACGATAATCTTCTGATCCCCGTGGTTTCCGCCGTGGTTTTGGGAAGCTTGGCTATTTGGATTTTAGGATTGGAGCCCTCTCAGATATTCTTGGATCCTACGCTTTTATTCGCGAAATATTAGATTCGATTTAAGATAAAAGGGGCAATCGCGTGGACATAATCGTAGCAAAAGTTGCGGATTGGGTTAGTCTTGTTTCTTTTATCATCTCTTTAATAATTCTTCATCTTACTTGGAAGATAAAGAATTATTATGTACAGAGAATTCGAATTCCGCAGTTATTGGAAAAGATTCGGAGTGAAATATCCCGTTTACATTCTATGATTAATAATTATGAGAATGAACGGCCAAGTATCGAATTGCTTCTGATTGACATCGGTAGTTGGTGTAAGTCATTGAAAGGGAAGGTTTCCTTCTCGGAAGGCTCTGATTTGAAGGAAGCCTTAAGATTAATTCGCAAATACGAAAAGGGACTACAGAATAGAGATTCCGCTTTCCGAATATACAAAAAATTGAGAAATGCAACTGAATTTATATCGGAATCCCAAATGGACCGAGATATAATCGGAGCCTAATTATGAGTTCTAAAAATTCGATTCCTTTTCGTGAAGTTATTTTTCGCCTAATTGATAAAACCCGCGATGGAGAAATTCGGTGGTCGAAAGTCCCTGTTGCGAAGATTGATAAAAAGCGAACGGAGAAGGATTATTTAAGCGATTGCTATAAGACTAAATTCGAGGGTAAAATTCTGATGATTTTTACCGAAAACATTTTAGTGGATAAGGACGGTTCTGCGCAAGCGATCGCTTCACTTACCTTTCAGGCGATTGCGGGAATTACTAAGAAGTATCCGTTTTGGAATCGAACCGTACATCTTGCCATTGTAGACGAATCGAATCAAATTCTATGGGAATTTCCCGACTCGGAGATTGTTGCAGATTTGCTGAATACAATTCAATACCAAGTAGCAGGTGTTGGGGATTTTATTAAGCGTGTTTTGACCGAGGAGCCCTCTAACGTAGAAAAGCAGCAGAGGGGGCATTTGAGAGCAAAAAGCGGAAAGAAAAAATAAGTTTTCATTCCCTAATTTGCAGCGGGCAGGACATGATAAACGAAATCAATCTTAGTCTTGGTGGATCCGCTTATTCCTTTGGCAGTCCAGTTAAATTCCAGGTCGCTAGGAAAGAGAGAAGTCTCATACGGATATAGTTTCAATCGATTCTCTTTTTTTTGTTTTTCCTTGATCATGCTTCCTAGGTAATTAAAGGAACCAATCCAATCTTCTCCTATTTCAAAACCCTCCATTTTACCTCGCACTCCCGAGAATTCGTACATTGCAAAATAGGTTTCGCGGATTTGGGATCTTTCCTCCGGACTGAATTTTCGGTTCATTCTTAGGATGAATCCCGGAGTCTCACGGGCATGGAAGTAAAGGAAATTGGAAAGATCCTCCCAAGTCTGGGGTTTCTTATCGTTCGGTATGTCCACCGAATATTTTTTATTTAAGGGACTAGGTTCCCTACACACACCGTCTCTCGTGAAATAGTCGCATAATTCCACCTTTTCGACGGCGAGATTCGCCGGTTGGCATGCGGAAAGAAGGAGGGCGAAAAGAATTTTATCAGCGTTTTTCCAGGGATAGAACATACGATTCTCTTAAATTAGTAAAAAAATATATAACTTCGGGGTGTTTGAAGAATTCGGAGGCTGAGGATTGCGGGATCCATTTTTGACTCTGGTAGGTATATACGATCTCCGCGAATACTCCGTGGAAGAGGTAGATTCTATGCAGATCCTCTTCTAAAGTCGCAAGAACTAGATTATAAGGAGTTAAATATCCGGGAAACACTCGAAAGGATTCGTCCGATTTTCTTAAAGCGGTCTGGAACTTCTGGCATTCTTTTTGGAGGCTTGGCAATTCTTCCCGGGAAATTCTACGCTTTAAGGAGAGTATCCTTGTGAATCTACCCAAGGGAGAATCCAGGAAATTCTCGAATTGATGGCTCCATTTCGGAAGAGGTTTGGATTCGTAAAGAGTTTGGGAAAAGGTGTCTTCCGCTTTCTCTTTGAAGCGATAGTATGCCTCCTCATTTTCGTAGGAAACCACGACGAAGAAGGATGCGGGAAGGGGTTTTTTGGGTTTGTGTGCCGGAGGTTTTGCCTTCACTGTGAGTCTTTCAAGCCCACCGGCAATTTATATTCTAGAATCGAAATAATCCAGCAGAATTTTGGTCAACCACCTCCCGTCGGGAATCTCTGGACTGGAATCGGATACGAAGCCCACATGTCCTCCCTTCTTCGTTAAAATCACTTTTAAGTTAGTGAGTTTGCTCCAAGGAATGGAATTCCATTCGAATATGGGAACGACCGGATCGTCTTCCGCATGGATTAGGATACCCGGATGACGGATCGACTGGATATAACCTATACACGAATTAGCTTTATAATATTCCACCGCGCTGTGGTATCCGAACATGGGAGCGGTAATCAGATCGTCTAAATCGAAGAATGTGCGGATTCTTTGCGCATCTTCCTGCATCTTAGGGCTCAGTCGGATGGTTCCATTCTTCATTTTTTTCTTAAAGCTGCTGACGAAGTGATTTCTATAGAATCTGCCAGAAAGCGAGTCTATGAAAACGCAATTCTTAGCCAGATCCAGAGGAGGGGAAACCGCCGAGAATGCCGAGGCCTTATGGTTTCTGGATTCTCCGAAAAATTTTAAGAGTAGATTTGCGGATAGGGAGAAGCCGGATACGAATATCTTTCTAGATAAGGAATCGAAGATATAATCCAAAACGTCCTGCAAATCTTCGGATTGTCCCGCGTAATAGGAAGTGCCTGAGAAACCGGCTCCTCTACCGCAATTCCGCAGATTCATTCGGACGACTCCGTAGCCCCTTTCCAAAGCCACGCTTGCCATGGAAACCAGGTAGGAACTATCCGCGCTACCCTCCATTCCATGTATCATGAGAATGTAATATCCATTCCAAGGAACGGAAGATTTGCGGTAGCCTTCCGTCGGCGGATTATGCTCCAACCAAAGGGTTTCTCCCGAATCTCCACTCAGAGTGAGTAGAATATCCTCCGAAAAATACGTGCTACGAAGAGGATTTTCCGGAGGGAATAAAGTGCTATAGATGGTTTGCGCGTGTTTTCCGGAAACGAAACGCCTGGGGCGAAAGCTATGGCCTTCCATACCTTTTTATTATATTCCGTTTTCTTGAAAGAATTCTTTCCAGTCTTCTTTCTGTTCTCCCGCGAGAAGGGAACGCTTATCCAGGAATTTACGGAACTTCTTCAGGAATTCCTTTCCCTTTTTTACGATATGAGCGTCGTCGGGATGCATATCTTGGAGGTAGAAATTCAGAAATTCGTCCAGTTCGAAGGATCCGAGATGGTGGATCAAAATCTCTTCGGATTTACCCTCTTCCGGATTCTCGAAGAGTAGGGCCGAAAATTCCAGTAATAGGGTGGCCATTTCTGAATCGGATCGATTCGCTCCTTCCTGTTGAGTATCCAGAAAGGAGCGGATGGCTTCTTCTATCGTGGGAACGCCGGACAACGTTGAACCTAATTTCCGGTTTTAGGGAAATCGATCTTAGTGGCGAGTATATCCACTATTCCGTATTTGATCGCTTCGTCCGCGTCCATATAATAGTCGCGGTCCGTATCTTCTTCCAACTTTGCGACCGGATGCCCGCAGGCGTCCGCGAGAATTTGGTTGAGTCTTGCCCGAGTCTTTAGGATCTCTTCGGCTTGGATTTTCAGGTCGGTAGCGGGGGCAACGATTTGGCCTCCGATACTCGGTTGGTGGATCATGACTTTACCGTTAGGCCAAATAGAGCGTTTGCCTTTGACTCCGGCTGCGAGAAGCACGGAACCCATGGACGCAGCGAGTCCCATACATACCGTATGAACTGGAGAAGAGATCATCTTCATGGTATCGTAAATAGTCAAACCGGAGGTAACGACTCCGCCCGGACTATTGATATAAAAAGTGATTTCCTTTCCGGGATCGGACATCTCCAGGTAGAGTAGTTTGCCCACGATGTCTTTGGCGGACTCGTCGGTAACGGCGCCCCAGAGGAAAATTTTCCGATGGTCTATGAATTTTTTTGAAATTTTGCTACCAGCTAGTTCTTCTATAACTTCGCTGATCTTTTCTGGTTCGGACATTCTAGCTCCTAAGCACTTCGTTGTTCCAGTTTCTTCCTCCGTAATTTCCTGAAAACTCCAATAAATACGAAAGCTACAAAGGAAATGTAAAAAAAGCGAAGCAACTGGATAGGCGGAACGGGAAGATTCCGATCCGCTCTTAAAGCTATTAGACGAGAGGCGAGGACGGGACGGTTCTCAACTCTGGGTTCCGGTTCCCGAAATTTTATGATTTGTGCGCTTTCGGAGAGAAGATAATATTTACGGGCCTCCTTTTCCAAGGCGACCTTATCGTCCCTTAGGAGTTTTTGGCGTTCTTCCAACTGACGATTCTCGTATTCCAATCTTTCCACATCCAAACGAAGACTGGAAAGATTGGTTTCCAGGGTGGATCTTACGACCAGACCGGATTCTCCCAAAACCGTGAAGTAAAACATCCCGGATAGGAAAACCAGAAGAAAGAATAGCCTGTTCGCAAGACCTATGCCCATAGAAGTTTAGAGATTATAGAACGTATTTCTCCCTTTGTAAATCGCGGAAGATCCTAGTTCTTCTTCGATTCTCAATAGTTCGTTGTATTTAGCGATACGATCCGTTCTAGAGAGGGATCCGGTTTTGATCTGACCGGCGTTGGTTCCCACGGCTATATGAGAGATCGTAACGTCTTCCGTTTCTCCCGATCTATGGCTGATCACGTTGGTGTACTTCGCTTTCTTTGCCATATCGATGGAGGCGAGGGTTTCGGATAAGCTTCCGATCTGGTTTACCTTGATCAGAATGGAATTTCCCACACCGGACGCGATTCCCTGGGAGAGCTTTTCAATATTCGTTACGAATAAATCGTCTCCCACCAACTGGATCTTCTTACCGAGCTTATCGCTTAAGAGTTTCCAGCCGTCCCAGTCGTTCTCGTCCAGTCCGTCCTCAATAGTAATGATCGGATACTTTGAGACAAGATTTGAATAGTATTCTACCAATTCGGCGCTGGTGAACTCCTTATTTCCTTCTCCTCCCAGAACGTATTTTTTCTTGGATTTGTCGAAAAACTCGGAAGAAGCGGCGTCCAGACCCAATAATACGTCTTTTTCGGGTTTATAGCCTGCTTTTTCGATGGCTTGCAGAATCACTTCCAAGCCTTCTACGTTGCTTGCCAGGTCGGGTGCGAATCCGCCTTCGTCTCCCACTGCAGTATTCAATTTTTTGGATTTGAGCACGGATTTCAGGCTATGGAAGACTTCCGCTCCCACTCTAAGAGCCTCTCGGAAGCTATGTACTCCCACGGGAAGAATCATGAATTCCTGGAAGTCCACGTTATTGTCGGCGTGAGCTCCTCCGTTGATGATGTTCATCATGGGAACAGGCAATTCTTTCGCGAAATTTCCGCCTATATAACGATAAAGGGGGAGTCCGGTATGAGAGGCGGAAGCCTTGGCGACTGCGAGAGAAGTACCTAAGATCGCATTTGCGCCTAATTTGGATTTGTTTTTCGTTCCGTCTTTTTCCAGCATTAAAGCATCGATGCGGTTTTGGTCCAATGCGTCCTCTCCGATCAGAAGATCTTTGATTTTGACGTTCACATGCTCGACGGCTTTCAGGACCCCTTTACCCAAGTAGCGGGATTTGTCTCCGTCTCTGAGTTCTACCGCTTCGTATTCTCCCGTAGAGGCTCCGGAGGGAACGGCTGCGCGACCGAAAGACCCGTCTTCCAATTTTACATCCACTTCTACCGTGGGATTTCCGCGGGAATCCATGATTTCACGCGCTCGGATCGCCGAGATTTTAGAGGATTTGGACATATTGTTTCCTATGATTCCTAGCTCTTTTAGAATTTTCCTGAAATCCTTTTGTCACGGGGAAATAAATCAAGCGGGAAAAGCCCGAAAAAAGGATTGCGAATCGTAGCTTCCTGAATAGAAATCCCCCAATGAAAACCACCGAGAAGCATGCTCTTTTCTTTCACGGCGCCTTCGCCTTACTATGTATCATAGTTCTTCTCTTACCGATTCCCACTCCCAGCGGTTGGAGAATGTTCTTTCTAGTTTTAGTATATAATCTTTCTCTTCCGATCGTGGCTCAGATATGGAAGCACGATAGATGGATGGATATTTTTCTGTTCGTTTTTCCGGTAAGCGTTCTGCAGGTCTTTCCGGATTGGTTTCTTTCTCGGGTCTTAGGGGTCTTAGTTTTTCCGGACGACGGTTTTTTTAAGATCGGCACAGTTTCGGCTTATATGGTCGGGCTATGGACTATCCCGTTATTTCTTACCATATTCTCCGCTACCCGATTCGCAAAAAGATATCCTGAGGCGAACCCTATTTCCAAATATGCGGTGGCGGGTATCGTATCCTTTCTGATTTTCCTTTTCTCCGAGGAGTTTATGAGGCTCATTCCTGTTTGGCATGCACAAAACGTTTCCTTAATCGGGCATGTGGCGGTGTACGTGCTTCTTCCGGAACTATTATTGGGCGTATTTTCCACATTCGCATATTTCCATACCGAACATAAACCTCTTAGAACCAAATTGCTTTGGGCCATTCCCACATTTCTGGTTTATTTAGGAGCTCTTTCCTGGAGTTTTCTTCTGATAGAAGGGGTAAATCGTCCTTTATAATAGGAACATAATATGGACGCCCAGGTTTTTACCGAATCCGAAAGAATCGGGGATTTGATTCGAACGAGAAATCCGGAGTTCAGGGAACTTCCCGATTTCTTTATAGGAAAAGTGGAGGTTCCGGATCAAAATTTCTCCTACACCTTATCATCCGAATTCACTGTAAGCGGAAAAGCGACCTTCGAAAATAAGGATTCTAAGATTCGAGTATCTCCTGCACTCGGAAAACGTTCCAGTTTTACCTTCGGCGATCGTAGATACGAATTGGATCCTTCCTTATGCCATAAAGGAAATCATAATATTCAACTGGGAGAGATAAAGATCATAGAGCATCCTCTCGCATGGCTTTTGGCATTCGGAATCTACGCCGATTTCGAACTTTCGGAATCCAGTTTTCCTACATTCGATGATTGTGATCTTCCTTATATAGAAGGAATGCGGGGCAATTTGCGTAAAGGATCCGAGAGGCCTAAGATATCCGTTTCCAATCCTTTCGCAATGGTCTGGGAAAAGGGATATTGTATTTTGGAACCGGGCGATTCCGATTCTCTTGTCCTGGACCACCAGGTGGCGTATCCTGGAAATACGATAGGCAACTCCAGGATCAGAATGGAATTTCGTCCGGAAACATTTTCCTATTTCGCGGACGCTCGCACTACCGCGTTTAGAACCAAGAAAGACGCGGAAGGTTTTTATCAACTAGGGTTGGCGGGAGGACTGAAGGATTATCCTTTTACTTTGGAGAATGTACTACTTCTGGATGAGGAAAAGATTTATAATCCCAGAAAGAAATATTTCGATCCGGTGACTAATTTCGATTACGAGTTTCTCTGTCACGAAGCCATCGATATCGCTTCCTGGCTGCGATTCGTGGAGGAGGAATACCAGGGTAGGTTTGTGGGAAGAATGACTACTTTTTTATTCGATCATCACAAGCAGATCGATATCGCAAAATTTGCATGCGATCGGGAGAAGATGGAAGAGGCGGGTTTGAAGATCCTCCGTTGATCGATATTCTTCTGATTAAAAAAGTCGGAAAATCTCTGGGAATGGTTTAAAACTTCTTGTAAGCGAGGTGAGGATTCTTTAAGAATCCAAATTGTCAAAATTTTTCTAAAACGAGGTCTTTAGATGAGACTCAAGTTTCTATTAGTTTTAATCCTTGTTTCCGTTTTCGCGAATTGTGCTCTCTTGAACCGTTCGGGGCTTACGGATCGTTACAAAGGCAAGGAAGCTCAGGACATGATCCAAGACGCAGCGACAACTTCCGCGTTGATTTATGCGATTTCTACCGGAGATTATAACGCATCCGTCTATACACAAAATATCCTGCTACCGACGATTCTTGCCGGAATCAAACCTAGCGAATATTACGTGAAGGCGGATATAGATTCCTGCGTGAGCGAGATCAAACTCTTCGGAGTTTTAGGATTGTCTCCTACTTATTCGTCCATTTTCGGTCAATGCTCCAATTTGCAGCCGGAAGGCACGATTTACGGAGACTATTGATCTACTGTTTCCTTTTCCGGATTTAACCCGGACTTTCGATCTGGATCCCCCTCGTAAAAGACTTTTCAGGGGGGGAATCCCCGAGGACCTTGTTTTTAGCAATGTCCGACCGCCAACAATACATACGAAATTTTTCCATTATCGCTCATATCGATCACGGTAAATCCACCCTTGCCGACAGGCTTTTGGAGATAGGCCGGATCACGGACGATCGGACTAAAAAAGACCAGATTCTCGACTCCATGGATATTGAAAGGGAGAGGGGAATCACCATCAAGGCCAATAACGCTACCTTTAATTACCAGGCGGCGGACGGCAAAACCTATACCATGAACCTCATCGACACTCCCGGTCACGTGGATTTTACCTACGAGGTATCTCGTTCTCTCAAAGCATGCGAGGGAGTACTTCTGATCGTGGATGCGAGCCAAGGTGTGGAGGCCCAGACTCTGGCCAATCTGTATCTCGCTATGGAACAGGATCTCGCCATCATCCCGGTGATGAACAAGGTGGATCTTCCTGCTGCGGATGTCGAAAAGACTAAGCTACAGATCGAGGATAGCTTGGGATTGGACGCGGAGAATGCGGTGGCGATTTCCGCAAAGACCGGTCTGAATGTGCAGGCGGTCTTGGAAGAGATCACAAAACAGATCCCTCCGCCTAAAGGAGATCCGAAGGGTCCGCTCAAGGCTTTGATATACGATTCGTATTTCGATCCGTATATGGGGGTCGTGATCAAGATCCGAGTTTTCGACGGAACCGTAAAGAAAGGCGATCGCATTCTTCTAATGAGTAGCCAAAAGGACTTCACGGTAAACGAAGTCGGGATCAAGGGAATCACTTTGACTCCTACCGATATCCTCTCCGCGGGGGAAGTGGGTTATATCATCGCAGGGATCAAAAAGGTCTCCGACGCGAGAACCGGCGATACGGTTACTCTCTATTCCAATCAGGCCGCAGAGGCGGTGCCGGGATACAAAGATGCAAAGCCGATGGTCTTCGCGGGCCTCTTTCCTATCATGGGAGAACAGTTCGAGGAACTCGTGGATGCGATAGAGAAGATGAAGCTGAACGACGCGGCCTTGGTCTACGAAAAAGAAAGTTCCGCGGCTTTAGGATTCGGCTTCCGGGTAGGATATCTGGGGCTATTGCATATGGAGATCGTTCAGGAGCGTCTCGAAAGAGAATTCAACCTGGATCTCATTACTACCGCTCCTTCCGTTAAGTATACGATTCGAACGAAGAAGGGAGAAGTATTCGATATAGACAATCCTTCCAAATTTCCGGATCCGATTCTCATAGAAGCTACGGAAGAACCTTATGTGAAAGCGTCCATCATCACTCCTAACGAATACGTCGGAAATATCATGACCTTGGCCATCGAAAAGAGAGGGATGCAATTGGATACCGTGTATCTTTCCCAGGACAAGGTTCAGTTGACCTATGAGATTCCTCTCGCCGAGCTAATATTCGAATTTTATGATAAGTTAAAATCCCTTACCAGAGGATACGCCTCCTTGGATTACGAGCCTTCCGGTTATAAGGCTTCCCGACTCGTAAAAATGGACATTCTGGTGAACGGAGAGCCTGTGGACGCATTATCCATGATCGTCCACACATCGAAGGCGGAGCAAAGAGGAAGGGAGATCATAGAAAAATTAAAGGAGATCATTCCTCGCCACCAATTCATGATTCCTCTTCAGGCGGCAGTAGGAGGAAAAATTCTCGCCAGAGAAAGTATTTCCGCACTCAGGAAGAATGTGACCGCGAAATGCTACGGTGGGGATATTACCCGTAAGAAAAAACTCTTAGAGAAGCAGAAAGAAGGAAAGAAACGTATGAAGCAAATCGGAAACGTGGAAATTCCTCAGGAAGCTTTCTTGGCCGTTCTCAAAACGGGAGATTAAATGCCTATGGATCCGAACGCAATTTTCGCGATTCGGACTCCGATCCAATTCCTCTTTCGCTCCAAAAACGTCGAAGTCTATGTAAAGAGAGACGATCGGATCTTCTATTCTCAGGGCACAAAAATCAGAAAATTGCTCGGGATCTACCATGCGATCCTCCCGTTTTGGAAAAACGGCAAAATCCGAAAAGTAAGGATCGTCGGAAATCTGCATTCAAACGCGGTTTTATCCGGGGTTCTTTTCTTTCGGTATCTAGGAATTCCCGTCCGAAGCCTGGTCTATTCTAGAAACCCGATCTTAGTCACTCCTGCTTCTCAAATCGCTAAAAGATTTTCCGAAATTAGTATCTTTCCCACGAGGGAAGTCTGGAAAGAATCTATAAATACCGGGGAAGTTTCAGAAAGAATAGGGGGCTCCGCCGCCGGTCTGGAGTTCCTTCCTAAAACCGGAGAACTGATATTGCCGGAATATTTTTTTTCCTCTGAGGCTCTTCAAGGACTCAATTCTCTTTGGGAAGAAATTCCGGAAAAGGAATTTGATAGAGTCATAATCGATATCGGCTCCGGCCTGACCTGGATTTCCGCAAAGGATTGGGGAAGAACGGAAGTTTCCGGAATTTGCATCGGACTATCTCGGGAAAAAATGATTCCTTGGTTTCGGGAAAATATCCCCCGACTGGATAGGACATTCTTATCCCATTTGGGAGATGGCATGGAGGATCCGAGGGATCTTAAGGGGACCGCTTACGGTTTCGGCTCCAAAGATAGTACATGGATTTTCAAGAGTTTGGAATATTATAAAAGGACCGGGATCTATTTGGAGCCGATTTACGCCGCCAAATCCTTAGCGGCTATGGAAGAACGGATCGAAAAGGGGGAATGGGGAGGTAAAATCCTCTACATACACCAGGGAGGAAGTTTGATGGGAAGTCCGACCGGGATCTATTCGATCGAATAAATCGACTCTCAGGGAAATCTACGTTGACTGAAATCGATTTCCATAAAGTATCTCAAATAAATCAATTACGGATCTATTATGAAAAAAACGTTGTTCGCCCTTATACTTATTTTGATGCAATGTACTACTACGGTTCGCGTAAATACGGATCCGCAGGGATTGGATATCTATTATTTCGGCCAGAGAATGGGTAAGACTCCTCTGGAAATGGAGATGAACGACGGCGTTTTCGAAAGCCGGATCTTTGAAATCAAAAAGGACAGAAAGGTCTTGAGAATCGTACCGGTTGCGACGGAGATTAAGATTCCCGCATTGATCGGAGGTATCTGTTTCCTATTTCCTTTTCTTTGGGTAGTCGGACCTAAATCCTACCAACATTACACCATTGATGAGGCGTTCGATAAGACGACTCTCCGGGAAGATTCCGCTCTGGTGATGGTCCACCTTCCTAAGGGGATGGAAATGATCGTGGGGACCCGGGTTTTAAAGAGCGAAGACTTCGCGTACATTTCCGGACAGAGGGAGAATGTGAAACTTTGCGACTCGGAAAAGTGCAACGATCTGGGGAATCACGATTTTAAAAACGGCCAAGGCTATTTCTACCAATTGGACGCTAATCGTCTTTAAATTCGGATTTAAAAGAGTCTAGATCTCGAGGAGATTGGTCGATCGGTTTGTCCGAGACCAATCTTCCTCTTCCTTTCTCATACATATAACGTTTCAGTCCCCAGGAATCCAAGAATCGATTCTCCACGTATAGGATACGATTGAGGGAAAAGAAAAAGGCGGAGATAAAATCGCTGGATCGGAATTCTTCCTTAACGAACTGTGAACAGGACGGATGCATAGGGCAGGATACATTTTGGAATTTCCTGTCCTTGCTTTGGTGTTTTTCTACCCGATCCAGAACGAGTTTATTCAGAAAGAATGCATCCTCGTTTCTTTCCGATCCCGAAGAAGTTTGGCAGAATGAATAGAATCCGAAACTCAGTGCTATTAACGCTGCTATTTTTAGTCTGCGGATCATTTCCTTTACGTTCCTCTTCCATGCCCGGCTGCGAGCTGGATTTCTTACAGAAGAGTATGCTTCAAAACGCGATCCAATATTACAAGTCCGAAAGATACTTGGAGACTGAAATCGAGCTAAGCCGAATTTTAACGGGTGCGGATTGCAAGGATGTGCGTTTATTTAGAATCTTCTCCTTAATTCGCCAAGGAAGGGAGATCGGATCCTCCCTGACCGAAAAGGATTTCGACGATATTCGTATTCGGATTCTTTACGATTTCTCCAATTTGGTCCAAACACATAAGGATTATAAAGAGCCGAAAAGGAACTCCAATTGTTTCTATCCGGATTGCAGGCTGGAGAAACTGGAGATGACTTTGATTTATTTTATCACTCTCACTGATTTCGCTTCTAAGAACGAATCATCCGGCATTTCCGCTCAGGAAGGAGAGGAAAAGGAAAGGTTGGTCCGATTCCGGGAAGAAGAAGGGAAAAAGGTCGAAGAAAATTCTAAGAACCCCTACGGATCCGCGTTTCTTTCCGCGCTATTGCCGGGAGCGGGTCAGGTTTATAGCGATCAGTTTGCGGAAGGAGTGACTTCGTTTTTCGTAAACTTGGTACTGATATCCGCGAGTTACGCGCTTTATGTGGCGGAGCCAACGGGAGTTTTATTCTACACCGTTTCCGGAATATCCGTGATCACATATATCACGAATATAATCGGAGCTTATGCCGCAGCGAATCGGAATAATAATTATTGGAAAGAAGAAGCTATTCAAACCATCAAAAAGGAATTTATCGGTCTAGGAATCTTGGAGAAGGAAATTCTTTTTCGTCTATATCCGAGGGAGTTCGAGTCCGAAAAGAAATAAAAAACCCTCGGGTTCTTAAGTCCGAGGGTTTATCTAAACATCTCTTCGATCTTAACGGATCAGGAAAGAATGTACTCTTTGTTCAGGACTCGGATGAAATCCGCTTTGATATCCTTAGGACAAGCGGCTTCGCATTCGTATTGGTTGGTGCAATTTCCGAATCCTTCCTTGTCCATAGCGTTTACCATGTTCTTTACACGCTCTTTCTTCTCGACCTGTCCTTGAGGAAGAAGTGCAAGATGGGAAACTTTTGCGGAAACGAATAACATCGCGGAAGCGTTCTTACAAGAAGCGACGCATGCTCCGCAACCGATACAGGTAGCCGCATCCATGGCCACGTCCGCATCCTTTTTAGGAATGGGAAGAGCGTTCGCATCCGGAGCTCCTCCGGTATTGATGCTAACGAAACCTCCGGCTTGGATGATTCTATCGAAACCGCTTCGATCTACGACCAGATCTTTGATAACCGGGAATGCCTTGGCTCTCCAAGGCTCCAAGAAGATCGTATCTCCGTCCTTGAAGCTACGCATATGCAACTGGCAGGTTGTGACTCCCGGAAGAGGACCGTGAGCCTCCCCGTTGATCATGATATTGCAGGAGCCGCAGATACCTTCTCTGCAATCGTGTTCGAAAGCGATCGGATCGTCTCCTTTGGTGATCAGCTCTTCGTTGACCACATCCAACATTTCTAAGAAGGACATATCGGGAGAAACGTCTTTGGCGTCGTAATTTACGATTTTGCCTTTCTCCTGGGAGTTTTTCTGTCTCCAGACTTTTAATTTGAGATCCATTATTTGTAACTCCTAGTGGCGAGTTTAATGTTTTCGAACTCGAGTTTCTCTCTATGCTCCACGGGTTTAGCTCCGACTCCTTTCCATTCCCAAGCGGTTGCATGGCAGAATTTGTCGTCGTTACGCTTCGCTTCTCCGTCGTCCATTTGGTGCTCGGTGCGGAAATGTCCTCCGCAGGATTCTTCCCGAGTGAGAGCATCCAAGCAGAGTAGTTCTCCAAATTCCAAAAAGTCCGCAACTCTTCCCGCTTTTTCCAGGGATTGATTTAACTCAGATCCGGAACCGGGCACGTTTACATTTTGCCAGAATTCTTCGCGGATTTGCGGAATTTTGACTAGGGCTTCTTTTAAGCCCTTCTCGTCTCTCGCCATACCGCAATTGTCCCACATGAGTTTTCCGAGTTCTCTGTGGAAAGAGTCGACGGTTCGTTTTCCTTTGATGGAAAGAAACTTATTGAGTTGGGCGTTTGCGTCCGTTTCCGCCTTCTTGAATTCGGAGTGGTCGATGGAAGGAGTTTTTCCAAATCCTACTTCGGCCAGATAATTTCCGATGGTGTAAGGTAGAACGAAGTAACCGTCTGCTAGGCCTTGCATGAGCGCGGAGGCACCCAATCGGTTGGCTCCATGGTCGGAGAAGTTGGCTTCACCGATCACGAATAGGCCGGGAAGATTGCTCATCAGATTATAATCCACCCAGAGACCGCCCATGGTATAGTGAACGGCAGGGTAGATTCTCATCGGAACCTTGTAAGGATTTTCTCCGGTGATTTGTTCGTACATCTGGAAGAGGTTTCCGTATCTTTCCGCGATCGTATGTTCTCCCAAACGATTGATCGCAGAGGAGAAGTCCAGATATACACCTTGGCCTCCCGGTCCTACTCCGAATCCTGCGTCGCAGACTTCTTTCGCGGAACGAGATGCGATGTCTCGAGGACAAAGGTTTCCATAACTTGGATATTTTCTTTCCAGATAATAATCTCTTTCACTCTCCGGTATATCCGCAGGATTACGAGTGTCTCCCTTCTTCTTAGGAACCCAGATACGACCGTCGTTCCGTAGGGATTCGGACATCAGAGTCAATTTGGATTGGTGGTCTCCGGAAACGGGGATACAAGTAGGGTGAATTTGCGTGTAGCAAGGATTCGCGAAGAATGCGCCTTTTTTATAGGCGCGGAAGGTCGCGGTTACGTTAGATCCTTTTGCGTTCGTGGAAAGATAGAATACGTTTCCATAACCGCCGGAAGCGAGGACCACTGCATCCGCTGCGTGTACGGTTACCTTGCCGGTGACCAGATCCCGAATGACCACTCCTTTTGCGTGACCGTCTACTACGACCAGGTCCAACATCTCGGTTCTAGGATACATTTTCACGTTTCCGAGTCCGATTTGACGGGAAAGGGCGGAGTAGGCTCCGAGTAGAAGCTGCTGTCCGGTCTGGCCTTTCGCGTAGAATGTACGGGAAACTTGGGCTCCACCGAAAGATCGGTTGTCCAAATGTCCGCCGTATTCGCGAGCAAAAGGAACACCTTGCGCCACGCATTGGTCGATGATGTTCGCGGATACTTGGGCCAAGCGATAAACGTTCGCTTCTCTCGCGCGGAAGTCTCCACCTTTAATGGTGTCATAGAACAGACGATAAACCGAGTCTCCGTCGTTTTGGTAGTTCTTTGCGGCGTTGATACCGCCCTGAGCCGCGATGGAGTGAGCTCGTCTAGGGCTATCTTGGAAGCAGAAAGTTTTAACGTTGTAACCCAACTCTGCGAGAGTCGCGGATGCGGAACCTCCGGCGAGTCCGGTTCCGATTACGATTACGGTGTATTTTCTTTTATTGGCGGGGTTTACCAGTTTGATATGGGATTTATAGTCGTCCCATTTCTTTTCCAAGGGACCCGAAGGGATTTTGGAATCTAAACTCATGATTATTGCGCTCCCGAAACTTTTACGAAGTTAAGAAGTACGGCAACAGGCATAGATGTATTGCCGATGAAAATGGTCAGTGCGTATAGGATCGCAAATGCGTTCAATTTGGGAGCCCAGAAGGGAGTATTTAAACCTAAGGTTTGGAATACACTTGCTACTCCGTGTCTCAAGTGGAAGGCCAAAAGAAGCATCGCGAAGATATAGGATGCGGACACGTATATATTCTTAAATCCTAAAACGATCATGGAATATACGTCATGTCTGGACTTATCCCCGATCATTTCCTGGAGAGCGTAATTTTCCGGCTGAATTTTACCGAAGGTGAAATGCAGAAGATGGTAGATTACGAAGGCCAGGATTACGGAGCCCGTAAGTGCCATATAGCGGGAAGAAAGGGTAGCCTGGATCGTGCTTGGTTTTACGTAGCCGACCGGACGAGCCTGTTTGTTTTCAATAGACAATTGGATCGCATAGAACACGTGTAAAACGAAAGCGACCAAAAGAATTCCTCGAGCCAGCCAAAGTAGCCCGCCCAAGCTCTGCAGAAACTCGGCATAAGTATTAATCTTATCCGGTTCCTGGAAGATCTGGAGGTTCCCCAGCATATGTACGAATACAAAGCCGAAGAAAATGATTCCGGTAATCGCAACGATAGTTTTTCTACCGATGGAAGACCTTAGATATCCAGCCTGAAAATCCATTCAAAATCTCCTGTAAGGATCATGGGAAGAAGTCATCGATTTGTTGAAGAAGGGGCCAGGAAAAAGAACAAACGTTCTCCTTAGCTCCTACAAAATAGGATAAAAAAACAGGTCAGGACGAAAAGCACTTTTAGGCGAAAAGACAAAAAATGGACATTTAAGTGGGAAATGAGAAACTCGGGCCGAGATTTCGGAAACGGAGACTTCGAAAATGCGACAGACCGGCTCGGATCAAGTCGCTAAGAATCGGTCTCATTTGGTGCGGTGCCGAAAGCGTCACTAAGAATCAAATACGGAAAGTTTAGAAGAATGCAGACCCAGGATCCTTTTCAGTCTTTATACCGGAACCGATTGCAAGAAGGTTCGTTTTCCGTTTCAGAGGGACCCGAGACTTCCGGGTCCGGATATTTTTCCTTCCGAGGACTTCGGATTTCTCGGGTAGGTTTCGGAGGATATAGGATCGGTTTATCCGACCCGGAGCATAGGGAGGCTTTGGAATATTCTCTAGAATCCGGGGTCAATATAGTCGATGTATCCGCCAATTATGGAGACGGAGAGGCGGAAGGTTTGGTGGGAGATATACTCTCGCAAAAAGCGGAAGAGAAGAGAGAATTCCGTAAGAAAATATTTATAGTGACCAAGGCCGGTTATATACAGGGCAGAAATTTAAGAGTCCTAGAGGCTCGGGAAAAAGAAGGTAGGGGATTTTCGGAAATCACAAGATATCAGAACGGACTCTTCCATTGCATATCTCCGGATTTTTTGGAGGACCAATTGGAAAGATCCCGAAAGCGTCTCGGAGTTTTTACGATCGACGGATTCCTTTTGCATAATCCCGAATATTATCTGATGTTAGAGGAGAAGAAAGGACAGCGAAGAGAAGAAGCTAGGGAAGAATACTACCGGAGGATCCGAACTGCATTCGGTTTTCTGGAAAGGGCACGTAAAGAGGGGAAAATTAGATACTACGGAATCTCCAGTAATACATTTCCAGTACCCGAGGACCGTTTCACTCATACTTATTTGTCGAAGGTACTACAAATGGCAAAGGAAGCCGGGGGAGAAGAGCATGGTTTTGCCATCGTACAATTCCCGGGCAATTGGTATGAAGACGGATTTCTGCGGAATAAGAATTCCGAAGGAAGAACGATACTGGATCTATGCGAGGAAAATACGCTCCTCCCTCTAATCAATCGACCCTTGAATTCTTTCCGAGAAGGAATCGGAATGTTGCGTCTTTCCTATTCTCCCGGTGAAAAAGAACCGGATTTGTCGAAGGTACTACAAAACTTCTCCTCAGAGGCCGCAATCATAGAAAGATTAGAAGATTCCGAAGGACTTCCTTCTCTTTCCGGTCTTTGGTCGGAATATGGGGATAGAATACAAACGGAAGAGCAATTCCAAATTCTTCTGGAAAGATCCTGGATCCCGGAACTCCGAAAGACGATCGACCGGATCCATTCTGAATCGGGAAAAGCGGATGCGGAAGAATATATTGGAATTCTGAATGCGACCCTACCCAGACTCTCCGAAGTCTTAAGGCAAAGGGGAGAAGAGAAGCTTTCCTCCTTATATGAGAATCTGTCGGAAAGGTTCCCGAATCCGAATCCCCCGAAAAGCCTTTCCTCTCTCATGGTTTCTCATCTGGCCTCTCTTCTCTCCCACGGATCCGTTCTATTAGGAATGAGAAGAAGGTACTATGTAGACGATATTCTGCCCTTGTTTCGTAACCCTTGGCCTAAGATATCCTCTAAACACTGGGGAGAGCATGGAATTCGATCCTGAAATAATAGCGATATTGGATCGAATCCGCGGTAATCCTTCCGCCGACGAAACCTTCGATTATGCCTGGCAGGAGGGGCGGAACTTGTACGGTTCGGGAAGATATTTCGAATTGCACGAGGTATTCGAGTTCCAATGGAAAAAGGAAGTCGGGCCGAGAAGATTATTATTCCATGGTTGGATCCAACTTGCGATTTCTCTCAATAAGATTTTTGTAAAGCCAAATCCGAGAGGAGCGAGGATGCAGGCGGAAAAGGCCAGAGAGAAATTCCTTTCTCTCGGCGAAACGAAAGCGCTTTCTCCCTACGGTACCGATCGTAACCGGGAGATTTTGGAATTTCTGGAGGAACTACTCGGGCATTTCGAGGGAGAAAATGGTTGGGATCACGAACGAATTCGGAAAATTTCTCCTCCGGAAATAGATGCAGACGGTAAGGAATGGTTTTCAATCTCCGCTTTTTACGGAGAATGACCTCGGGGAAAAAATGAGCGATCCAGTTAAGATAGGGAAGGAGACCGAATCGGGATTTTTCGAATCCGGAGGTTATAAACTCTCGTATGCCAAGAGAGATAACGGGAAGGGGAGAGCGCTCCTATTATTGCATGGCTTCATGGATTCTTCCCGGACCTTTCTTTTCCAGGAAGAATTTCTATCCCAGTATTTCGATCTATACCGTTTCGATTATCGGGGTCACGGAGATTCAGAATGGCTGAGAGAAGGGTTCTATCATTTTCTACTTCCCTTATTGGATACGAAAAGTTTTATCCAGGCTTATCTTCCCAAAAAATTCCATATCCTGGGTCATTCCATGGGAGGAGGGCTTGGGTCCAGAATTTCAGGATTGTATCCGGATCGGGTGGAAACCCTGGTTTGTTTGGAAGGATTCAGTTCTCTCCAAGATCCCGAAAAGGAAAGAAGAAGGTTTCTTTCTTGGCTGGAAAATTGGGAAATCAGTCTGGCTGGAAAGGAAAGAAAACGCCAGAAAAGTTTTAAGAGTATAGAAGAAGCCGCTTCCAGGCTCGCTCCCGTTTATCCTCGACTCCCTTTTGATAGACTCTTAAAGATTACGGAGACCTTAATCAAGCCCACAGAAGACGGTTTTATTTGGAAAAGCGATCCTTCCTATAAAAACGGCCCTCCCGTTTTTTTGAGCCCTCAATTCACACGCCATCTTTGGGAAACGATTTCCTGTCCCGTCATGGTGATCTACGGACAAAAAACAAACCTTCCTTTGGACGACTCCAAGGAGGTGTTCTCTCATATTAAGAATTTAAGATATGAGGAAATTGCCGACGCAGGTCATAATATGCATCACGATCGTCCCGATGCCTTGGAAGAATTGCTGAAGAGTTTCTACGTAACGAATTTGAAGTAAATATTTCTTTCGTACTTTTTAATTTCGTCTAACGTTAATTCTGTACACATTCGTTTAGTACGGATTTTTTCCGAGACATAAAAAATTTCTAATAAAAAGATAAAAAAAACTTGTACTTTCCTAGGGGAAGCTTACTCTCCTTCCAACGTTTTGTCGTTAGGAGCGAACATGGTCAGCAGCAAATTCAAAGAGCAAATGGAAAGATACGTAAACTATAGAGGAATCGATATCATTCTACATTTGAAAGACGGATCCGTGATCGAATTGGATAAGAATCGCAGATTGATCGGCGAGGAGATCGTATACTTCCCTGAAAAATCCAGTCCCACAAAAGTTCCCCTGACCATGATCCAAAAAGCCGACCTATTCGTAGCCTAAGGAAAATAAAGTATTCGTTTTGCTTTTCTTTGCAAAACGACGAGACGAGTAGCCGGGAAAAGATTCCCGGCTTATTCAATCCGATTCTTACCGATTCAGGCCAGATCTTGGATCAATTCCTCGATTTCGCGAATCTTATCGAAATCCTTTTCGGTATAATTCAGGAATAGATCGTATTCCGATTCGGAAATCCGATCGCATTTGATGACCTTCATAGGAATATCGATGGAACCGGAAACGCTGAGCATTCCCACTTTTACGGCGAGGTTGGTGCCCGGATCGAAAGGGATCTCCGTCCTGTGAACGATTCCTACAAGAACGTTCTCGGCTATCCTCAATTTAGAGTTGTCGATGATCTGAATACCAACATTCAGGGTGGAGGGAATTCTATTGTATTTCATGGCGGGCCTCCCGATTGCTTCCTAAATTCTAAGAACCTTCGCTTACGTTCCGATTAAGATCCTTTTACGATCCCGAGAAAGGGGAACGAGCCGGAATTTCGGAGAATCAGAGCATTCTGACCTTATTTAAGCAAAATCCATGCCAAGTCCGCTTTCATTCAATCTATAGCGGGAATTTGGAAAGAAATTGATTATAATATTACGTCTCTATCCATTATAATAGATGCTTTGTTCATGAAAATAGAAGCTGGCGATACTAAAGGAAGATGAGCGGATTGAACCGGATATTTGCAGCAGTTTAGTGAGGATTCCCAGTATGATTTTTCTCAGGAAAGATCTGTCTTTTTATTAAGCGAAATGGACCTTCCCTATGCTAAGAATCTAAGAATCGCTTTTCCGCCGATTTTGATCTTTTTTTTTCATTTTCTTTTTATCTTATTACTCTGTATTACAGGTATTCCTTATGAGAAAAGTCGTCTCGGTCAGCCTGGATACGGATTTAGATTCCTTATTGGTTCGTTTTTCCGTCCAAGAAAATATTTCCAAAAGCGAAGTGATCCAAAAGGCATTGAGACAATATTTCTTCTTGAGCGAAGCTAAGAGATTGAGAGGAAAAGCCAAACAATACGCGGAAAAAGCCGGATATCTTAGCGAAGAGGATTATCTATAAAGATATTTCGTGAAAATCGTCCTGGATACGAACGTACTGCTTTCCAACTAC